>NZ_JBKQGZ010000007.1:0-198769 GCF_050487165.1 Providencia sp. Me31A
ACAGGCACACGCTGGAAAGATAACACTACGCTTGTTTCAGTCGGTCAGGTTGTGCTGATTGAAAATGGTTCCAACTTGCTCATTAATAGCATTTATTCCATTGAAAGTAACACGGCTTTAACGTTGGAATTTCCTGTTTCAGCAAAACTGACTAATGCGAAATATATCATTCTAACAACAATGATTGACTCTATTTCTGATGGCGTTAATAAAGCGACGGCGCAGGTTATTGCGAGTGAAGTCTACACAGAAATTTTAAATCAGTGGATGACGGCTCAGGGAACCATTGATGTTGAATTACCGACTGGCCAGAAAATTAAGCTTCGCACGGTTGCAGAAATGGATAAGCAGCTAGAGGGGAAGCTTGATAAAAAAGGAGGAGCTTTAACTGGTTCAATATTGCTACCATCTGTCACTCTATCACGTAACAGCGGTGACCAATTAAATTTATATGCACCACAGAGTGATGATTCATTAGCATTTCTTCAATACAACACAATTGGTGGCTCATGGCATGGGAGGGTTGAAATTCCGAAAGCATCTGCAGGGTCTACAACTAAATTAATGTTAGTGGGTGATTATGGCCTAGGTGCTGCTGGATTGCCTCAATATGCGAATATGGGAACCGCTATTGATTACAGGTCAGGGTTTTACGGCATTAGAGGAACTGATACGGGTAAAATACCTGGTAGTGGTGGTTGTAATATCGTTCAAGTGGGGGCTGGAGCTTACTTTTTCCAGATGGGCAAAACAACATTAGATGACGTAGTTTATTTTCGCTCAGTAAAAGCAAGTCAACTTGGTAGTTGGATTAAAATATGGTCAGAATCAAATACAACCAAAGACTCAAACGGAAACTTAAAAGCAGCATCCCCGATTGTGAAACTATTCTCTGATGACTTTGAGTTAAACGACGAATCTGAAGGTGTTGAAATGGAACACCTTGGTGTTGGCCATTACCGCATTAAAGGTGTTGTGGGCTTTAATGCGGATGGTGCATGGGGTATCAATAACGGCTTTGTTATTCCGCAAGACCATAATGGTAAAAACATGGTTCTCATTGATTACGAGGTGAGACCAGATGGCGATATTGAAATTTTTGTTTTCCACCAACAGAACGCAGATATGCCAGAACGTTTCCAGAATAAGCGCATTAAGCACTTTGATGAAGAAGGCGTGCCTGTTTACTTCGAAAACTACGAACCTTGTGACGTGCCTGAATCGCGCTGGATAGACATGCGTGTCGAAATGCCACCTAACTCCCTCTACAATCAAAAGCAAGCTGAAGCTGAGAGACTCGCTAAGATAGAAGCAGAGCGATTGGCGCAAGAAGAAGCTAAACGTGTTGCGGAAGAAACGGAAAGGGCAGAGCAGGAAGCTGCGGAACAGGTGGAGCAACAATAAAAACTAATGCGCCAGCTCGAGTAGTTGGCGCATTTCGATCACTTATCAAAATATTCCACTTCGGCTTCTTGGGTTTCAGGAAGCCAATCACCATCGTTAAATATCTCTTCCAGCGTTTCTTCAATATACGTTTTCTTCTCATTCTTCCCAAGACCATCAATAGATAGATTATCTTGAGTACCCCAGTTTATATCGATATTTAGATCGGGGTATTTAGCACTTAATCTTTTTGCTATTTCTTTTTGCAATGCTTCAAAAGTACCTGTAGGTAATTTACCTTTTTTGTTGCTATTAAAGCGGATCTTGATGGCAACCATAAAACACTCCTTCGTAGATCAAACCAACTAGTTTTATATACAGTAAAATATAACTGTAATTATATACAGTAAATCACAATCAAAGATCAAGATATTTTGTTGGTTTTTATGTGGATTGAATGAGGGGGGATGCGCCAACAGTTCAAGCTGGCACATGTAGATCACTTTCCTGTTAACTTGTTATATTTGTCGTGAAGAGTTTGAGGAAATAATTCGGTGTAAACTTGCCATAGAGTTGTAAGTGATTTATGCCCTGTAACTTGAGCTACTTCCTCAATAGAAAATCCAGCTTCAAACAGCCTGCTGGCTCCCTCCCTGCGTAAATCATGATATCTTAGATCTTCGATACCTAAAGCATCCCTAACTTTATGGACACCTTTTGAGACTGACTGCGAGTTGTAAGGGAATATTTTCTCATCAGTTTTATCTTGTCTATTCAAAATATCCCACGCTTCACCCAGAAGCGGAACACTCATGTGATTTCCTGATTTTTTACGCGGGTCTTTTCTATCACGGACTATAACTGAGCGATTAGAGTAATCCACATCAGACCAAAGTATTTTGCAGACCTCTCCTATGCGCATGCAAGACAATATAGAAAACATGAAAATATCTCGATAAGGTATTCTGCATTGCTTTCTGGCTTGACGCTGAGTTAAAGCATCAAGAATTAACTGTGTTTCTTCCTTTGTGGGCCGTCTACTGCGAACATTAGATTTTGCTATTATTCCCATTTGATTAAGTATGGGCTTAGCATCCCTTGCTGGGTTGTCGGTATATTCAATATCAAACACGGATTTTGCTGAGTTTAAAGCCACAGTTAAGTAACTTACATCTTGGCTTACAGTGTTTGGTCCTGTGCCTGAAGCCCTTCTTAGCTTGCAATGTTCAATGACATCGTTAACAGATAACTTTGATAAATAAATATCCCCTAAAGAAGATGTTAATAGTGAATTGAGTACATATTTTTTCGTTGTTCCTGATTTCCCGCCTAGCCCTGGCTCATCTAAGTACATTCGAATTAATTCGCCTACTTTAATTTTTGTTGGCGATTCCGGCTTAGGTATGCCAACTTGTTCGATTTCGGCAACACGTCTAACCCCCCAAGATTTAGCCGCCGCCGCTTTACTAAATGTTTTATTTTCTCTATAAATATACTTTCCACCTTCTTTTACTCCAACTGTACATCTGTATTTTACAGTACCATCAGCTCTAGGGCGCTTTTCAACACTGTAATAAGCCATCTTTTATAACTCCATTTTGGGGGTGCTGTGAGGGGGGCTGAGATGGAAAAAATATACCAAAATGCACAGAAAAAAGCCAAAAAAAACATGATTAATATACAGTGTAAATATACATTGCATTGAAAAATAAAGTTATTTATAATTCGTGCTAATTGACGCTTTCCATACTGAATGGATGGAATGATCGATCATCATTGATTATTGATGATATAAAAGGCGCTAGGTTTAGCGCCTTTTTAGCAATAAAAATTACTACATATTTATTATTGAATAATTAATTTTACAGCTATTTTTTTGATAGTTCAGCAGGGTTTCCTGTCTATTTCACTTATTAATCTTTAAGTAAAAATATTTACTAGCCTATTTTAGACATAGTTTATGCGTAACTTTCTTATTTTATTGCTTTTATTAGTATTATTAGGCCCTTTAGGTATTGATTTATATTTACCGACGATCCCCGATATTACGAAGGATTTAGGCAGTAGTGAGTCGGTTATTCAGTCGACAATTGCTTTATTTATCTTAGTATTAGGGTTAGGACAACTAGTCTCTGGGCCACTAGTGGATAAATATGGGCGGAAACCTGTTGCAATCGCAGGAATGCTACTGTATATCGTGGGCTCTGGCGTTGCCATTATAGCTACGACCTCAGAAGTCTTTATTGCCTCAAGGTTGCTGCAAGGTGTTGCTGTGTGTTGCACTTCTGTTGTGGCATTTAGTTGTGTCCGTGACCGCATGAATGGCACTGAAGCTGCCCGTGCCTTTGGTTTTTTAAATGGCACACTGAATATTGTCCCTGCTTTAGCCCCATTATTGGGAGGCTTACTCGCCGAAGCTTGGGGATGGCGAGCCCCCTTTTGGTTTCTTGCCTTATATGCTGTAGTGATATTAGTTTTAATTGTCATATTTTTACCTGAAACGCGCCCAACGGACTTACCACAAGTCAAAAATAAGTTGTTTAAAACCTATTGGCGTATCTTGGGTAATGGCCAATTTATGACTTTTGCACTAGTTAATGCGGGTACGATGGGAATGGCGTTAACTTATGTTTCCCTTGCACCTAGTGTTTTGATGGGGGATGCCCAATTGACTCCGTTGGCATTTTCTATCGTATTTGGTATTAATGGTTTTTGGGTTATGTTTGCCAGCTATATTGCTAACTATTTTATTCACAAAATGGGGCGCCCAACCTGTTTGTTAGTGGGAAGTTCCATGATGGCTCTAGGTTGTTTAGGTTTGCTACTTGGTTTTGTTGTGTTACCCGAATTGCGACAAAATCATTGGATGGTGTATATGTTACCTGTCGCCTGTGCCTGTACAGGGTTGGCATTTATGATGGGAACGGCCACCAGCTACGCTTTGGAGCCATTTGGTCAGGAAGCCGGGACGGCTTCTGCGTTAGTCGGCTTTGTACAAATGGCAGGTGGTGCGGCATTGGGGTTATTCGCTATATCTTTACCAATAGCGCCTAAGTTGTCCCTTGCGATAGTGATGTTAGTGGGTTGTATTTTAGGGTTAGTGGCGAGAAAAGCCAGTTTGAAGCTAGCAGAGCCTCATTTAAGTTTATAGATAGCCGATAAGAGGGCATTAGATGTTAAACCCATTATTAAATCAGCCTCGAGTTGCTGATAGTGATGTATTTTGAGCGCGAATGCATCACTATAGAAAGCGTTCTATGGTAAATATAAACGGTTTAAAGGGTTTATTACCATGAAGCAAAAACATTGGTCAAAATACCAATTACTGCACGAAGTTGTGCAAAATCCCAATATTCATATTAAAGGCAAACATAGTTACTACAGTGATTGTTGGGATAATGGTTTTGAAGATTCAGTTGTTCGTTACCTGCAAGGGGATGAACAAAGCCGAGATTGGCAATTAGCGTGGGATGTAGACCAGCTCTACATTGGTGATTACGTCTGTATTGGCAGTGAAGCGGTAATTTTGATGGGGGGAAACCACACCCACCGTATGGATTGGTTTTGTTTGTATCCTTTTCTTGAATATATTGAAGAAGCTTATATCGGGAAAGGGGATACGGTGATTGGTGACGGAGTATGGATTGGCATGCGGGCTTTTATCATGCCGGGTGTCAAAATTGGTGAAGGCGCTGTTATTGCGACTAACAGTGTGGTCGTTAAAGATGTCGAGCCTTATTGTATTGTTGGGGGGAACCCTGCCAAGCCCGTTAAACACCGGTTTGCACCTGAAGTGATTACTGAACTCTTGGCGCTGAAAATCTATGAATGGCCAGAAGCCAAATTCGCCGCATTGAAGCGTGTGATTTGTGGGTCTGATTTTCAGGCACTAAAACAAGCCAGTATCGAATACGACCAACAGCGTAATCAATCATAGACATTTAGGGTTATTCTGCGGAATAACCCTTTTTTACGATTAGGCGGCTAACTTTCTTCTGTACGAACAAACTCCACTAAAGTGGGGGCAGCAATTCTTTGGTAATCTTCTGTATTTAAAATAATAGAGCGCTCTAATGTACCTGCATTAAAGGCTAATTCCTCAAAACGTTTAAATAAGAGTGGGTCTGCAATTAACTTTAAGTTAGGGTGAAAACTAAATGGGGGAATAGCACCGAACACACATTGAGTCAGTTCATCCACTTCTTTCGGACTTGCTAAGGAAGCACGGGTTCCCCCAATGGCTAATGCAATTTTACCTAAATCTGCTTGTTTATCAGCCGGTAAAATAGCCAACACATGCTGACGAATTCCATTGCCTTTAACATGGCATACTAGCCCTTTTGCACCTTGACCAAGCTGCGTCCCCCGTATTTTTGCCACTTCTTCTGATTTCCCCGCAGTGGGGTGCTCCATTACACGATATTTAGCATTATTTTTATCAAGTAACTGCGTGAGCTGCATAAAAATAGAATTTTCAGACACCGTTTTTCCCTTTAAAACCACATCAATATTAGAGAATAATAACAAGTTTAGATAGAGATACAACCTCGAAACAGGAGGTCATTAAAAAGCAAAATAGGCGAAATGTTATAAATTGCATATCAGATATGCTTTTTATCTGTTTTGTGCGTGGGTTTGTGGCTTTTTCTATTTCATCTTCTGCTGTTTATTTTATTTTCTTAAAATTCAATTTGTTATATTTATAATTTCATCCAAGGTAGTGAGAATGCTAATTGTTAAGAATTGAGTTAGATCATTTACGACGCATTTTATTATCGGTAATATAATATTTTATATAACGAAAAAGATAATATGAACCGTAAATTTAACTTATATGTAATATTGCCACTTATTGCAGGGGCCACTCCATCCATTGTTGCTGCACAAGTTTCTGAACAACTTGCTAAATCTGAGCAAGACCGTATGTGGGTAACGGCTGCATCATATGATGTTACGACAGAGTCGCAAGCCGGAGCCGGTTTTTTTACGTCTGCGGTTGATCTTGGTCCATTAGGTACTCGTGAATGGATTGATACGCCATATTCTACAACGACGGTTAGCCGCGAAATGATCAATAACCAACAGGCCAAAAGCCTGAGTGAGTTATTGAAATATGCGCCAAGCACACAGATGCAAGCACGTGGCGGGATGGATGTAGGACGTCCACAAAGCCGTGGTATGCAAGGCTCTGTAGTCGCGAATAGCCGCCTTGATGATTTATACATGGTTTCAACGACAGCATTCCCAGTTGAAATGCTTGATAGAGTGGAAATTATTAATAGCCTGACGGGAGCACTGTATGGCCCAGCAAGCCCCGCAGGGCAATTCAATTTCACGGCAAAACGCCCTGAAGATATTAAGCGTTTAACATTAGGCTACCAAAGCCGCAATGCCTATAGTGGCCATGCTGATTTAGGCGGTTATTTTGATGAAGACAAACGCTTTGGTTATCGGCTTAACTTGTTGGATGAGGAAGGCACTGGCAGTGTAGATGACAGTACACTACGTCGTAAACTTGCCTCAGTTGCACTGGATTGGAATATTCAACCGGGTACGCAATTACAACTGAATGCCAGCCATTACAATTTTGTGCAAAAAGGCTATGTCGGTAGCTTTAGCTATGGGCCTAAGATTAAACTGCCGAAAGCACCCAACCCACAAAATAAAAACTTGGCACTGCATACCGCAGGAAATGATTTAACGACTGATACCGTTAGCACTCGATTAATCCATGATTTTAATGAGGATTGGTCACTAAAAGCAGCGGTTGGTTACCAACAAGCGGATCGCGCAATGCGTACCGTGACCAGTACCATTCAAGATAATAATGGAACAATTGCTCGCTCGTTGACGGACTCACCTGCATCGGGGCGTTTTAGAGTATTAAGTAACTCAGTGGTGTTAAATGGGCATGTGGATACGGGGTCTATCGGCCATGACTTATCATTAGCGACTAATGGTTATGTGTGGTCGATTTATAGCTCAAAAGAGGACAGTATCCGACGCAATTTAGGCACCACCCATATTTATCATCCATCACCGATGGAAGAGCCTTCGGATGGCAAGATTCATACGGGGGGCTCACGTTATAAATCTGCTGAAAATAGTCAGCAAAGTATTACCATTGGTGACACCATCACCTTTGATCCGCAATGGTCAGCGATGTTTTATCTTAGTCAAAGCTGGATAGAAAGCCGTAGTTTTGACAAGCAAAACCACAAAACTAGCCAAACTAATACCCACAGCCTCAGTCCGCAAGCAGCGCTGATGTATAAAATTACCCCGAACGTGATGACTTATGTGAGCTATGCAGATTCGCTGGAGGAAGGGGATACGGCGCCATTAGGCCAAGGGATTAAAAATGAAGGACAGACTTTAGACCCTTATCGTAGTAAGCAATATGAAATTGGGGTGAAAGCGGATGTCGCGGATTTAAACTTAGGCGCAGCCTTATTCCATTTGGAACGTCCATTTGCTTATGTCGATAGTAATGACATGTTTCGCGAGCAAGGAAAACAAACGAATAGAGGGCTTGAGCTCACTGCGACAGGCCATGTGTGGCAAGGGTTGAATGTTTATAGTGGCGTCACTTTCCTTGACCCTAAATTGAAAGATACGGGCTTATCAAGTACGAAAGATAAGCGTGTTGTTGGGGTGCCTAAAGTGCAAGCGAATATGCTCGTTGAGTACAGTTTACCGTCAATGCCTGAACTGGTGTATAGCGCCAATGTACATTACACCGGCAAACGCGCAGCGAATGATACCAATACTAGTTGGATCGATAGCTATACCACACTGGACTTAGGGACGCGCTACAGCACCAAAATCAATCAAGTACCCACCACAGTTCGGTTATCAGTAAACAATGTGACCGACGAGCGTTATTGGGCATCGATTTTCCCAGGAGGAAGCAATGGGCAAGGCGGTGGTAATAGCGCCTTTATTGGCTCAGGCCGTGAAGTCCGCGCTAGCGTAACGTTTGACTTCTAATTCGCTGAATAAAAATAAGGAGCACGCTTTTTTACTTTCGAGTAAGGGAGCGTGATGGGTATGAGAAAAACGGCTTTTATACAAACGGTTATTTTGCTGATGGGGCTATGTATTAGTAGCTTATCTGACAGCAAAACAGATAACCCAGAATTGCGAATAGCGACGCCATGGCCGGCACAGAACACTATTATTATGATGTTGGGTTATGGTGAGCAGATTGTCGGCACATCGGTGATCGCGAAGAAAATTCCATTATTTCGCCAAATGTTACCCAACATTGATAATGTTCCAGTTATCAGTATTAGCAATCAATTAAATCCTGAACAAATTATTTCATTGCGTACTCAATTACTGTTTGTTGCTAAAGGCATGGACGTTCCTCAGCGCGATTTACTGGCGAGCGCAGGGGTAAAAGTGGTTGAATATCCTGCCAATTCACTACAAGCCTTGCAAGCTAGAGTACAAGCCACGGCAACCGAACTAGGCCCTGATGCAGAGAAAAAAGCCCTTGAATACCAACGTTATTTTGACCGTAACATTGCATTAGTGAGCGAGCGTTTAAGCGGACTTACTGAGACAGAAAAGCGTACGGTATACCACAGCATGGGAAATGCATTATTTACCTCTGGTCGTCCGTCATTAAACCAAGATTGGATGGATTTAGCGGGGGCAAAAAATGTGGCGGAAACGTGGTTTTCTGATAAGAAAAATAACTCAGGGGAGGTATTGCTAGAGGCGATTATTACGGCTAACCCTGACGTCATTGTAGCGATGAATAAAGAAGATGCTGAAATGATCATGTCATCTTCCCAATGGCGTGCGCTTGATGCGGTGAAAAATCAGCAAGTGTATGTAAACCCAAAGGGAATGTTCTGGTGGTGCCGTGAAACCTCCGAAGAGGCATTGCAGTTTCTGTGGTTAGCGCAAATCTTGTACCCAGAACGCTTTGCGGATATCGATATGAAGCAAGAAACGGCGGATTTTTATCTGAAATTTTTTGCTATTTCGCTCAGTGATGAGCAAATCGATAAAATTTTACATCCCTAAAATAGGCTGCCAGTCTCGCTGGCAGCAGATTATTTACTGATGACGCTCTTTTAACCGTTTGATTATCACGCTTAAATCAAGATTTTGATCCTGTAGTAACACTAATAAATGGTACATTAGATCAGCTGCTTCATTGGTCAGCTCAGCACGGTCATTTACGGTAGCTGCTAATGCCGTTTCCACGCCTTCTTCCCCGACTTTTTGTGCGATACGTTTAGTTCCACTGGCGTATAAACGCGCGGTATATGAGCTTTCTGGTGATGCTGTTTTGCGCGCTTTGAGTAAGGATTCTAGTTCAAATAAAAAGCCCCAATCACTCTGCGCTGGTGCAAAGCAGCTCTGTGTTCCGTTGTGGCAGGTTGGGCCTTCAGGCAGCGCGAGTGCCAGCAAGGTATCGCTGTCACAATCAGGATAAATATCCACAAGGTTCAAAAAGTGATTCGATGTTTCGCCTTTTGTCCATAAACGCTGCTTGGTGCGAGAAAAAAAGGTGACCTTGCGGCTTTCTATGGTGACTTGTAGCGCTTCAGGGTTCATATACCCAAGCATTAGTACGTCCCCTGAAACGGCGTGTTGAACGATCACAGGCATTAAATTATCGACTTTTTGCCATGCCAGTTGGCTACATTGTTCTGTGGTTAACATACTCTAATTTGAACTCCATTTTCGGCTAGGTATTGTTTTAAGTCACCGATATTAATTATTTGCTTATGGAAAACGGAAGCGGCTAAAGCCCCATCAACACGGGCATCTGCGAAGGCATCAAGGAAATGGACTTTTTCACCCGCACCGCCAGAGGCAATTAATGGCACTTGGCAAACTTCACGGACTTTTTTCAGTTGTACCAGATCATACCCTTGGCGTACACCATCTTGGTTCATCATATTTAAGACGATCTCACCCGCACCGCGTTGTTGGGCTTCTTTCACCCAATCGAGGGTTTTCCAGCGTGTTTGTGTCGTGCGCTTTTCATCACCAGTAAATTGGTAAACTTGGTAATCATTGGTGCTTTCATCGAACCAAGTATCAATGCCCACGACGATACATTGTACGCCAAAACGCTCGGCTAAGCGGCTGATCAGCGTTGGGTCTGATAGCGCAGGGGAGTTGATCGAGATTTTGTCTGCACCAAAAGATAAAATTTGCGATGCATCTTCAATGCTTTTAATACCACCAGCAACACAGAATGGAATATCAATCACCTCAGCGACCTTAGCCACCCAGCTTTTATCAACAACACGGCCATCTGAAGAGGCGGTGATATCATAAAATACCAGTTCATCAGCCCCTTCTTGGGCGTAACGTTGTGCTAAAGGGACGATATCGCCAATGATTTCGTGGTTGCGAAATTGTACGCCTTTGACGACTTGTCCGTCACGAACATCCAAACAAGGAATTATGCGTTTTGCCAACATTCGATTGCCTCCGCAACAGTAAATTTGCCTTCTAATAAAGCACGGCCGACAATCACTCCCGCAGCGCCTGATGCAGGAATAGCGGCGATATCCTCTAAATTACCGATCCCTCCTGATGCCTGAAAGGCAATATCAGGGAATTTTTGGCTCACTTCTTGGTATAAATTCACATTAGAGCCAGCTAAGGTGCCATCTTTAGAAATATCGGTGCAAAGCACATGCTTTAAGCCATAAGGGCGATAAATTTCAATAGCTTGCTCTAAAGTTAGGTCTGAATTTTCTTGCCAACCGCTGATAGCGATTTCTTTTACACCTTTGTCATTAATACGCACATCTAATGCAAGAACAATGGCTTCTCCGCCATAGGTTTCAAACCATGATTTAACCAATTCAGGTTGGGTGACTGCGGTGGAACCAATCACCACACGGGTTGCTCCTGCCTCAAGTAGCGTCTTAACATCCTCTTCGGTACGAATACCGCCACCCACTTGCACAGGTACGCTGACACCCGCTAATAATTTTTTCAGTAATGGAATTTGGCGTTTTTGTGGGTCTTTTGCACCGGTTAAATCGACGAGGTGCAATAATTTTGCCCCTTCTTGTTCATATTGCTGCAAACGAGGAAGTGGGTCATTGCCATAATCCGTTTGCTTGGCGTAATCACCTTGGTGCAATCGCACCACCGTACCATCGATTAAGTCTAATGCAGGAATGATCATGATTACATCTCCAAAAAGTTTTGAATCAAGCGAGCCCCTGCGGCACCAGAACGTTCTGGGTGAAATTGGACACCATAGAAGTTATCGCAATTCACCGCGCTGCTAAACGGGTTGCCATACTGAGTTTGTGCGATAGTATTGCTGGAAATTGGCATCGAATAACTGTGTACAAAATAGAAATAGGCATTATCTGGGATGTCCCTAAACAAAGGGTTTCCTGCTAGGGCTTTAACCTGATTCCAGCCGCTATGTGGAACTGGAAGCCCATTGGCATCCATTTTTTGTACAGGACTATCAATTAACCCCAATAGTGGCACCGTTGATTGACCTTCTTCACTGAATGAACCGAGTAATTGCATGCCTAAACAGATGCCTAACACTGGTTGGGTTAGTGCTTTTATTAACGGCACTAATTCACGCTCAGTCAGCTTTTCCATGGCCGCGCTAGCCGTGCCGACACCCGGCAAAAAGACTTTGTCTGCCTGCAAAATGGTGTTGGTATCACGGCTAACTACAGGAGAATAGCCTAAACGTTTCACGGCATAGGTTACGGAGGCTAAATTGGCACAACCTGTATCAAGGATAACAACGTTCATTAAAGAACTCCTTTCGAACTTGGTAATGTGTCCCCTTCAACACGTATTGCTTGGCGCAAGGTACGGCCAAAGACTTTAAACAAACTTTCTGCTTTGTGATGATCGTTTTTCCCTTTCGTTTTGAGATGTAAGGTGCAGCCCATTGCGTAAGAAAGTGAACTAAAGAAGTGCTCGATCATTTCTGTGCTTAAATCACCGACACGTTGATATTTGAATTCGGCTTTATATTCAAGGTGTGGGCGGCCTGAAATATCCAGTGCGCAACGTGCTTGGCATTCATCCATTGGCAGCACGAAACCAAAGCGAGCAATTCCGCGTTTGTCGCCTAGCGCGATTTTCAACGCTTCACCTAAAGCAAGGCCAGTGTCTTCGACGGTGTGGTGGTCATCGATAAATAAATCACCGTTGACTTCAACATTTAAACGGAACCCGCCATGTGTGGCGATTTGGTCTAGCATGTGGTCAAAGAAACCTACGCCAGTATTGATTTTGCTACCGCCTTCTTGGTCTAACCATACTTCAACTTGGATATTGGTCTCTTTGGTAACACGTTTCACCAGTGCATGGCGGTTACGTTTGGTTAATTGCGCTGTAATCGCTTCCCAACCAAGATCGGTTGGATTATAGCGCAACCCTTTTATCCCCATGTTTTTAGCGAGTTGAATATCGGTTTCACGGTCACCAATCACATAGCTATTTTCACTATCGAGTACGTTGCTATCTAAATAGCGTTCAACCAACTGAAGTTTAGGTTTACGACATGCACAGTTATCTTCAGGTTTATGGGGACAAATTAACACTTCATCAAACTTAATACCTTGAGACTCAAAAACTTGCATCATTAGATTATGAGGTGGTTCAAAGTCAGCGGTTGGAAAGCTGTCTGTCCCTAAACCGTCTTGGTTGGTTATCATCACTAAACGGTAGTTGGCTTTTTGCAGTGCAAGTAAGCTTGGAATGACGGCTTTTTCAAAGGCAAGTTTGCTTAAGCTGTCGACTTGAAAGTCCGTTGGCGGCTCAGTAATTAATGTACCATCACGGTCAATAAAAAGAATTTTCTGGCTCATGAGTCATTCCTAATTAGCAAAGTGCTGCAATAGCGTCAATAACACGGGTGTTTTCAATTTCAGTTCCGATAGTGATACGCAAGCAATTAACAAGACCCGGCTGTTTGCTTTGGTCTCGTAAGATAATGCCTTGATCCCATAGGGCTTTAAATACTTTATTGCCATCGGTAAAGCGAACTAAAATATAGTTGGTTTCGCTGGGATAAACATGTTCGACTACCGATAAATCGCGCAGTGCCTCGCTCAGTGCAATACGGTTTTCTGTGACGGTTGCCACACGGCTTTTCATTGCTGTAATACCTTGCGGTTCAAGTGCTTGCGCAGCAATCATCGCAACAGGGGTTGATAATGGGTAAGGGGCGATTACCTTCAATAACACGTCAATCACTTCAGGGGAAGCCAAAGTAAAGCCACAGCGTAGCCCAGCTAAGGCAAAAGCTTTGGATAAGGTTCTCAAAATAACCAGATTTGGGTATTTCGCTAACCAGCTTGCTACGCTGTATTGTGGGCAGAATTCGATATAGGCTTCATCGACCACGACTAATGCACGGCCCGCCGCCATATCTAGCACTTCACGTAATTCTTTATTATCAATAATATTGCCGGTTGGGTTATTTGGGCTACAAATATAAATCAATTTGGTATTCGAAAGATTGTCGCGGATAGCGTCAACGTTGAGCGACCAATCCGGCAGCGCTAAAATTGTCTTTTGTTCAACGCCAAAAGTTTCAGCGCTAACGCTGTACATGCCATAAGTCGGTGGGCAGAACATCACTGCATCTTTACCCGGCTCGCAAAAGGCACGGATCAATAATTCGATAGACTCATCGGCACCGCGGCAAACTAGCACTTGCTCGGGTGCGATTTGAGCATAGGCGGCATAGTTTTGAATAACTGCCACTGGTTGGCATTCAGGATAGCGGTTTAGGTTATGTTCACTAAATTGATAATCAGGAGCAATCGGATACTCGTTGGCATTGAGCCAAACATCACCATTTCCCCCTAAGCGGCGCGCCGACATATAAGGGGTCATGGTTTTGACATTTTCACGTGCAAGACTGGCGGCATTAAATGGTTGGCTCATGACTTACTCCTGATTTTGTTTTTTTAATTCGTTAACGCGTAAGGTAACGGCATTTTTGTGAGCCGTGAGCTGCTCTGCTTGCGCTAAGGTTTCAATGGTGTTGGCTAAGCCTAATAACCCTTGTTTTGACAGCTTTTGCACGGTCATTCGCTTCATAAAATCCGCGAGCCCAAGGCTTGAATAGGTTGCAGTATACCCGTAAGTCGGTAATACGTGATTGGTGCCTGATGCGTAATCCCCCGCTGACTCCGGTGACCAATCCCCGACAAACACTGAGCCCGCACTCGTGATAGAATCGACGAGTTCATCGGCATTGCGTGTTTGTAAAATCAAGTGCTCAGGGCCATAGCGATTGCTAATTTCGATACATTGAGCGATGGAATCGGCAATGATGACTCGGCTTGCTCCGAGTGCTGCTCTGGCA
The DNA here is from genome assembly GCF_050487165.1 of Providencia sp. Me31A. Lineage (NCBI taxonomy): Bacteria > Pseudomonadati > Pseudomonadota > Gammaproteobacteria > Enterobacterales > Morganellaceae > Providencia > Providencia sp. Me31A. Next base: position 14,726 of record NZ_JBKQGZ010000007.1, read on the forward strand.
ATCTCAGCGCGTGAAAGCTGTGCTAATTGCTTTTCTGTTTCTTCGAGTACTCGCTGGGCAAAGTTTTCATCGTCAGTTAATAAAATAACCTGCGAATCAGGGCCATGCTCGGCTTGGGATAGCAAGTCTGAGGCTGTAAATGCAGGGTTTGCTTGGTTATCAGCAATCACTAACACTTCAGAAGGCCCCGCAGGCATATCAATAGCCGCTCCATCATGGCTTTGACTCACTTGGCGTTTTGCCTCAGTGACATAGGCATTACCGGGGCCAAAAATTTTATCAACCTTAGGAATACTTTGGGTACCAAATGCCATCGCTGCAATCGCTTGCGCACCACCCACTTGGAAAATATCGTGGATACCACACAGTTTCGCTGCATATAGAATTTCATCTGCGATCGGTGGTGGTGAACACAGGATAATTTTTCGACAGCCTGCAATGTTCGCAGGGGTTCCCAACATCATGACCGTAGAGAGCAATGGCGCAGAGCCGCCTGGGATATATAAACCCACCGCATCGATTGGGCGTGTGACTTGTTGGCACACTACGCCTGCCTGTGTTTCCACTCTAATCGGAGTGGGTTTTTGGGCTTCGTGAAAACGACGAATGTTGCCAATAGCTGTTTTCATTGCTGTTTTGATTTCATCGCCAAGACGAGCCTCTGCCGCGTTAACGGCATTTGCAGGTACTCGTACTGTTTCGATTTCAGTTTTATCGAAACGGCGGCTTAGTGCTTGGAGGGCGGCGTCGCCCTCGTTACGGACTTGGTCAATAATTTGGCTCACCGCAGTACTAATGCCGCCAGAGGCCGCAATAGCGGGGCGCATCAGTAAAGCGCTTTGTTGATCTTGATTACAAGCCGACCAGCGAACAGGTTGGTTAAATCCCATTTTCATGATGTTTTACTCCATCATTTTTTCAATTGGCAGCACAAGTATAGAGCTTGCTCCTAATGCCTTGAGTTTTTCCATTGTTTCCCAGAACAAGGTTTCTGAGCTGACCATGTGCATGGCGACACGGCTTTGTTCACCAGCTAGAGGTAAAATGGTTGGGCGTTCCGCCCCCGGTAGTAAGGCGATGATCTCTTCGAGTGTTTCACTTGGTGCGTGTAACATGATGTATTTGGATTCACGCGCTTGAATGACACCTTGAATACGAGTCATCATACGGTCGATAAGCTGCTGTTTGTCGGCTGACATTTCACCATCACGTTGGATTAAACAGGCTTTAGAACGATAAATAACTTCCACTTCTTTTAGACCGTTGGCTTCTAATGTGGCACCCGTAGAAACAAGGTCACAAATCGCATCTGATAACCCTGCACGCGGCGCCACTTCCACAGAACCGTTTAAAAGACAGGACTTAAATTGAATGCCTTTTTGGTCGAAATAACGTTTTAATAAGTGCGGATAAGAGGTGGCAATACGAGCGCCATTCAAGCATTCTGCGCCAGTGTAGTTAAAATCCAATGGCGCGGCTAATGATAGGCGGCATCCACCAAAATCGAGGCGACGCAGTGTTTTGTATTGAGGATTTTCACCTTGTGCGCGGCGATTTAATAACTCCTCTTCAAGAACGTTTTCACCAATGATCCCTAAGTCAACAACACCGTCCATGACCAGTCCTGGAATATCGTCATCACGAACACGAAGTAAATCAATAGGCATATTTTCTGCATAAGCAATCAAGCGTTGTTGTTGTAAATTGATTTTTATACCACAGCGAGCGAGCAGTTCTCTTGATTCTTCACTCAGACGGCCTGATTTTTGAATTGCAATACGTAAACGTGATTTATCCAACATAATTTTACCCCATATCCCTTTAATAAACTTTTTGTTTTAAAACGAAAAAACCCTCGGAAGATAATCTTCCGAGGGTTCTCTCAATTTGCATTTCAGCCACCGGAAGATTCGTTGATCGTCTTCCAGCACACATCGCCCGAAAGACTAATCAGGATGATGGTGATGATGATGGTTGCGTGAAATACGATTCATAATGTCTTCCGTTCTTTTAATAACATGAATGATTAAACATTCAATATGCCAACTAAATACTGATTTCTATTCAACCTATCCGATTTCCCACTATGAATGCAACCTTTTTTTAAAAAATAACCAATAATAATTAGTTGATGCGCTTTTATAGTGATTAATCTTTCATAAATTGTATTCGGAAGTTTTATGATATTCAGATAACCTATTCTTAAATTCAGCGGGTTGAGGAAAAGTCCTATGAAAAAAGTGGCAATTATTGGTTTAGGCTGGGTGGGGTTACCCCTAGCGCAGGCTTTACAGGCAAATGACTGGCGAGTGGTTGGAACTAAAACGACAACCGATGGCGTTGATGCCGCAAGAGCCGTGGGGATTGAGGCTTATCCATTAACCTTAACGCCAGAACTTGAATGTGCCTCAGAGGATTTAATTCAACTGATGTCAGAAAGTGAGGCGCTAGTCATTTTGCTCCCGCCCTCAAAAGTGAATGTCGAACAATATGTTGAGGCGATAGAAACTGTAGTTAATTGCGCCGTGACTTATCGTGTTCCTAAAGTTATTTTCACGTCATCTACATCGGTATATGGGGAACAAAATGGTGAATTAACAGAGGAGGCAGAACGCAAGGGCTCAACGGCTTCTGCAAGAGCGTTAATTGCAGCGGAGCAATGGCTTCACCAGCTACCGAATATTTCGGTGGATATTCTACGGTTAGCGGGATTAGTGGGAGAAAAGCGTCATGCAGGGCGTTTCCTTGCGGGTAAAATAGAGGTGAAAGGGGCTAATCAGCCTGTCAATATGGTGCATCAAGATGATGTGATTGACGCTATTTTATTATTGCTACAGCAGCCAAAAGGAGGACATATTTATAATCTTTGTGCGCCAATTCATCCAACGCGGGCCGAATTTTATACTCATGCAGCCCAATCTATTGGGTTAGTCCCACCTCAGTTTATTGAAGAGGAGAGTATATTAGACGGAAAAATCATTAACGGTAATAAAATTTGCCAAGAACTCGGATTTGAATACCAGTACCCAAACCCAAGTTTGATGAATATGACTCTGTGATTATTTAATCGGGATCATGACGATTTTTTGGAACGCAGGACGCGTAGTCAGCTGCTGGTACCAGCGCTCCAAATTTGTAAATTCTGGGCGCTGCGTGACGATTTTATGCCAAGGGTAAAATAGTGGTGCAATAGCAATGTCTGCGATACCAAATTTATCGCCACTGAAATAGCTTTGGTTGGCTAACGCATTGTCAGCAATTGTTAGTAACTGATTAATATTGCTATAAATAATTTTAACTTGTTCCGGGTCTCTATCCGTTTCAGGGACACGCACAATTTTGTTCATCATCTGTTTAATGTGGTCGAATAAATTAGCACTACTCCAATCCATCCATTTGTCGGCTGCTGCTCGTTCTTGCACATCTTTGGCCAGTAATAAGTGAGAGTGATCAAACTTTTCCGTAAGGTAACGTAAAATCGCATTTGATTCCCACAGTGTAAAGTCATCATCCTGTAGAGTTGGAATGGTACTGTTTGGATTCATTTTTTTATATTCAGGTGTATCTAACCCACCAAATGGGCCACCCACATCTTTTTGATTATAAGTGATTTTCAGTTCTTCTAAACACCAAAGTACTTTTTTGACATTGGAAGAATTGACACGTCCCCATACAGTTAACATTGCTATCTCCTAAATTGGTTTTTGTCATTAGCCATCGTTAAGATAGTTTAAATTTACATAGAGACACAATCTTTATTTCCTATTGGTGGCCTATGTGAAAATAAAGTCTTATATTAAACCGAGTTAGATTGCGTTATCGATTTTGTCACAGCGACAGGTTCATCGTTTAGTGATGTTGAGCAAGCAAGAATGAAATTTTGTATGTTTTATGAATAAGTAAAGGAATAACCGATGAGTAAAAAATTATTGTCCCTAAAAACCCGCCAAGTTGGTATTGGGTTGAGTCTATTGATTGCCGTAAGTGGAAGTGCTTATGCGGCTCAGACCCCGGTTGCTCCTCAGGTTGATGTGAAAGCTTTTGTCCTAATGGATTATAACAGCGGAAAAATTCTCGCATCGGGTAACCCAGATGAACGTTTAGATCCTGCAAGCTTAACTAAGATTATGACCAGTTATGTGGTTGGCCAAGCGGTAAAAGCAGGCAAAATTACACCGCAAGATATTGTTACTGTCGGTGAAGATGCATGGGCGACGGGGAACCCTGTGCTAAAAGGCTCTTCATTGATGTTTTTGAAACCTAAAGATCGCGTTTCTGTGTTGGATTTAAATAAAGGGATTGTTATTCAGTCAGGTAACGATGCCAGTATTGCACTTGCCGATTATGTTGCAGGGAGCCAAGACTCATTTGTGAGTTTAATGAATCAATACGTGCAAAAGCTGGGTTTGAAAAATACTCATTTTAAAACCGTTCATGGTCTTGATTCAGAAGGACAATACAGCACTGCGCGTGATATGGCACTGTTAACACAAGCGATGATCCGTGATGTTCCTGATGAATACGCACTGCACAAGGAAAAGGAATTTACCTTTAATAAAATTCGTCAGCCTAACCGTAATCGTCTGTTATGGAACCAAAATTTAAAAGTTGATGGTGTAAAAACGGGGCACACGAGTGGTGCAGGCCATAACCTAGTCGCCTCTGCAACAGAAGGCGATATGCGGTTGATTTCAGTTGTATTGGGAGCACCAAGTGACCGTGTTCGTTTTAGCGAAAGTGAAAAATTACTGACATGGGGTTTCCGTTTTTTTGAAACAGTCACGCCAATTAAAGCAGATGCGACTTTGAAAAAACAACGTGTCTGGTTTGGTGATACTTCAGAAGTTGATTTAGGTGTTGCCGATGACGTTTCAATTACTATTCCAAAAGGGCAATTGCAAAATTTAAAAGTGGATATTCAACTAACTAACGATTCACTTGAAGCGCCTCTTGCTAAGAACCAAGTAGTGGGAACGATTAATTTTATTCTTAATGATGAAGTTGTCGAACAACATCCTTTAGTGGCAAAAAGTGCCGTTGAGGAGGCAGGGTTTTTTGGCCGAATTTGGGATTACATCATGAAAACAATTAGTGGCTGGTGGAGTGCCATTTTTGGGTAATAAGCAATAATAAGTTAAATAAATAAAAAAGATCTCTTTTGAGATCTTTTTTATTGCATGTGAAATTATAGTAATCGCTAATTATATAATGTCCAATCTTTTTACAGATAAACTTCAATTGCAATAGTTCGAATTCAATTTAATAATTATTGAAATCGTTTGGTGTCTAATGTTTTTATTTATTAGTAATAATCATTCGATATTCATATGTTATTTCAATTTATTAAAATGGAGATTTATTAATGGATATGACCATAGAAGAAAGAACACAACAATTAGAAAACCGATTAAATAAAAAAGGTATTGGTGAGAACACTGTTAACGGTGGGAAAGTAGAAAATAATGGTATAAATACTGGTGTAATGCAAGGTGGAGATTCTGTTGATACTGGTTATGGTAATGGTATTGTAACCGGTGGGAAAGTAGAAAATAATAATATTAATAATCATATAATGGCTGGAGGAAAAGCCACAAATGAAGGTATTAATAATGGTGTTATTGAAGGGGGGGGAAGTTTAAATGAAGGCGTAAATAATGCTAGACTGTCAGGTGGTAAAGTATTGAATACTGAAAATGCAATTAACGAGGAGCGGTCTTTTATTAAAGGGGGGGATTCATTAAGAAAATTACAAAAAGATATTAAGGAGTACAAGGAAACGCTTCAAGAGTATAGAAATGAAAAACAAAAAGAAAAAGAAATGCTAAAAGATTTAGCATTAAAAGATGAAAAAATAAACGAGCAAAAAATAACCATAAATAACCTAAGGCAGGATTTAAAAAATAAAGAAATTGATAGTAAAGAAATAAATGAGCTAAAAACTGACCTAAAGTCGTCACAAGATTTGGTTAAAAAATTAAAAGCAGAAAAAAATAAATTGGATTTAGAGATAAGCCATCAACAACAAAGAAATGAAGAATTAAAAAAAGAGTTAATCACTAAGGAAAAACAATATATTGAAGAAAGGAAAAAATTAGAAATTGACATAAAAAATCATATGAATGATTTAATCAAGTATAGGAATGATAATAAAGCACTAAAAGCAGAAATTGGAGAAGTGAAAAAAAATAATGTTAAAATACACCAAGAGTTTTTATCTTTAAAGAAAGAAAAATTATCCTTGGAAGCAACATTTAATAAATCCAAAGAAGATAAGGTTAGATTAACTAACGAGTTGGCAACAAAAACAAAAGAGCTAACTACATTACAAGGTTTATTAGGAGAGAAAAAACAAGAGGTTGATGGGCTAAATCAAAAATTATCACAAGAAACTAAAGAACTAGAGCTGGTAAAAAAGAAATTATTAGATACGAACAGTGAATTAGATAGTTTAAATTTAAATTTAAATGATCAGGCTAATAATAATATAGAACTAAAAAGTAAAATATCAGAATTGACAATACAAAAAAATAAATTAGAAAATGAATTATCAATAGCGAATGAAAAGGCAGTTAATAGTGATAATCAAATTAAAATAGCACTCGCAGAAATATCAACATTAAAAGAAACTAGCAATGGATTAAGGCATGAAAAAAATAAATTAGAGCTAGAGATTAATTCTTCTAAGAAAGCGTGTAAAGAACAAAATGAGAAATTAGCTAATGTTAAAGCTGAATATAAAGAATTGAAAAATAAATATGATACAGTAAAGGCTCAGCTAGAAGAATTTACGAAGCAACGTAAAGATAATAAAGATGAAATTAGCCGTCTGAAAATAGAAGTTACTAAATATAAAAAAGATTTAGATACCTCTAATGAAAAGTTCAGTCAATTGCAAAAAGAATTTGAACAACATCAAGATTTATATAAAAAAACGGGTGAAGAGAAAAAAGAACTAGTAGATAAACTTAAGAATATTGTAGAAATTGCTAATGGAGAAAAAACATCAATTACCTATAAAGAAAATTTAAACTTACCTTGCGCAGTAATAAATAACGGTAGTAATCGAGGTAGTGTGAGAGGTGGTGATATTTCTAATATAAATAACTATAATATAGATGGCGAAGATGCTATCGATAAAATAGCGGAGCTTTCAAGTGGTTTAGCACAAAAAGGAGAAGCTGTATTGGTTGAATCATTAAAAGGATTAGATAATATATACAATAAAGCTATACCATTTATTTGCAATAAAATTTAAAGCTTTCTATTTGTTAGTGATTAAAAATTAATTCTCAATTTAAAATGCCTGTACTAAGCAGGCATTTTTAGGTATAAAATTAACTATTCACAGTGTGCTAATTTAATTGCTAAACCACCTTGGGATGTTTCACGATACTTAGCGTTAATATCTTTACCTGTTTCGTACATTGTCTCAATAACTTTATCAAGACACACTCGGGGATCACTAACACGACGTAATGCCATACGTGCAGCATTGACGGCTTTTACTGAAGCGATAGCGTTACGTTCAATACAAGGAATTTGAACTTGCCCCCCAACGGGGTCACAGGTCAGACCTAAATTATGTTCCATAGCGATTTCTGCAGCAATACAAACTTGCTCAGGGCTACCGCCCATTAATTCAGCAAGGCCAGCAGCGGCCATTGAGCAAGCGACTCCGACCTCGCCTTGGCAACCCACTTCAGCACCGGAAATTGATGCATTCATTTTATATAACGCACCAATGACACCGGAAACTAAAAAATAACGGGTGTATGAGTTTTCATTCACAGGGCGAATGAATTTATCATAATAAGCTAATACCGCAGGCACAATACCACATGCACCATTGGTTGGCGCAGTGACAACTCGGCCTCCAGCCGCATTTTCTTCATTGACTGCCAGCGCATACATATTGATCCAATCAATTACTGCCATTGGGTCCATATTGGTGTTATCGGTTGTCACGAGTTGACGACGTAGTGCGGCTGCCCGGCGTGGTACACGTAATGGGCCGGGTAGCAAACCTTCCGTTGTGACACCCCGTTCAATTGCAGATTTCATGACATCCCATATGGATGAGAGGTATTGTTGAATTTCTTCTTTACTATGCAATGCTAATTCATTCTGCATCACGAGTGCGGAAAGTGATAATCCTGTGTCTTTACAATGTTTTTGCAGGTCAGCCGCATATTTAAATGGGTAAGGGACTTGCACAATATTTTTATCTGACTGGCCAAAGTGTTCTTCATCGACGATAAAACCACCACCGATAGAATAGTAATTTTTGCTGTAAATAACGTCATCACCACTGAATGCTGTAATACTCATTCCATTTTCATGTAGTGGCAGATTAGTACTATGGAAGTTCATTCCCCCGTTAATAGGGAAATCGACTTCATGTTGCCCATGAGCAAGAGATAGCCTCTGTGTTTGTTCAACGTTGCGTATAAAAGCGGAAATAGAATCGATATCAATGGTATCTGGCAAATTGCCAGCAAGACCCATGATAATCGCCATATCTGTGGCGTGGCCTTTTCCTGTTAAGGAAAGAGAGCCGTAGACATCGACGGTAATACGTGTAGTTGCTGTGAGTAAGTGATGTTGAATTAGGTCATCAACAAATTGTTTGCCCGCTTTCATAGGTCCTACAGTGTGGGAGCTTGAAGGGCCGATACCGATTTTAAAGATATCAAATACACTTATCATATTCAGTGCTTCCTTTTGTAGAAAGTCATTGAAATCAGGTAGCTTTCGGATATAGCTTAGCTACCTGGGAGCTTCAATTAAAAGAATAGCTTATATGTTGCTGCAGAGATAGCGACCAGACCCATAATTACGATAAATACATTGCTGATTTTGCCTGAATATTTACGCATTGCAGGGACTTTGCTGATGGCATACATCGGCATCAAGAACAGTAAGATGGCGATGATGGGGCCACCAAGGCTTTCGATGATATCCAGTACCCCTGGGTTTAATGTCGCCACTAACCAAGTTGTGACTAACATGAAGATGGCAGTACCGCGATTTAACTTACGAATATCAACGGTTTTACCTTTTGCTCGATACGCACGTTCAACTAGGCCGTTGAAACCTTCACGTGCCCCTAGGTAGTGGCCTAGGAAAGACTTAATGATTGCGATGAATGCAATGATTGCAGCGGCATATTTGATGAATGGTTGATCAAAGTAGCCAGACAGGTAGTCAAGGATACTGATGTTTTGTGCTTTCGCTTGTGCAAGGTCAGCTGAAGATAAGGTAAAGACGCAGCTGATCACGAAGAACATGACTGTCAGTACCATTAAAATATGGGCTGAAGCAAGTATTCTTGAACATTTTTGTTCGGCGGCATCACCGTACTCTTCACGTTTTGCTACAGAGAAAGCCGAAATAATTGGCGAATGGTTAAATGCGAATACCATCACAGGGATAGTTAACCAAATGGTGATCCAGATACTTTGCCCGCCAGTATTTTTAGTCGCTTCAGTGATACCTTCCCATGTTAATGTATTGAGGACATCACCGCTCCAGTGAGGGATCATATACAGTGAGAATGCAACCAGTACCGCGATAAATGGGAATACCAGCATACTCATGACTTTAACGATATATTTTTCGCCAAAAGAAACAATCGCCATAACCCCACCGACAAGGATCAGTGCTAATAACCAGCGAGGCGGTGCGCCAACGCCGAGTAATTCAGTGAGGAATTTATTTACGTTATTGGTAATGGATACACCATAAACAAGAAGAATAGGATAAATTGCAAAGAAATAAAGCAGTGTGATCCAGTTACCCGCCATACGACCAAAGTGTTCTTCAACGACTTCAGTAATATCACCGTCAGGCTTTGAACCAGAAAGAACGAAGCGTGTTAATCCGCGGTGAGCAAAAAATGTCATTGGGAAGGCTAATACCAGCATCAGTAAAACAGGTAATAAACCGCTCATGCCTGCATTAATTGGCAAAAACAACACGCCAGCACCGATAGCTGTACCATATAAACCCAGCATCCATACTGTGTCAGTTCTGCGCCAAGCAGTGCAATTTACTGTTTGCGAGGCTGTTTTGTCGATGGAATCAACTTTTGTTGTATCCATAATAGTCTCCGAAAATTTAAGTCAAAAAAACATTTAGTGTGTAACGTTCAAATGCGTTACGACGTTTTAATCTTTTGGTACGAACAATCACTCAATAAAATTGCTTTCTTTTACGTAACAATCTGATTGAAAATAAAACTAAAATTAACTGTAAATTTATTTTCAATCAGTTTTGTAATTTTATCAGCAAAGTTTAAATATGGATTTTGAAAGTGTGAATTTATATTTTACCAGAATAAAATGCCGTGATCACTATCTCAAAAGAGAAATATCCCCTAAAATTATCGGTATTCAATGTATTTTATAAAAATGTTAAATAAATTTGTGTTAAGTTGATTTTTTTACCTGTATTTATGTTGATTAAATAAATACTAAATAAGTTAAAGATGAATGAAATTAATTATTATAGAAAAACATTATTATATTAATGATTAAAATCAGTTAGATTAAAATATAGCCCATGAAAGTAAAATTATTAATATTTACTATAATTACCCTGCTAGTTGAAGAATGATAGAAAGTTATAATTACCTGATAAATAAGTATTTATTTTGTTTTTGATAGATGATTTAGTACGTGATTAATTAATGATTCATTAGGAAGGTAAAGAAATATATATTAATTATTTCTAGAGATTTTAAGATAGAATGAAGTTACTTTTTTTGCATCGGAAAAAATAATTAAAAATCGTAACAAAACATTTGTTAATTAATTGTTTTATTAATCCCATTGATAATTCAAAAAATTTAGTTAACCAAAAATAAAAAACAAATATAAACTTTGATTTGGCTCAATTTTAAAATGGTTAAAGTACCAACGTTAATTAACGCCAGTACTTTATATTGGCGGTTATGGTTGGAACCAGCCTTTGCGTATTAAAGAAGCAAACACGAAGTGATAGAGGCGAGTAATCGGTTCTTGGATTTTATTTGCGCCTATCGACCAGACGATTTGTGAAATCCCGCACGCTACGATGGCTAGTATAAAAGCCCCTGCCATGTCTAAAGGCCAGTGGACACCAAGGTAGATCCGTGACCAAGCAATTACAATGGCTGGAATTATCATGACTAAGCCTACCCAAGTTCTTAGCCAAAAAAGGAAAGCAAAGGCGAAGGTGAAGACGATAGTACCATGATTGCTTGGAAATGATGGGGTTGGCTCATGATCAGAAAAATTAGTGCCGATACCCATCACAAATGGGCGATCATGTGGGGCAATATAGCCAATTAACCAAGAAATGGCTAAGCCTATGACAATCGCAATAGCGGCTTTACAAGCAAAAGCACGTTGGCGAGTCATATTTTGCTGGGCACCCCAAAACCAACACGCGACAGTGAAAAGAGGGAAGATAAGAATTAAACGTTTAGCAATAACATTGGCCATCGCTATCGTTCCACTGGCGGTCTCTGGTGCGGCGTTGATCAGATTAAAAAGATCAATATTTAGTTGTTCCAGCACAGTTTCAGTACCTCGGACAGATAGTTAGTAATAAAAAGGAGAGATTAAAGTCTCTGGCTTAGCAGGTAAAGCCCTTTTATCTTATTGTTGCAACTTTGCGGGACAAATTTACTTGCGGTTTAAAAATGACTCAATAATTATTTAGCTTGGCCATATAAATAAGGAGAGCAGCCATGTGGTGGCAAAAAGAGATACAGCTCAATGCAAGAGAAAGAGGTTTTCACCTAATCACAGAAGAGATTCTCAGGCAGTTACCGGAAATCAGCTTAATTCAAGTTGGTATAATGAATATTTTTATTCAGCATACCTCAGCATCTTTGACAATTAACGAAAATGCGGATTATACGGTTCGGGAGGATTTTGAATGTTTTTTTAATCACGCAGTTCCGGAAAATGAACCTTACTATAAGCATGATTATGAAGGTAGCGATGATATGCCTGCCCACCTTAAAAGTAGTTTACTTGGTTCAAGTTTAACCATCCCTATAACGAAAGGGTGTTTAAATATGGGAACATGGCAAGGTATTTATTTGTGTGAACATCGAAATTATGGGGGAAAACGAAAATTAATCATCACGTTGCAAGGGGAGCTAACCCGTTAAAAATAAAAAACCCGATAGCATGAAAACATAGAGTTGGCTATCGGGCTCGTCAATATGGGGACATCAAAGAAAAGCAGTGGCATAAATTAAGACTCCGGCTAAAAAAAAAAGTTCTTCAAATGATGAAAAAAAGCACATTTTTTTATGAAATTTAATTTAAATAGCACAAAAAGAACAAAAAGCTGTCACTTGTAGCAAAAGTGAGCAGCTTTGTTTATTAAGAACTAAAAACTAGGTAGGCTAATTATTTGTATAAATTCAAATGTTCTTTAGCGTAAGCTTCAAAATCAGTGCAGCCGCCGATGTGTTTTTCATCGATAAATATTTGAGGTACGGTTTCAACGGTTTTACCCACAGTTTTAGACAGGTCTTCTTTCGAAATGCCCTCAGCTTGAATATCAACATAACGGTAGTCAAAATCATCGCGCTCATTTTTCAGTTTTTCAGCGAGTTCTTTGGCACGAACACAGTATGGGCAGCCTGGGCGACCAAAAATAACAGTATACATAGTATCTCCTTTTATCTTGAATTCAAATTTGAGCAATAATGTACAATACTATGCCTATATAAGTTATGAAATAAAAGTCGGATTTTCCTGTTATACCTATAGGCATGACATATAATTTAGCGTCAAATAGGGTATAGCCATTGCCAAAGGGTAAGAATATGAGTAATAAACCGCAATCGAAAAGAATGATGCGTTCATTGGCGGATATGCCAAAACCAATATTGGTGCTAGAGGGAGTAGGGATTATTCTACTCATTGTTGTGCTACTAGTATTAAATGGCTATGTCACGTTACCTGAACCATTGATGCAGCAAGGAGTGATTGTCGCGATTATCATGGTTGGAATTGGGTGTTTACTTCCTGCTATAATCAACATCGTCTGGCGTGCGATCCACGGCTTGAGTTTTCTAGGAATTGATAATAGGCCAGAAAACCCAAAAGTAGCAAAAAAATCTGAGTCTGTTGATGGTAAAGATGATAAACCTGATGTTTAGTCAGAATAAACGCGGTTTTTCTGGTGTTTCTACCTACAATGTGTGAGAATTACTCACTTTTCTGTTAGGGGATATAAAGACTCTAACAACCTATTAGTGCGTTACTGTTTTGATGTTAACAGTTTGATTTTAAAAGTTTGAGTTAAAAAGTTTGAGTTTAAAAAGGTTATTGCCCATGGATTCTATTTGTTACCCTGACATCACCAAATTGCGTGAATGGCTAGACCAACTCAAAACCTCTTATTTCGAGTGTGATTCTTGCGCTGCGTTACATTTACCCCACATGCAAAACATAGATGGTATTTTTGATGCTAAGCTCGATATTTTAAATAATGTTTTGGTGCTATCCGCACTGGCTGAGTTAAAACCAACTGCTATTGTGACATTAGTGGCGAATATCAGCCAAATTAATGCCAGCTCATTAACCGCTAAAGTTTTCCTCGAAATTAATGATGAAAATTTGCCTAAGCTGATTGTTAGCCAATCATTTTCACTAGAAGCCGGTATGACGTATCGCCAGTTCTGTCATTTTTTACAGCAAGCGGAAGAACAAATTTCAGCTATTATTTTTGAGATTTTCAGCAATAATTTGCTCTATGCCAATCAAGATGAATTCAGCGAAGAAGATGATAGTACTGAAGACGGGACTGAACCTTCTTCTGATGATAAACCGTCAGTTATCCTCCACTAACTCAATATGTATTGTGAAAAATATCTCTCGGGGCAATGCCGTTCGTGCCAATGGCTGAGACTTTCACCTGAGCAACAAATTATCGAAAAACAACGCCAATTACAGGCGTTGTTGCCCGAAATTGGGGCCTCTGTATTTCCCCCCCCAGTCACTGGGCCACAAATTGCTTTTCGCAATAAAGCCAAAATGGTAGTTAGTGGAAGTGTTGAAAAACCAATTTTTGGTATTTCAGGTCGTGATGGACAAGGTACCGATCTCACTGATTGCCCTTTATATCCAACAGCGTTTTCTGATGTATTTGCGGCTTTAATCCCTTTTATCGCAAGGGCAGGTTTGACGCCCTACAATATTGAGCGTAAGCGTGGAGAGTTAAAGTATTTATTATTGACTCAAAGTTGGCACTCAGGGCAATTTATGCTGCGTTTTGTGTTACGTTCAGAGAAAAAGCTCCAGCAACTGAGAAACGCGCTACCTTGGTTGCAAGAAAAGTTACCTCAACTGGTGGTGATCACTGCTAATATTCAGCCTGTTCATATGGCGATACTCGAAGGTGAGCAAGAAATTTATCTAACAGAGCAACAAACGTTACGCGAAGAGTTTAATCAGGTACCGTTGTTTATTCGTCCACAAAGTTTTTTTCAAACTAACCCTGTAGTTGCAGCAAAGCTATACCAAACTGCAAGAGAATGGGTGAAAGAGTTACATATCGACAGTTTATGGGACTTATTTTGTGGTGTTGGGGGTTTTGGCTTGCATTGTGCTGAAAAAACAACCCATTTAACGGGGATTGAAATCAGTGCGCCAGCGATTGCCAGTGCACAACAATCAGCGAATGAACTTGGATTAAAGCATGTTGAGTTTAAAGCTCTGGATTCAACGGGTTTTGCCACGGCGAATCAGGATATTCCACAGCTTATTTTAGTCAATCCGCCACGTAGAGGAATTGGTAAAGAATTATGCGATTACCTTTCTCGTATGCAGCCTGAATATATCCTGTATTCTAGTTGTAATGCACAAACGATGGCTCAAGACATACAATTGTTGGCTGGCTATCAAGTCTGTAAGGTACAGTTGTTTGATTTATTCCCTCATACTGCACATTTTGAAGTGCTGACGTTGCTAAAACGTATTGTACAGTAAAAGCTATGTAATGGGCTTTACTGTACAATTAGCGATATAATATTCATTATGTTATCAAGGGAATATTAATTTAATTTTTAAATTAGAATGAATCCATAGATAATAATTCAAATTTATCTATATGATTTGGTGTGGCTTTATTACTATGATAGGAGAGTAAATCTTTTATATTTTCATAAAAATTACTTTCATCATCATATTTTTTTACCCCTCTATTAGGGGCGAAAAATTTATATATATAATTGTTTTTTTCGTGTTTAACTGAAATTGCCATTATAAGAAATTAATGAATAATAATCATTATTAGATTTTAATTTATTCTTTATTTCAGTTTTTAGCTCTTCAATAGTTGATTGGTTTCCCTCTATTTGTAAGTTTGCATAACTACAAATGGGTAGGGTTATATCATTGATTAAGCCAGAGTTTATATTTTTAGCTATGTTTTTATACACCTCAAATATAGATATAAATCCGAAAGCATTAGCTAGGGAAGTCTTAATTTTTTCATTATTTAATGGTGAGTTATATATTATTTTTTTTATTAAAGTATGTAAGCCGTTTTTCTTGCTCAAAAGAAATATCAAATTGAATTTTTTGCATAATAAACTCATTAATCATATCTATTTAATATGTTGAATTATTTCATTTGCAATTTAATTACTCTTTAAAAATTCGATTGAGTGAATAAAAAAGCTTGGTATAACACCAAGCTTTTTTTACTTGTCGGCGAGAAAGAAGAGCTAACCCCTGTGCTCAAATTCTAATGCTTTGTGTTCAATTAAACGCATTAGCACGGTTAAAATTGCATTAACCACTAAATAAATAATACCCGCCGCAACAAATGCCATCACATCCCATGTTTGACCAAAGATAAGCTGACTATATCCCATTACATCCAGCATGGTGATGGTACTGGCTAGTGAGGTACTTTTGAAAATTAAGACTACTTCATTGGAATAGGACGATAACGAACGTTTGAAGGCATAAGGCAAAATAATTCGCATGGTTTGCATTTTGCTCATACCAAGTGCTTGGCATGATTGCCATTGCCCAGATGGTATTGCTTTGACTGCACCGTGGAATAGCAAGGTGGAATAGGCGGCACTGTTTAATGCCAATGCAATCATTGCACAGACCCAAGGCGTAGAAATAAAGTCCCAGAACATAGGGTAATTTTGCAAAGATTTAAACTGGCTTGGGCCGTTATAAATTAAGAAAAATTGAACCAGCAATGGTGTACCGGTAAACAGTGTAATATAGATTTTTACCACTTGGGAAACGACGGGAGTTTTTAGCGACAAAATTAAGGTAAATAATGCAGCTAAGAGAAAAGCGACAATTAATGCGCTAAACGTCAGGGATAAACTGGTTGGTAGTCCCGGTAAAATTTTTAATATTAAATCCATCATTTTGATTCACCTCGCTCAAAGCGGGTGGTACGCAGCTCAATACGCTTTAACACCAACTGGCTAATTAATGTAATAGCAAGGTAAATCAAACCAACAATCGCATACCAAGTAAACGGCTCATGAGTGCGGTTTACAATGGTTTTTGTTTGTAACATCAAATCATTGACACTGATAAGCGAAACTAATGCCGTATCTTTCAATAATACCAGCCATTGGTTACCTAGCCCCGGTAGGGCATGGCGCCACATTTGCGGCATGATAAACCGAAAGAAAATGGTACGCTTATTTAAGCCTAATGCAAAGCCTGCTTCCCACTGACCATAAGGAACGGCTTTTAAAGCGCCCCTGAGTGTTTGAGAAGCATAGGAGGCATATAATAGGGCAAGGGCAACAACACCACAAATAAAAGGGGTATAGTCAAACTCCCCACTACCGGCAGAGAAAATACTTGGGTCGATTTGGATTGTGGTTTGCCAAAAGCCGAGGTTCAATTCAAAGCCATCACCAAGTAGGTTGATAAATTGCAATGTACCGAAGTAGACAAACAAAACCACTAATAATTCAGGTAAACCGCGGATCAAGGTGACCCAGCAAGTCCCTAAAAAAGTAATCGGCTTAAAGCGGACGGACTCCCATGCGGTAAACAACATCGCGAGAATCAGCCCCAAGATCAGCGCAGAAACGGCAAGGCCGACGGTAATACCGGCGGCACTTGTTAGAAATAGAAAGTTGCTCATTAATTATATCAATTACTGTTGAAACCATTTTTTGTGGATAGCATCATAAGTGCCGTCTGCTTTAACATCAGCTAAGGCTTTATTCATTCTATCCAACAGCTCTTTATTTCCTTTACGTACCGCAATACCTAAACCAATACCGAAATATTGTGGGTCAGTCACTTTCTCACCTACAGCGGCTAAGTTTTCGTTACCTTTAGCTTTTAACCACTCGTCAGCGACTGCGGTATCACCAAATACAGCATCAATACGACCATTTTGTAGATCTAGGATAGCAGATTGGTAGTTATCATAAGGAACTGTGGTCATGTCTTTATGTTGTTCCATGATATATTTTTGATGGGTCGTACCATTTTGTACGCCGATTTTCTTATTTTTTAACTGATCAACTGAAGTCACTTTATCCTTGATAGCGATAAATTCAGCAGAGTTAGGGTAATAAGTTTCTGTAAAATCAACTTGTTGTTGGCGCTCAGGGGTAATATCAATACCTGCCATCAGAGCTTCAAAGCGGCGGAATTTAAGGCTTGGGATCAAGCTATCGAATGATTGGTGAGTGAATGTACAAGTGGCATTCATTTTTTCACACATCGCATTGGCTAAATCAACATCGAAACCGACGATTTGGTTGTTTTTATCAAACATTTCAAATGGCGCATAAGTTGCTTCCGTTGCAAAACGGATAGTTTCTTTGTCCGCAGCAGTTGCAGATAGGGTTACGGCGCCCAGCAGCGCAGCGAATATAATTTTTTTCATTGCTTAATCCTATATCTATTAATGGGACAGATAATTTGCAAATGCTTTTGTTTGAGGTGCAGTAAAATGACTTGCATCCCCTTGTTCGACAATATGGCCGTTTTCCATATACACCACACGGCTAGCGGTTTTGCGAGCAATCTCCACTTCGTGAGTGACGATAACTTGCGTAATACCTGTTGCTGACAGTTCTCGAATGATGTCGACAACCTGTGCCGTAATTTCAGGGTCAAGTGCCGCGGTTGGCTCATCAAACAATAGAACTTGAGGTTCCATCATCAATGCTCTAGCAATCGCCACACGCTGCTGTTGCCCACCGGATAAATGCAGCGGGTAGCGGTCAGAAAATTGAGATAAACGTAAGCGTTCTAAGAGCTTAGTAGCTTTTGCATAAGCTTCTTGCTTTGATAATTTTAACACGCGGCAAGGTGCTTCAATCAGATTGTCCATCACACTCAGATGAGGCCATAGATTATATTGCTGGAAAACCATACCTACATTTTGGCGTAGTTCACGGATGGACTTTGCATCTGGTGTGGATGAAAAATCAAATTGTTGACCAGCAATATTCAAATGACCAGAACGTGGCATTTCTAATAAATTGAGAACTCGCAGGAGAGAGCTTTTACCTGCTCCACTTGGACCGAGTAATACCATCGTTTCCCCCGCAGAGCACTCTAGATTGATATCAAAGAGTGCTTGGTGGGAACCATAGAAACAGTTTATGTTTTTTAATTGAATGCTCATGCTTACCAATAATATCTTTTTTAACTACCTGTGATATTAATCCTGTAAGCATATTTATGCAATAAATTCTGCATAAAAATTTGCTTTTCACACTAAACTTATTCAGTTTTAGCGGTTTGTTGCTCTGCTTGCTGCTGTTTCGCAAGTTGTTTATCTCGTTCAAAAGCCAGTTCACTAATATGTTTCGCCATGCCTTTAAAGATAAACAGGTGGGCTGGCATCATAGCAAACCAATATAATAGACCACTGAAGCCAGCGGGGTGCCACCATGCCCTAACGTCGATAGAACGGCGATTTCCGCTGTCATGAATGGTGAATGTAAGACGGCCTAAACCGGGGGCTTTCATACCAAATAACAAACTAAGTTGTTTATTGGGTTCAAGGTTTATCACGCGCCAGCCATCAATTTCGTCACCCAGTTGTAGCTCTTCGCGAGCAGGGCGGCCATATTTCACTTTATTCAACATCATATCATCCATAATAGCGCGCGTTTTCCATAGACCGTTAGCATAAAAATAGCCATATTTGCCGCCAATTTGTTGAATAACATGCCAAAGTGACTCACTACTTGCTGTTGTACCTAACGTTGAGCCCGCTTGTTTCGGATAGTAGCCATAGCCGGGTCTCCAGCGTTTTCGCACTTCAGGGTCATATCCCCAATCTGCATTATCAACGGCATCGGCTTCTTCTGCTAATGTTGCTCTTACAGCATCATCAAAGGAGATCAACGTTTGCGGGATTAATTCACGTAAGGCTTTGTCATCCGCAGGGAGGTCATATTGCAAGCCTTGGATAAGCTCTTTAGCAATTGAAGGGGGGACGGATGTAATTAAGCTAATAAAATGCACGGAGATCATACTGACAGGAATAGGAATTGGGATCAGTAAACGGCGTTTTCCACTGACTTTGATAAAACGCTTGAATAGCTCTTGATAACTAATAAATTCAGGCCCACCAGCATCGAAAATACGATTTTCTGTTGTAGGGATTTTTGCTAGTTGCGTTAGGTAATGAAGGATATTCGACAGAGCAATGGGGGATGATTTTGAACGTACCCAGCGTGGTGGTGTGAGGATTGCTAGATTGTACACCATATCGCGCATGATTTCGAATGCCGCTGAACCTGAGCCCACAATAATAGACGAACGAATTTCAGTGACTGGGATTTGGCTTTCACGCAAGATATCCCCAGTTAAGCGTCGAGCAATCAGGTGGGGAGAATAAGTATGGCCGTGTTGTAACGCACTGAGATAAATAATGTGCTTGACCCCTGACCCCTCAAGGACTTGTTGTACATTGCGCGCAGCAGCTCGTTCACGCTCAATAAGATTGGCTTGATCAGCCATGCTATGAACAAGAAAATAGACAATATCAATATCTTGCATCACGCCTTTTAGTGTTTCGGGGTCATGAAGGTCAACATAGACACATTGCGTATCCCGCCAACCTTGGGATAGCATCCAATCTACACGGCGAGCCCCTGCGATGACATCGTAGCCTTCCTCAATGAGCTGAGGTATGAGATTTTGTCCGATATAGCCGCTAGCGCCCAACACCAAAACACGTTGTTTGTCTCTCATGTTAATTTCCTGTTTCACGCAAATTAACGGCTATTGTGACTGAAATTTTACCTATGTAAAGAACGCCATTAAAATTGGCGTAATAAGACTAAGTACGAAGCCATGAACAATGGCTGCTGGGACAATTGACACACCACCACTGCGTTGTAAAACGGGGAGGGTAAAATCCATGGATGTTGAACCACAAATACCAAGAGAGGTAGAGCGATAACGGTTAATAATCAAGGGGATCAGCATAATGGCTGCCAGCTCGCGAGCCAAATCGTTGAAAAAAGCGGCACTGCCCATTACTGGGCCATAAGCATCGGTTAAGACAATCCCTGTAAGTGAGTACCAACCAAAACCAGAAGCCAGTGCTAAACCCATTTTTATAGGAAGATCAAGTAAGAACGCAGCTAATGCACCGCCAGCTAAGGCACTTATCGCCATGACAAATGCAATCGTCGTACCGCGGCGATTGATTAATATTTGTTTGATACTCATCCCACTGTTACGTAATTGAATACCAACGAGTAACAACAGCAGCATTAGTGCGATTTGGCTACCCTTATCGGCATAATGTAGGAAGCTAAATCCTGTTAACCCAACCACAAAGCCCAATAGCAGTACCCCACAGAGTTGTAGGGATTCAAGAACCATTTTGACCCTTGATGGGGGTTTTTCTTGTTTATGCTGTGGAATTTTCCAAGGATCGACTTTATCGAGTAATAACAGAGAGATAAGATTCAAAGAAAATATGCAACCAAAAAAGGTAACGGCGTAAATTAAAATAGAAATTAAGTGAACACTTAAGTTTTCAAGTAGTGCAAGAGTTATTCCCATTAGGAATAAAATCACATATACCATTGAGTTCAGTGATTGGTGCACGCGATGAAGAATAGGTTTGCTTTTAATAGGAATAAGATAACCAAATGTTAATGGCAAAAGAATGATTAAGAGTCCTGAATACATGGCGCATCCTTAAAGGTTATCCCATAGACTAAGCTAATTTAAAAAAGAGTCATACTTATTTTTTAAATTTAAGTTATTGCAGCATAAAATTGATTTAACGCACAGTGCTAAACCCTATTTTAGGGGTAAAATTTTTTTATTGGTTAATTAGCTAAATTTAGGTCAAAAATACTAAAAATAAAAGTTTTACTATTTTATAACACTGTAATTAGATGCTCAACACAGTTAGCTATTTTGTTATGACGATTTTTATTTTATATACATATTTATAGTAAATAAGTAGGTTAATCGGTAAGCTCTAAATATTATTCTTTTGTATGTTCAACTGGTGGAATCACTCGCTATTTTATGTCAGTTGCATAGGGTTTGAATGAATTAACGTTTTTAATAAATTAACGTTTGAGTGAACTAAAAATATTCTAAGGAGAGTGATATGTATCTGGAACGTGTGGAAATATACGGGTTTAGAGGGATCAACCGGCTTTCTTTAGAACTCAATAATAGTACCGTTTTAGTTGGCGAAAACTCTTGGGGGAAATCCAGTTTACTTGATGCGCTGGATCTACTCCTTTCTCCTGAACATCAAGATTACCAATTCAGTTTGCATGACTTTCACCATCCAGCGGGGAATGATGAGTCCCGTTATCGTTCATTGCAGATAGTCTTAAAATTCTGTGAACGTCAAAAAGGGCGTCACCAATCTTATCGATTTCATAATTTGACCTCTGTTTGGGTCGATAATGACGATGATCTTAAACATATCTTTTACCGCGTCAGTGCTGAACTTAAAGACGATAATACGATTGTTGTCGATAAAAGTTTTTTAAATTCGGGTGGAAATAAGTTATCACTGGATAATGTTGATAAGTATATCAATGAAATTAAAAGGTTATATCCTGTTATCCGCTTACGTGATGCTCGTTTTTTACAGTCGATTAACCCAGAAACATTAGTTTCAGGGCAAAAAGAATTTCGCGATACGTTTAATGTGCGCATTAAAGAATTAACCACTGCATTGGTCAATAACCCTGAGCGCTTAAGTGATGAGGATTTAGTCGGCGGTATAGATGCTATGCAACAGTTGCTAAGTCATTATTTTTCAGGGCAAAGCTCACATATTATTAAAGTTGATCATTCATTAGCGAATATCGAACCTCGTCGGCAAGGTTGGAAAGCATTGGACAATATTAACCGTCTAATTGCAAAACCAAACCAGCGCAATATCCGTTTAATTATCTTAGGGATGTTTTATTCACTGTTGCAATCAAAAGGTAATATCCACCTCGATAAGCATGCTCGACCACTCATTATTGTGGAAGATCCAGAAACACGGTTACATCCTATTATGCTATCTATCGCTTGGGGGCTATTTAGTTTATTTTCGCTTCAGCGTATAACCACCACCAATTCAGGAGAACTCCTGTCACTCGCGCCATTAGAAGATCTATGCCGTTTAGTACGTAATACTAATAAAGTTTCTGCTTATCGTTTGAATGATAATGATTTAAGCACCGAAGAATTGCGTAAAATTTCTTTTCACATCCGTTTTAACCGGCCTTCTGCTCTTTTCGCGCGTTGTTGGTTATTAGTTGAAGGGGAAACTGAAATTTGGTTGATGAGCGAATTTGCACGGCAATGTAACTATTATTTTGAGACTGAAGGGATCAAGGTAATTGCATTTGCCCAAAGTGGGTTGAAGCCGTTGTTAAAATTCGCTAATAAAATGGGGATTGAGTGGCATGTTTTGACGGATGGAGACGAAGCAGGCCGTAAATATGCAGCGACAGCCACGCATTATGCCAACAAAATTAACTCCCCAGATAGGGACCGTTTAACTATGCTAACGGCACCAGATATGGAACATTTCCTATATCGCGAAGGGTTCAGAAGCTTTTATCATGAAATTGCCGATATACCTGACAATGCAAAAGTGTCGGCAAGGCGCGTTATCATCAAAGCGATTTCACGTACGTCAAAACCAGATTTAGCTTTGGCAACCGTAAATCGTGCAGCTGAGATAGGGCCTGATAGTATCCCTCTGCAACTGAAAAATATGTTTTCGCGTGTTGCATGGCTTGCTAGGGGGAAAGCGAATTAACAGTGATATCATATAAAAAATATAGAGTTTGTTGATTAATTATTGATAAATGGATGGCTAGGTAAGCTATGTGTTTAATTAATTGATAACTTAAATTATATATCATTCAATCATTGGTTTTTGGCTGGCACTCGAAATAGGGGAAACCCGTTCTCATTTTGCCAGCAATTTAGAGGGCATAGCCCTCTTTTTGTTCATAGGAAGCAAAGATACATGAAGTCAAAACCGAAAAAGAAGTGGCCGATAATTTTGGTAATTACCATTATGATAGCTAGCGCCGCTGGCTTTTTCTTTCGTGGGGAGAAAGAAGAGGTTTTTCAAACGGTCGATATCACCCGAGGTGATTTAGACAAACAAGTACTTGCAACAGGTAAGCTTGATGCGGTACGTAAGGTTGATGTGGGGGCTCAGGTTAGTGGGCAGCTACAAACTTTATACGTTAAAGAAGGGGATTATGTTAAAAAGGGCGATTTATTAGCCGTTATTGACCCCAAAAAAGCGCAAAACGACGTTATGGAGTCTGAAGCAACCATTCGAGAACTTGAATCTAATTTGTCATTAGCTCAAGCAGAACTTCGCCTCGCAGAGATAACTTATCAGCGTCATCTAAGTTTGGCTAAATTACAAGCAGTTGCTCAACAAGATCTGGATAAAGCCAAAACTGACGTCGATGTGAAAAAGGCACAGGTGGCTAATTCTCAAGCACAAATTAAGCGTAATCAAGCCACTTTAGACACGGCAAAGACCAATCTTAAATATACACAAATCACAGCGCCAATGGATGGTATTGTCACTTTCATTAAAACCTTACAAGGGCAGACGGTGATTGCGGCGCAAGAAGCTCCAACGATTTTGACGTTAGCAGATTTGGACACCATGTTAGTGAAGGCCGAAGTCTCAGAAGCCGATGTGATTTATTTGGAGCCGGGACAGAGTGCATCTTTTACAGTATTGGGTGCACCGGATAAAAAATTCTCCGGAAAACTGAAAGATATTTTACCTACGCCAGAAAAAATCAATGATGCTATTTTCTATTATGCACGTTTTGAGGTACCTAACCCACAGCACTTATTAAAATTACAAATGACGGCGCAGGTCAAGATTGAACTCGATTCCCGTAAAAATGTGCTGCTATTGCCTCTTTCTGCTCTCGGGGATGAAATCTCTGCGCAAGTTTATGAAGTGGATTTGCTACAAGGTCAAAAAGCAGAGAAAAAACAAATTGAAATAGGTAGCCGTAACGATGTCTATGTTGAAGTGGTTAAAGGGCTCAATGAAGGCGATAAAGTGATCATTGGGCACAGCGGTGCGGAGAGTTAAAATGTCCGCATTAATTGAGCTGCAAGGGATCACCCGCCGTTATGGCGAAGGGGAAAACCAAGTCACCGTTTTAAAAAATATCTCGCTTAAAATTAATGCAGGTGAAATGGTGGCGATTATCGGAGCATCGGGTTCTGGTAAATCCACATTGATGAATATCATTGGTTGCTTGGACAAGCCGTCCTCTGGGGATTACATCATTGATGGCCAAAATATTGTCACTTTAGATAATAACCAACTTGCCGAGCTGCGCCGTGAACATTTTGGCTTTATTTTTCAGCGTTATCATTTACTAAGCCATTTAAGCGCGGAGCAAAATGTTGAAGTGCCGGCTGTTTATGCCGGAGCAGGTAAAGCTCAACGGCGTGAGCGAGCAGCCCAATTATTACAACGGTTAGGGTTAGGGGAGCGAGTTAACTACCGTCCTAGCCAACTTTCAGGTGGACAGCAACAACGAGTGAGTATTGCGCGTGCACTGATGAATGGCGGTCAGGTAATTTTAGCGGATGAACCAACGGGGGCACTAGATAGTTATTCAGGGAAAGAGGTCATGAAAATCCTGAAAGATCTCTGTGCTCAGGGGCATACCGTAATCATTGTTACTCATGATCCAAACGTGGCGGAGCAAGCTGAGCGGATCGTTGAAATCAAAGATGGAGAGATCCTAAAAGACAGCGGCACAGTAGCATCCAAAACGGCGAGTTCATTGCCAAAAACACCTCCAAGAAAATTCTCTTTAGCTCAAGTATATGGCCGATTTAGTGAGGCTTTACTAATGGCTTGGCGCGCTATGGTTGTCAATAAGATGCGCACCCTGCTGACTATGCTTGGGATTATTATTGGTATTGCATCGGTAGTCTCAATCATGGTGATAGGTGATGCTGCTCAAGGTATGGTTCTAAATGATATCAAATCAATTGGGACGAATACTATTTCAATTTATCCAGGGGAAGACTTTGGTAGTGATGATGCACAAAATCGTCAATCCCTAAAACCATCAGATATTGATGCGCTAGCAAAGCAGCCTTATGTCCATGCCATTTCAGGGGAGCTCAGTAGTTCAGCTCGTCTAAGGAAAGGTAATCTAGATGCCTCTGCACAACTTTTGGGTGTAGGGCGGGAGTATTTTAATGTTTATGCCTCAAAATTTTCTGAGGGGATGAATTTTACTCAAGATATGGTAGATAGGCGAGCACAAGTCGTGGTTATTGATGCAAATACCAAACGTCGTTTTTTCCCTAAGCAAGCTCATGTTATTGGGGAAACCTTGTTAATTGGCAACATGCCCGCAACAATTATTGGGGTACTTGAAGAAAAAAAATCGGCTTTTGGTTCGAATAATTCATTGTCGGTTTGGTTACCGGACACGACCGTGAATAGCAAAGTACTTAACCGTCCATACTATGACAATATTACCGTGCGAGTGAAAGAAGGTTACGATGCAAAAGTGGTGGAACAGCAATTGACACGTTTATTAACACTACGGCATGGTAAAAAGGATATTTTCACCTATAACCTTGATACTTTTGTAAAAACAGCAGAAAAAACCACACAGACCATGCAGCTGTTTTTAACGTTAGTCGCAGTTATTTCGCTGGTGGTTGGTGGTATTGGCGTCATGAATATTATGTTAGTTTCCGTCACAGAACGAACGCGTGAAATTGGTATTCGTATGGCTGTAGGGGCTAGAACCAGCGATGTCATGCAACAATTTTTAATTGAAGCTGTTTTCGTGTGTCTGATGGGGGGGCTGCTGGGTATTGGGCTATCTTATGGCATCAGTTTACTCGCTCAAATGGCATTACCTGGCTGGTCTTTTTCTTTTGATCCTGTGGCATTAATCAGCGCATTTGCTTGTTCGACTGCAATTGGGGTTGTTTTCGGTTTTTTACCTGCACGCAATGCGGCAAGGCTAAATCCCATTGATGCACTGGCAAGGGAATAGTTTATTAGTTTATATTTGCCTCGGTATTGAATTTTTGATACCGAGGTGTTCCAATTGATAACCATTTCAAGTGTTTTACTCTTCAGCTTTGTCTGCTCGGCCTTTTGCTCAACTTTGTATTTTGCATAAAATATTTTTTGGATATATCTAAGTGCTATTGCCTGAACGATAATTCTATTTTTAGATGTTAATTTGTGGTTTAACGCTGACTTGCTAGGGGATTTAGGGTGGTTCCGCTTAATGGAACCAAGTTCCTCAGTTAAGTTATGTTAACTAAATGAGGGGTTTTTAACCCGTTAATTTATCAATAAAATTTTTTTTGATTTAGATATTTTCTCATTTCTCTAAATATTCCATAATAAAAAAACTATCTGAAAAGATAAATTCTACTTGCGGATTGGTATCAATCATGGATATTATTTGTCTGTAGAATAAATGAAACCTAGTTCCATTTAATGGAACCCATAATAAGCCAGTAAAAAATAAGCAAAGACAACCCACACAGCAGGTGCAGTATGGCGAACAAAGCAGGTGAAGATTATTCTTTGGCTCGAGTACCCCAAAGTGCTCGTAGGCCGTTCTATGAAGTGTTAATTCTACGAATTGGCGCACTAGCTTGTGTTTCACAGGTGATGTTAGGTGCGGCTCTCGGGTTTGGATTAACTTTTTGGCAGGCGTTTTGGGCAACTATGCTTGGCTCTGTAATTTTACAGGTGGTCAGTTGGGGGCTTGGGGCGGCTGCTTGCCGTGAAGGTATGTCCATCAGTTTACTCTCTAGGTGGGCTGGTTTTGGTAAGCTAGGCTCAGCTCTTATTGGTGGCGTAATTGCCATCGCTTTAATGGGGTGGTTTGGTGTACAAAATGGCTTCTTTGCGGATGGTATGTATAAAGCGACTAATGTGCTAACACCAGGGACTTGGTCACTTATTACAGGTATTGCGGTGACAGTTATTACAGTATGTGGGTATCGATTTTTATCTATTACTGCAAATATCTCAACACCGCTATTTTTATTCGCGTTAGGTTGGGCGACATATAATTTGTTATCAGGTCAGGACATTGGCGTATTAATCAATGACACTGAACCCGCCGGGCCACTTATGACTATGCCTGCCGCCATTACGATGGTTGCAGGTGGCTTTATCATTGCGGCAGTTACAACTCCCGATATCAGCCGCTTTATGAAAGCACCTAAAGACGTATTTTGGATGACATTAATTGGTACTTTCTTTGGTGAACTTCTTGTAAACATGATAGCAGTATTGATGGCGCTATCATTACGTACAAGCGAAGTATTTGATTTAATGATGGCATTAACAGGCCTATTAGGCGCGTCGATTGTTATTTTTTCAACCATAAAAATGAATGA
This sequence comes from Providencia sp. Me31A, assembly GCF_050487165.1. Taxonomy (NCBI): domain Bacteria; kingdom Pseudomonadati; phylum Pseudomonadota; class Gammaproteobacteria; order Enterobacterales; family Morganellaceae; genus Providencia; species Providencia sp. Me31A. The sequence continues at coordinate 42,631 of NZ_JBKQGZ010000007.1, forward strand.
TATCAATCTGTACTCTTCATCTTTAGGGTTTTCGACATTACTCAATGCTATTTTTAATAAGCGTTTCGACCGCCGTTATTTAACATGGGTGATAGGTATTTTTGGTACCATCGCGTCAATGTTAGGTATTTTAGATAACTTTATAGGCTTCCTTATTTATTTAGGTATAGCCATCCCACCAGTTGCGGGGATCATGGTTGTCGACTATTACATTTTAAAACGAGACCGGGAAGAGCTTGATGTAACTCGAGCACAAGGGGTTTTACCTGCAAGTTGCGAAGCATATAACCCGATAACATTATTTGTATGGTTAGTTGCTGTAATTGTGGGGTGGGGAACCTCAGAATTAGGGCCATTTAATGCAGATTTTGGTATTCCAGCATTGAATTCATTGGCCACCAGTGCTGTCGCCTATTGGATAGGTATGAATTGGCATGCAAAAGCAAAAGGTATAGACGCCGTGCATTTTCGCAAAGTCTCTGATTTAGATTAAGGGTTAATCAATGTCAGGTATAAAAGTTAAGGTTGCATTGGCTCAGTTTAATTCTGAGCTAGGTAATAAACAAAATAACTTACAGCGCATGGCTCAGATGTGCCAGCAGGCTGCCGACTCAGGCGCTAAACTGATTTGTTTTCCTGAATTAGCAACGACCGGTTATCGTGGCGACTTGCTGACCACAAAACTGTGGGATTTGAGCGATTCCACAGGGAGTGACACCTACAACTTATTTAGTGAACTCGCTACTCGTTTTAATATCACCATTGTTAGCGGCTTTGTCGAACGTGGTGACTATTTAGGCGATGTCTATAACTCCGTGGGTGTTTGGAACCCTGAATGCGATGGAATTAGCGGCGTATTTCGCAAAGTTCATGCTTTTGGTTTAGAGAAACAATGGTTTGGGCGTGGTGATAGCTTCCCTGTGTTTGAAACACCGATTGGCAAAATTGGTGTCATGATTTGTTATGACATGGGGTTCCCTGAAGTTGCGCGTATTTTAACCTTGCAGGGAGCTGAATTACTGTTAGCGCCTTCCGCTTGGTGTGTACAGGATAGAGATGTTTGGGACATTAATAGCGCTTGCCGAGCCTTAGAAAATGGCACGCACTTACTGGCTGTAAACCGTTGGGGCCATGAAGACGACCTACATTTGTTTGGTGGTAGTAAAGTATTAGGCCCACGAGGGCAAGTACTATATGAAGCAGGCTGTGATGGTGAGCAGCTATTAATTGGTGAAATAGATTTCCAAGAACAAGCACACACACGTCTCAAAGTGCCTTATCTGAGAGATCGAAAGCCACAAAGCTATAGTGTATTAACCCAAGGTTTAGGGTCATGAGTATTTTATCTAGCGTTGTTGATGTATACCAATTATTCCTTCGTTTAGGTACTGAACTGACAGTCACGACGTTAGTCAATGAATTAGGGATGCCAAAAAGTTCCGCTTCACGTTTGCTAAAACAAATGGCGGAGCTTGGTTTATTGGAAAAGAAAAATAACGCACCGATTTATCGTCCTGGTTTATTGATTATGGAACTGGCTCACCGAGCAAGAGGCATGAATCCGTTAATCGATATGATGCTTGAAGCATTGGATGAGTTAGTAAAAGATAGCGGTTTTACGAGTTACGTCTCTGCACTTGATGACGATATGGTTCGTGTTGTTCATGCTCGTTTTGGCAACCGCATGTTACAGGTAATCACTCAACCAGGAACACGTTTACCTATCCTTGGTACTTCAACGGGGCGTGCATTATTAGCTAGGTTACCGTTAGATGAAAAAGCAAAAATTATAGGTCGAGAGCCAAAAGAAGAACAAGCAAGGCTAACTGAACGAATGAGTCTTATCGCTGAACGCGGTTGGGAGTTTTCGATGAATGAGTCTGTTACAGGCGTAGCTTCTGTATCTAGTACAGTTTTTGACCCATCACAAAATACGTTATATGCCTTGTGCCTAAGTTTGCCTGAAACACAAATGAACGATGAGGTTATGGTGCAATTATCAACTAACCTCTGCCATAAAGCAGCCTATCTTGGTTGTATGGTTGGTGATCCTTATTGGCTGCAAAAAAGTGTGAAAAAGTAATCCAGTATGTCACTAATCGTAATAATAGTTAGTAAAAGTAAGTAGTTAATTATAAGTGGTTTATACAGTTAGTCTTTTATTTAAGTGCGTGAATACGCCTTCATCAGGAAAAATGGAACCTAGATAGTTTTAGGGTTTCATACAGGGCGAAAGGAAGCATATCGAATAGCTTCGGAGTAGCCCTTCATTCTTATAAAAAATAATTAAAATTGAAGGAAGTACAATGAGTCTAAAACAAACTCTTTGCGTTTACGATGTGATCGATTGCGCTAGTGTTAAGGGAGAAGACATTGTTGAATTGTTCCAAAATTTCCCACAAATCGAAGTAATATCCAAAACAGTTAAAGACCATAAAGGTCAAAGCGATTTTATTCGTATCAGCATACCCGGCACGCAAGGTAAACTCCAAGGTAAAAATGCCCCAACATTGGGTATTATTGGCCGCCTAGGTGGCATTGGTGCTAGGCCATCTCGCATTGGGGTTGTTTCTGATGCTGATGGCGCCATTGCAGCGATTGCTACAGCATTAAAATTGGCTCAAATGCACGAAAAAGGGGATAAATTAGTGGGCGATGTTATTATCACTACGCATGTTTGCCCGAATGCGCCAACACGCCCACATACACCTGTTGATTTTATGGATTCTCCTCTTGAAGATGCCACAATGAACCAACATGAGGCAATTCCAGAGGCGGATGCGGTTTTATCAGTGGATACGACCAAAGGAAATCGCTTACTCAATCACAAGGGTTATGCGCTGTCACCTACGGTGAAAAATGGTTATATCCTACCAGTATCTGAGGACTTGATCCGTTTAATGGAGTGGAGTAGTGGGCAAAAAGCCATCACATTTCCATTATCTATTCAAGACATCACTCCATACGGTAATGGCCTTCACCACATCAATAGCATTTTACAACCAGCGGTATCAACATCAGCACCTGTTGTCGGGGTTGCTATCTGCTCAGAAACACTAGTGCCAGGGTGTTCAACGGGGGCAAGCCATGAAGTGGATATTGCTGCTGCCGTGAAATTTATGATTGAAGTTGCAAAAGAGTTTACTGCAAATCAGTGCGCATTCTACGATATTGAACAGTACGCGTTATTAACATCGCTGTATGGTGATATGTGTCATTTACAAACTGGCGGTAATAAAACTCAGTAATTTCAAAGAATAGCCACAGTTAATTATTGACCTCATCAATGTAATTGAAATAATTAACTGTGCTCTATTGATTAAAAAATTAATTCAATTCGCTGCTATCGGTAGGGCTATCTTCAGCTTCAATAGGAATAATGAGGTCAGCATGGTTACCTTTTGGGCCAATAATTACGCTGAATTGAACTTTCTGGCCTGCTTTTAGCGTCCTGTAGCCGTCCATCTTGATACAGGAATAGTGAGCAAAAATATCTTCTCCGCCATCAGCCGAGCAAATAAAACCAAAGCCTTTTGCGTTATTGAACCACTTAACGATACCTGTCTCCATATTTTATCCTTTAAATTTGTAAATATTATGTTTACAGAAATGTATAAAAAATACACAGAATTTAAGTAAAAATACTGCGTTCATTGCTCGCAAAACATACTGTAATAAATTAGATTCTCAGGTCAAGAGGAGAGTCTCAGGAATTATGGTAAAGTGTTAAGAATTCGATAAACGTTGACGGCTATTTTCTGTGATATTTGATGTGGCTCACAAATTGCTAATTATAGGAGTTAGTGAATCAGCCGTGTTACACTGTGATTTAAAGATTGATAAGAAAAAAAGAGTATGGTCTCTAACGGCATAGTTTGGTAAGACTATCAGCATGACTGATAGAAATCGTTGATAATAAAGACTATGCTTAAATTGAAGTTAAACACTGAGCAAGAAAGTAATGAGTGATTTTCTGGGCACATTTAAAACTGACGTCATTTTTAAAGATGAAGTGGATCAAACCTTACAGCCACCATCAATGTATAAGGTACTATTAAATAATGACGATTATACTCCGATGGATTTTGTTGTCGAAGTGTTACAAAAATACTTTTCTTTTGATGAAGAACGCGCTACACAGATAATGTTAGATGTCCATTTTCAAGGAAAGGGAGTTTGTGGAATTTTTACCGCAGAGGTTGCTGAAACAAAAGCGGCACAGGTCAATACTTTTGCCCGTGAACATGAGTACCCTTTGCTTTGCACTATAGAGAAGGTCTGACCGGGCTTAATATCAATTTTGGGAGGTGCTTATGCTCAATCAAGAACTGGAGCTTAGTTTAAATGTAGCTTTTACGAAAGCGAAAGACAGTCGCCATGAATTTATGACTGTGGAGCACCTATTGCTGGCGTTACTGAGTAATATCTCTGCGCGCGAAGCTTTAGATGCTTGTAAGGTTGATCTTGTCGCATTACGCCAAGAACTGGAACACTTCATCGCACAAACTACACCTTTGCTACCCGAAAATGATAACCGAGATACACAGCCTACGCTGAGTTTCCAACGTGTGTTGCAGCGAGCCGTTTTCCATGTGCAATCATCTGGGCGCAGTGAGGTGAGTGGTGCAAATGTCCTTGTGGCGATTTTTAGCGAACAAGAGTCGCAAGCTGCATATTTATTGCGTAAGCATGATGTTAGCCGCCTAGATGTAGTGAATTACATTTCTCATGGTACGGTTAAAGGTGAAGAACCTTCTTCATCAGAACAAGATATATCCTCCAATAGTACGCCAAATGAAGAGCAACCAGTCTCAGAAGACCATATGGACAACTTTACGACCAATCTGAACCAGCAGGCTAGGAAAGGTAATATCGATCCGCTGGTGGGCCGTCAGGCTGAATTAGAGCGTACCATTCAAGTTTTGTGTCGCCGTCGTAAAAATAACCCTCTATTGGTCGGTGAATCAGGCGTTGGTAAAACAGCTATTGCAGAAGGCCTTGCATGGCGTATAGAGCAAAACGACGTCCCTGATGTGATGAAAGGTTGCATCATTTACTCCTTAGACATTGGGTCTTTATTAGCGGGAACGAAATACCGTGGTGATTTTGAAAAACGTTTCAAAGCGCTGTTGAAAATGCTGGAAAAAGACCCGAAAAGTATCTTATTTATTGATGAAATTCACACCATTATTGGTGCGGGTGCCGCTTCTGGTGGGCAAGTTGATGCCGCTAATTTGATTAAGCCGCTACTGTCAGGTGGCCGCATTCGCGTTATTGGCTCAACAACCTATCAAGAATTTAGCAGTATATTTGAGAAAGACAGAGCCTTAGCCCGCCGTTTCCAAAAAATTGACATTGTTGAACCTACACCAGAAGAAACTATTCGCATCATCACAGGGTTAAAACCTAAGTATGAAGCGCACCACGATGTGCGTTACACCGCAAAAGCTATTCAGGCGGCAGTGGATTTATCTATTAAATATATTACTGATAGGCATTTACCTGACAAAGCAATTGATGTTATTGATGAAGCAGGGGCAAGAACTCGTCTTGTCGCTATCAGCAAGCGCAAAAAAACCATCGGTGTTCCTGAAATTGAAACCGTGGTGGCTCGCATTGCTCGTATCCCAGAAAAAACAGTTTCGTCGAGTGATAAAGACAAACTCAAAACCCTTGATTCACGTTTGAAAATGTTAGTATTTGGTCAAGATAAAGCCATTGATGCATTATCTGAAGCCATCAAAATGAATCGAGCTGGCTTAGGCTTGGAAAATAAACCCGTCGGTTCATTCTTGTTTGCAGGCCCAACAGGGGTAGGTAAAACAGAAGTTACCGTACAGTTAGCTAAAGCATTAGACATCAAATTACTACGTTTTGATATGTCGGAGTATATGGAGCGCCATACCGTCAGTCGTCTTATTGGTGCCCCTCCAGGCTATGTTGGTTTTGACCAAGGTGGTTTATTGACTGATGCCGTCATTAAACACCCTCACTCCGTTGTGCTGTTGGATGAAATTGAAAAAGCACATCCTGATGTGTTTAATATTCTCCTGCAAGTCATGGATCACGGAACATTAACGGATAATAATGGCCGTAAGGCTGATTTTCGTAATGTTGTGGTCGTGATGACAACGAATGCAGGGGTACAGGAGACACAACGTCGTTCTATTGGTTTTGCAGAGCAAGACAATAGTACAGATGCGATGTCCGAAATCAAAAAAGCGTTCTCACCAGAGTTCCGTAATCGTCTCGATGGGATCATTTGGTTCAATTCATTAACGCCAGATATTATCGCCCAAGTAGTTGATAAATTTATTGTCGAGCTACAAGCTCAGCTTGATGAGAAAGGGGTATCAATTGAAGTGAGCGCAGCGGCTCGTCGTTGGTTATGTGAAAAAGGTTATGACAAAGCAATGGGAGCCCGACCTATGGCTCGCGCCATTCAGGATAACCTTAAAAAACCATTAGCAAATGAATTGCTGTTTGGTTCATTAACAAATGGTGGCTCGGTAAGTATCGGGCTTGATGAAAAAAGTAACACACTGACGTACAGCTTCAGTAGCGTGCACAAGGCCTCCCCGGAGGATGCGGTATTCTAACAAAATAAACCACAGGTGTATTTTTCACCTGTGGTCATGTCAGGCCTTGCCTGAAGAGAATATCAACGGCTACGGAAAATGATTCGGCCTTTGCTCAGGTCATAAGGAGTTAACTCTACAGTTACCTTGTCGCCTGTCAGGATGCGGATATAGTTTTTACGCATTTTTCCAGAAATATGAGCAGTCACCACGTGACCGTTTTCCAGTTCAACACGGAACATTGTGTTTGGCAGGGTATCTAACACAGTGCCCTGCATTTCAATATTGTCTTCTTTGGCCATCTAATCCTCTAAGTTTAATAACCTGATTTTTAACGGGCAAGATAATGCCCAAAAACCCGCACTAAGTAAAGAAGTGTCGCATTTTAACACGATCTTTATTTCTACATGGGGGTATAAAATTATTGTAAAACCAAAATTCACTAATTGAAAATTGGCGGTAATTCAATCGATTGCGGTAACCAGCAGGCGGGATCAATCGCTTTGTCACGCCACCGATAAAGAATATGTAAAAAATCCCTACGGGATATTTCTTTTGCACCTATTGAGGCGGTATGGTGGTTAAGCACCTGACAATCAAAAAGCTGCCCATTATAGCGCAAAAAATGAAAATAGAATGTAATAAAAGCAAATTTGGATGAATCATTCATTCTACTGAACATGGATTCCCCACAAAATAGGTGACCCACGTTTACGCCATAAAGACCGCCAACAAGTTGATCGCCATACCATGCTTCAACAGAGTGCGCTCGTCCCTCTTGGTGTAAAGCCAAGTAGCCTTCTTGGACTTCAGGTAAAATCCAAGTACCTTCTTGGCGTACAGAACAGGCTTCTATAACCTGTTTAAAAGCATGGTTAACTGTTACGCGATAACGCTGCTTTTTCAATACCTTTTTCATTGAGCGACTGATGTGTAAATCACCAACCATCAATACGGCTCTGGGATCGGGGGACCACCATAAAGGCATCTCTCCAGGATTAAACCAAGGAAAGATACCATCATAATAAGCTGCTTGCAGCCTTTTTGATGAAAGATCTCCACCGATGGCCAATAAACCATTGGGCTCACGCATCGCTTCAGACACGGGAGGAAATAGGTAAGAGTCGTCATCTAGTTGGTACATATACGCCTCAACGTGGTTGTTGTGCCCAGTGGCGTTGGCGGAACAGGTAATATTTGCCTTGCATCGCAATTAGTGCCTGATGAGTACCTTGCTCAACAATTTTACCATTATCCATTACACAGATGTTATCCATTTCTTCAAGGCCTTGCATACGGTGAGTAATCACAATCAACGTTTTGTCTGCACATTTTTCTTTGAGCAACACTAAAATTTGTTGTTCAGTTTGCGCATCAAGCCCTTCTGTTGGCTCATCCATTAACACTAATGGGGTATTATGCAATAAGGCGCGGGCAATGCCTAAACGGCGTTGTTCTCCACCAGATAACTGGCGACCACCTTCACCCATCCATGCGTTAAGCTTAAGCTCATTTTCCAGCAAGTTGCCTAAACCTACTTGATGTAAAACATCGTTAAGTTCTGCATCTGTTGCTTGTTCATTAGCGAGCAGTAAGTTATTGCGTAATGTATCGCTAAACACATGTACACGCTGTGGAACTACGGACATGACACTGCGTAGGGTCTGCTCACTATATTCCTGAATTGGTTTGCCGTTCAAATAAATAGTGCCGCTATCGGTATCCCATGCACGTGTTAGAAGCTGTAAAAGTGTGGACTTACCACAGCCTGTTTTGCCGAGTAAAGCAACGTGCTGGCCTTTATTTAACGTTAATGACACATTATTCAAAACAGCGAATGGCTGTTCTGGATAAGTAAATGAAATATTATCGACGGTCAAATTTTCGAGGGTATTTATCGTTGTGCTTTCCGTTGGGAAAGTGACTTCAGGTTTCGCGGTCATTAGCTGAGAAACCCGTGTGGCTGAGGCAATAACTTGCCCCATATGTTGGAAAGCAACAGCAACTGGGCCGAGCGCTTCAAAAGCCGCTAGCGCACAAAAAACAAATAACGCAATTAACGCGCCGGGTTTGGTATCTCCGCCAACATGGTCTGCAGCCATCCACAAGAGCAATGTCGCAGTGACCCCAGAGGCAAATAAAATAATCGCTTGGGACAGCCCTGTCAGTGCCGCTTGTTGTTGTTGGCGAGCTTGCCAACTGTTTTCTATGTCCCATAAGTTTTGGCGAAAACGAGCCATCGCACCAAATAGGGTTAACTCAGCTTGCCCTTGTAAAGCGGATGTCAAAATAGCCCGATAGTGGCCCCTTAATTCAGTCAGTTCGTGACCAATTGGTTTTCCTGCACGGTAAAATGCATATGGCATGGTAAATAGCAAGAACAACATTACGCCACCGAGCGTCCATGCAAGGCGAGGATCGAGGTAACTTAAACCGAAGATCAAGACAAACGTGACGAAAAATGCAGTAATAATCGGTGATAATACACGTAAATAGAGGTGATCGAGGGTTTCCACATCAGCGACAAGACGGTTAAGTAACTCACCTTGCCGAAAACGACTGATACCACCGGGAGAAAGAGGGAGCACTTTGCTAAAGGCAAAAACCCGTAAGTGAGCCAGTACCTTAAAGGTGGCATCATGGCTAACTAAGCGCTCTGCATATCGGCCTGCGGTACGGAAAATAGCTGCACCACGAACACCTGCGGCAGGTAGCATATAATTGAAATAATAGAGGCCAGGGAAGCCGGCAATGGCTGTTCCCGCTAGAAACCAACCTGATAGTGTTAGCAAACCAATACTTGCGAGCAGCGTGACGATGGCTAAAATGATGCCCAAAGTGATTAAAAACCAATGGCGACGATAAAGGGCTAAGAAGGGTAATAAGACTTTCATTATCAAAGCTCCTCACTACGGTAGGCAAGTAATTGAGCGAATGGGCCTTCAGATTGGCTAAGTTGCTTATAGTTACCTTGTTGAATGATTTGACCATTAGCCATCACCCATATTTGGTCATAATCGATGGTTTCTTCCAGTAAGTGGGTAACTAAAAGGGTTGTTTGCTGCTCTGATAATTGATTTAGAGTTTGCATAACCCGTTGTTCACTATGGGAGTCTAAACTCGCGGCTGGTTCATCTAAGAGTAATAAACGCGACGGTTTTAATAAGACCCGAGCAACCGCAATACGTTGAGCTTGGCCGACAGAAAGGCGAGCAGCGTAGTCCCCAATACGGGTATTTAGCCCATCAGGTAGCATGGGCAAAAATTCAGAGACGTAAGCACGGTCAATACACTGCTGAATTTCTTCTTCAGTTGCATCGGGTTTACCTAAACAGATATTTTCTATCAATGTTTGTTCTGGTAGGTGTGGGTTTTGTCCAACCCAGCCGAGTAACTCACGCCATTGCTCAGGGGACAACTCACTAAGTTCAATGTCGTTAATCGTGATAGAGCCGTTATAGGGCAAAAATCCCAGCAATAAGTTGAGTAATGAGCTTTTGCCCGCACCACTTTGCCCGACAATTGCAATACGTTGTTGTGGTTCGATGGTAAAATTCAACGGGCCAGCAAGACGCACGCCGTCATGCGATAAAACTTCTAATTGCTTGGCTTGGATACGAATGGGTTCATTAGGGACAGTTTTATTGCCTTGCTGTGGCTTTTTCTCACCCTCACTACGTAATAACATCTCTAAAGTTTCAGCTGCGCCAACAGCTTGTGCTTTTGCATGATAATAAGTGCCAAGATCACGTAAAGGTTGGAAAAATTCAGGAGAGAGGATTAACGCGAGAAAACCTGCAAATAGAGTCACAGGTAAGCCATAGCTACCAAAATTTATTTCACCCAGATAAGAAAACCCGAAGTAAACAGCCACAACCGCAATCGAAATCGAAGCGAAAAATTCGAGTACACCAGAAGATAAAAATGCCATTCTCAGAACTTCCATCGTTCTGGAACGAAAATCTTCAGTTGATTCACGAATTTGCTTAATTTCTGCCTTTTCACGGAAGAATAAGCGCAGGGTATCTAACCCGCGTAGCCTGTCAAGGAAGCTACCACTAAGGCGGCCCAAAGCAATAAAATTGCGTCGGTTAGCATCTGCTGCACCTAAACCAACCAGCGCCATAAAAATAGGGATCAGGGGCGCTGTAACGAATAAGATCATGGCGGCAGCCCAATTAAATGGGAATATGGCTATCAAAATCATCACAGGAATAATCGCCGCTAAATACATTTGAGGTAAATAACGGGAATAGTAATCCTGCATATCTTCAATCTGCTCAAGAATGATAGTTGCCCAGCTACCTGCGGGCTTGCCTTTAACCCAAACAGGCCCGAGTTCTTGTAGCTTATCTAACACCTTTGTACGGATTTCTTGGCGAACAACTTGACCACAGCGAAAACCAATACGTTCTCGGATATAAGTGACAATGGCCCGGAGGATAAAGACGCCAATTAGCAGAACAAAAGGGGTAATTAACTGTTCTCGTGGTATACCGTCCATAATTAAAGCTTGTAGGATAACGGCTAAAAACCATGCTTGAGTGATGATCAGTAAGCCACTGAGCATGCCTAACAGCATAGAAATTCGTAACCAGCGCTTAGCAGGGGCACTGTGTTGTTTTAACCAACGTACCAATTCAGTCTGTCTTGATTTATCCATAATGATTTAGTTAGCAGGTGTAGTTTGAGTGTGGTTAGATTGCGCAATCTAACGTTGTTTTTATCATGTGTTTATTGCATTTTAAATCACATGGAACGATAACTTAGTGATCTAGCAACACAATTGATGATGATACGAAAAGTTGTGTTCTTGATCTGACCATGCAATTTGGTTAATTTAGAGTACATCATAGCAGTTTCATTAAGATATGTTACATAATAAAAATAGGTTATTTAACGCGAATAGTGTTTTGTTATTAAATTGTTTTGCAAAGGTAAAATTAATATTTCCCGTTTAATAAACTTCCCCATGCTCTGTCTTTTTCTTCTATGGTATTAAATCTCCGATTTTGCATTGGCAATAAGGTAGCTCATAATAGAGGGGGATAAAAACAGCGAGTAACATAGGCGGGGATGCGGTCAATTTAACTTAACTGACTTTCAGAACGAACGGCGCAATTCATTGTTCCTATGATGACAACTCCTTAGATGATAGCAAGCACCACAATAATTAAATAAACATAACTGCGAATTGAATCACATTTTAATTGTTGCCCATACTCATACCTTCTAAAGTTAATATTATGTAAAAACAGTATAGGTAGTGATGTAGGGCCACAATATAAACTTGCTCTTAAAAATACTTCGTAATAGCAAATAGTTAACAAAGAGGGACATCATGACGATAGATAATAATAAGGCTTCAATCCGTTTAAGATTAAAGCCTTATTTTAAAATAATGACCCGTCCTAAATAAGTGATGAATTATTTAGATGCCAGTCCATCTAGATATCGCTCTGCATCTAATGCTGCCATACAGCCGGTTCCCGCTGATGTAATAGCCTGACGATAGATATGATCCATAACATCCCCAGCAGCAAATACCCCCTCGACAGAAGTTTGAGTTGCATTACCGTGGGTACCTGATTGGACTTTGATGTAGCCATTATCTAAATCTAATTGACCTTCAAACATCGCCGTGTTTGGGCTATGACCAATAGCAATAAATGCCCCCATTACAGGAATTTCTTCCATAGCATGAGTTTTAGTGCATTCAAGGCGAACGCCGGTAACGCCCATATCATCACCTAAGACCTCGTTTAAGGTGCGGTCAGTGTGTAGGATAATATTGCCGTTTTCTACTTTATCCATTAAACGATTGATCAGAATTTTTTCTGCTCGGAAGCTATCACGACGGTGGATAAGGTGAACTTCTGAAGCGATATTTGATAAATACAGCGCTTCTTCGACCGCCGTATTTCCCCCGCCTACAACAGCAACCTTTTGATTACGGTAGAAAAAACCATCGCAGGTTGCACAAGCTGAAACACCGCGACCTTTAAATGCCTCTTCAGAGGGTAAACCGATATAACGAGCGGAAGCCCCTGTTGCGATAATCAAAGCATCACAGGTATATTCACTTTCGTCACCCATTAAACGAAAAGGACGTTGCTTTAAGTCTACTTTTTGAATATGGTCAGAGATAATCTCAGTTTCAAATTTTACTGCGTGCTCGTGCATACGCTCCATGAGACCCGGACCCGTTAGCCCTTCAGGGGAACCGGGCCAGTTTTCAACCTCAGTCGTAGTCGTTAATTGACCGCCTTTTTCTACCCCAGTAATGAGAGCAGGGCTTAAGTTCGCTCGCGCAGCATAGACTGCGGCAGTGTAACCCGCAGGACCGGAACCTAGAATGATTAACTTGCGATGTATAGTTGTGCTCATGAATTCCTCTTTTAATCTAAAAAAACCATTAGTAAGATTGTAGGAGAAATAGAAGGTTAACAAAAGCGGTTTAGGTGCGAGTTAGTGTCATGTTGCTAATTTCTCTGATAGGCAACATCAACTAATTGTAAAAAAAGTGTGAGAAAAATTGGTTGTGTCACGCATCACAATTTTTAGGAATTATCTTGAATTAAGGCTGCGAAACGTTTTACTGGAAAAAAAAGCGAAATCTTGTACTGATTTTTATTCATTTACTTTGACAATCGGCTGCGCATTTGCGAAAACATCTATGTAAGAGTTAATTATCTAGCAGGTCAATGGAAATGGCCTATTTTTGTTCTTGCTGGAAAGTTAGCTTTACGCTACTTACAAACTTAGAAAACGAGTAATGATTGTGAGTGATAATTACATTCACACGAATTCAGTATTATGAATAAAATTTGCTCCTGAACACTATTCTTAAATAAAAAAGGTGGCGGCGAAGGTGCTATTTTATAGATGTAGAAAATAACAATTAGAGAAAGAGAGATAAAGAGATGATTGACAATAAAAAGCGTCCTGGCAAAGACCTTGACCGTATCGACAGGAATATATTAAACGAATTGCAAAAAGACGGACGAATTTCTAATGTAGAATTATCTAAACGTGTTGGTTTATCTCCGACTCCATGTTTAGAACGTGTTCGTCGTCTTGAAAGACAAGGGTTTATTTCTGGTTATACGGCGTTATTAAACCCTCACTACTTAGATGCATCTTTATTAGTATTTGTTGAAATTACATTGAACCGTGGTGCGCCAGATGTATTTGAACAATTCAATAATGCAGTTCAAAAACTTGAAGAAATTCAGGAATGTCACCTTGTTTCTGGTGATTTTGACTACTTGTTGAAAACGCGTGTGCCTGATATGTCCGCATATCGTAAGCTGTTAGGTGAAACTCTGTTACGTTTACCTGGCGTTAACGATACTCGTACTTATGTGGTAATGGAAGAAGTTAAACAAAGCAATCGCTTAGTGATTAAAACTCGCTAATTATTGCTTTTTTGGCCTCACTTCAGCACAGCTCTTCAGCTTTGTTGTCGCACTGCAGTTTCAACGCTGAGTTTACTCAGCGTTGTTCCGTTTAAATATAATGAAAATCTGATTTTTTCTCTTTAAATCCCTTATTTGATAGCAAACTAAGCCTTTCTTACGTTTTTTTACGAAACTCTATTAGCAATCAATAAATTTAATTTCCAATTTATTGATTTTAAAGCTATAAATAATTAAGAGTTTTAACGATAAATAGAAATTGAATCCTTATACGTTAGATGAAATACTGAATCCTATGGATGCGGTGATGTAGCGATTTATCTTAGTCACAGCAAAACAGGCACAGTAAGACGATTAATGTTAGAATAAACATAAGTAAGTAAAGTACATCAGTCAGTAAAAGAAACAATAATGAGCCAAGAATATACAGAAGATAAACATATTAAGTTTAAAAAGCTAAGTAGCGGAAGACGGCTATTAGAGGTTATTTTGCTCGCAATTTGTTTGAGCGCTATCTTTTTAATGGTTGCTTTATTGAGTTTCAGTCCTTCCGACCCTAGTTGGTCGCAAACAACATGGAATGCCCCGGTTAAGAATCTAGGCGGTAGCGTTGGTTCATGGAGCGCAGATATCCTTTTCTCCGCTTTTGGTGTCCTTGCATTTGCTATTCCCCCTTTATTGCTCCTAGGTTGTTGGGCAATTTTTCAGTATGAAAGTCAGCGTAGGTATGTTGATTTTTTCTCACTATCATTAAGGCTAATTGGTGGGCTTGCTTTAATTTTATCTTCTTGTGGTTTAGCTGCTCTTAACTTTGATGATTTACCTAATTTCGCGTCAGGTGGAGTTATTGGCAGCGTGTTTAGTAGCGCAATCATGCCTTGGTTTAATTCATTGGGAGCTACATTAGCGCTGCTATTTTTGTGGGTGATTAGTTTTACTTTGTTCACAGGTTGGTCATGGTTGACTATTGCAGAAAAGATAGGAGCAGCAATCCTTCTCCCTATTACGTTACTAACGAATCGTGCAAGGGGAGATGATTTAAATGACTATGATGTAGAAGAAACTGAAGGTGCTTTACAACGAGCACAAGAAGCTGAGCATAGAGCAAATGATGATCAAGCTGATATTGATTTGGATGATGTGTTATTTTCAGCGCCGACTGTTGCTGAATTAGTAACAGAAGAACTTCCTTCAGTAGAGTCTGTAGCTAGTGAAAATGTTGTAATAACTAAAGCCGTCACCGAAGATGTGGTTTCACCAGTGGCACAAGAAACGACACAATCTGAAAATATACCATCTTTCTCAGCGGTAGATGAAGCTAACACCTATCATTTTGAGGTGCCTGATGACTATGAACCGCAATTAGGTATAGCATCTCAAGTCTCAAATGTTCCACCTGCATCTCAATCACACAATGTTGCGCCCCAACAACTGGAGTCTCAGCATCAAAGCACTGTTTCTTACGCTGAGCAAGTAAATAATCCAGTGCAGCAACAGTATAGCTCCCCCGTTTCAACACCTTCATCAACAGAGTTTAATGTGAGTGATATTGTTGAAAATATCACTCACACGCCAGTATCTGAACGGGTTTCAGACCCTGCGGCATTAGAAGCTGCGGGTATTTCAGTTGCAGCGTTAGAACGCCATGCTCAAGTTAAGCAAAATATGGAACCTGAGCTACCAAGACCGAATCCTGTCCGGTTACCAACTCGCCGTGAGTTATATGGTATTCGGATACCATCTCAGCGCGACGCTGAATTACAACGTCGTCAAGAAGAAGCGTCAAAACGTGAACAAATATACCAGCAGTGGTCAGCTGGGGACGCGAGTGATACAGCGAATAATGAAGATATAGAACAAGATGAATTGTTACGAGCACAGTTCATTGAGCAGCAACGAGAACGCTATGGTGATATTGATGAAACAGACTACGAGTCAACTAAACAAGCGTTAGATCCGATTGATACGCCGACTCAACCTGCCGTTGAGCAGGTAGTGTCACCGGAAACGAGCGCATGGACTCAGCCTGAAATTGAGCATCGTTGGCCATCAACGGAAAATACCCATACAATTCCTGCATCTGCACCCGTGGCTAATAGCATGGATAGCGACAGTCGCTATCAGCAGGAGCAAGATAATTTTGAACCCAAAATTGACCTGAGAAAAGAGTTTTCAGTGCTAGATAGCTTTTCTCCGGTTGATGATTTAGTCGATGACGAACCGGCAGATCCACTCTTTATGCCGTCATTTAGCGCGGTGTCAGCTTCGCCTGTTATCTCACAAAATAATATAAGTGAAGGGCTTGCTAGTCCGTTATCAACGGCACACACTTTTGCGCAGCCACAGCAGCCACAGCAGCCACAGCAGCCACAGCAGCCACAGCAGCCACAGCAGCCACAGCAGCCACAGCAGCCACAGCAAGACAGCCTATTTCATCCGTTCTTGGTACGTAATGATCAACCATTACCAAAACCAACAACGCCAATGCCATCTCTTGATCTACTGTCTAGCCCTCCTGAGCAAGAAGAGCCGGTGGATATGTTTAAGCTTGAGCAAACAGCAAGGTTAATTGAAGCGCGTTTAAATGATTATCGTGTTAAAGCCGAAGTTGTTGGTTTTTCACCGGGGCCTGTTATCACACGTTTTGAGCTCGACTTAGCACCGGGGGTGAAAGCTGCACGTATTTCAACCTTATCTCGCGATTTAGCGCGTTCGTTATCTACCGTTGCGGTACGTGTGGTTGAAGTCATACCTGGCAAACCCTATGTTGGGCTTGAACTGCCTAATGAGAAACGTCAAACCGTTTATTTAAGAGAAGTGCTGGATTGCGATGATTTTAGAAAGAATCCTTCACCACTAACGATTGTTTTGGGTAAAGATATTGAAGGCGACCCAGTGGTGGCTGATTTAGCGAAAATGCCTCACTTATTAGTTGCAGGTACAACTGGGTCAGGGAAGTCAGTTGGGGTCAATGCGATGATCCTCAGTATTTTATATAAAGCGAAGCCTGAAGATGTTCGCTTTATTATGATTGACCCGAAAATGTTGGAGCTTTCCATCTACGAAGGTATTCCACACTTATTGACGGAAGTGGTTACCGATATGAAAGACGCAGCAAATGCATTGCGTTGGTGCGTTAATGAGATGGAACGTCGTTATAAACTCATGTCGGCGCTGGGTGTGCGGAACTTAGCTGGTTATAACGAAAAAATTAAAGCAGCAGCGGATATGCAGCGCCCAATTCCAGACCCTTTCTGGAAACCGGGAGATAGCATGGAAATGGAACATCCAATGCTGAAAAAAGAACCTTATATTGTCGTGATGGTTGATGAATTTGCTGACTTAATGATGACAGCAGGTAAAAAAGTTGAGGAGCTTATTGCTCGTTTGGCACAAAAAGCGCGTGCTGCAGGTATTCACCTTGTACTTGCTACGCAACGTCCTTCCGTTGATATCATTACAGGGCTAATTAAAGCTAATATCCCAACGCGTATTGCCTTTACTGTTTCCAGTAAAATTGACTCACGTACTATTCTTGACCAAGGTGGTGCTGAGTCCTTGCTTGGTATGGGGGACATGCTGTATTTACCGCCAAACTCTTCAATTCCAATGCGGGTACACGGTGCATTTGTCCGTGACCAAGAAGTGCATGCAGTTGTTAATGATTGGAAAGCGCGCGGTAAACCGCAATATATTGATAGCATTACGACTTGTAGCGATGATAACGACGGTGGTGGCTATGATAGTGGTGGGGAAGAACTCGACCCTCTATTCGACCAAGCGGTGGAGTTTGTCGTTGAAAAACAACGAGTTTCTATATCTGGTGTTCAACGTCAATTCCGAATTGGTTATAACCGAGCAGCAAGGATCGTTGAACAAATGGAGCTACAAGGTATTGTTAGTGAACAAGGGCATAACGGTAACCGTGAAGTCCTTTCACCACCGCCAATGGGGCGCTAAAAATTTGTCAGCAATTTAATAAATTAATGTACTAATTGCGGGTTTTATTCAAGGGGTGTATAAAGTCGATACGTCTCTTGGGGGATAATATAAAGGGCTTTGTTCGATGAAAAAAATGCTGTTATTGGGCGCATTAGCCTTTAGTTTACATATTGGCCAAGTATTGGCAGATGCGAGTCAAGACCTTCAGGCTCGCCTGAATAAGGTCAATAGTTTTCAAGCCAGTTTTTCACAAAAAGTGACGAGTCCTGAAGGGGATCTCGTACAAGAAGGTGTTGGGGACTTATGGCTTGAACGCCCGAATTTATTCAATTGGAATATGACATCACCGGATGAAAGTGTATTGGTTTCCGATGGTAAAAACTTGTGGTTCTATAACCCATTTGTTGAGCAAGTGACGGTTACCAATTTAGCGGATGCCACGCAGGATACCCCATTCTTATTAATCACACGTAATAACCCGAAGGATTGGAAACAATACTCAATCATTCAGCAAGGAAATACGTTTGATTTAAAGCCTAGGCAAACAAATGGAACATTGAAAAGCTTTTCAATTACCGTTTCACCAGATGGAACAATTGAAAAATTTTCTGCCGTTGAGCAAGATGGGCAAGTTAGTGCTTATCAACTAAAAGAGCAAAAAAATGGTCATGTGGACGCCAGTAAATTTAAATTTACTGTACCAAAAGGGGTTACTTTAGATGACCAACGTTCCAGTGCAAAATAAGCATTAAGGGCTAATGAAACTCATCATCATCAGGCGCAGTTAACCTGATGATAGATACCCTATTTGTTAAGAGGTAAAAAGAGGATCTTGTGGGTAACCTATCTCTTGATTTTTCGCAGAATGAATTTCAACCTTTAGCAGCACGCATGCGGCCTGAAACTCTTGAACAATATATTGGTCAAAAGCATTTGTTGGCAGAAGGGAAACCGTTGCCTCGTGCTATTAAGGCTGGGCATCTGCACTCCATGATCTTATGGGGGCCACCAGGAACAGGTAAAACAACACTCGCTGAAATTATTGGCAACTATGCACAAGCAGATATTGAGCGTATTTCTGCGGTGACCTCCGGTATTAAAGAGATCCGTGAATCCATCGAAAAAGCACGACAAAACCTCAGTGCTGGGCGTAGAACTATTTTGTTTGTGGATGAAGTACATCGCTTTAATAAAAGCCAACAAGATGCATTTTTACCGCATATTGAAGACGGTACTATCACCTTCATTGGTGCAACAACAGAAAATCCCTCATTTGAGTTAAATTCAGCACTGTTATCACGGGCAAGAGTGTATTTACTTAAATCACTTGAGGAAAGTGATATTGAACAGGTACTGTTGCAGGCATTGAGTGATTCCTCTCGTGGGTTAGGTGGGCAAAATATCGTATTACCTGATAGCACACGCCAAATGATTGCACAGCTAGTTAATGGCGATGCTCGGCGCTCATTGAACTTACTTGAAATGATGGCTGATATGGCCGAGGCTGATATCAAAGGCCAGCGTGTTTTGACTTCGGAATTACTTAAAGAAGTTAGTGGAGAGCGTGCTGTCCGTTTTGATAATAAAGGTGATCGTTACTACGATTTGATTTCTGCATTGCACAAATCAATAAGGGGGTCATCCCCTGATGCTGCACTGTATTGGTTTGCAAGGATCATTACCGCGGGTGGAGATCCGTTATATGTTGCTCGTCGGTTACTTGCTATTGCATCTGAAGATGTGGGAAATGCGGACCCTAGAGCAATGCAAGTAGCTATTTCTGCATGGGATTGCTTTACACGGGTAGGACCTGCAGAAGGTGAGCGTGCGATTGCTCAAGCCATCGTTTATTTAGCTTGTGCACCGAAAAGCAATGCCGTGTACCTTGCCTATAAAGCAGCGATTAAAGATGCACAGATGCAGCCTGATTATGATGTACCCGATCACCTTCGTAATGCTCCGACTAAATTATTAAAAGAAATGGGAGCCGGAAAAGAGTACCGTTATGCACATGATGAGCCAAATGCTTATGCGGCTGGGGAAAACTATTTTCCGGAGCCAATGAAGGCAACGCGTTATTATTACCCGACAAAACGGGGGCAAGAAAGTAAATTTGCTGAAAAACTAGACTGGTTAGCCCAACAGGATCAAATTAGTGCGACAAAACGCTATCGCTAAACTAGGCAATGCGGTAAGGTTATAGAGCGAATTACTATACTTTTATTTATAATGCTGGAATGCGTTATATTAAGTACCATCAATAACTAACAATACTCACAGGATAAGCATGCTCGATCCAAATTTACTGCGTACGGAGCTAGACGCAGTTGCTCAAAAACTGGCTCGCAGGGGTTTTACCCTTGATGTGGAAAAGCTGCGTGAATTAGAAGAACGCCGTAAAGTTTTACAAGTTGAAACTGAAACCCTGCAAGCAGAGCGTAACTCGCGATCGAAAACTATCGGTGCAGCTAAAGCACGTGGTGAAGATATTGAGCCGTTACGTCAGGAAGTTAACCAGTTAGGTGAAAAACTGGATTCTGCGAAAGTGGAATTAGACAAGCTGCAGCAAGAAATCCGTGATATTGCACTCAGTATTCCAAATATACCAGATGACCAAGTTCCTGATGGTAAAGATGATTCTGATAATGTTGAAGTTGCGCGCTGGGGTGAACCTCGCCAGTATGACTTTGAGGTGAAAGACCACGTTAGTCTCGGTGAATTGACTGGCGGCCTTGATTTCCCTGCGGCAGTAAAATTGACAGGTGCACGCTTTGTTGTGATGAAAGGGCAAATCGCTCGTTTGCACCGTGCATTGGCTCAATTTATGCTTGATTTGCATACTGAACAACATGGTTATCAAGAGTTGTATGTTCCGTATTTAGTCAACCACGATACGCTGTATGGTACTGGTCAATTACCGAAGTTTGGTGAAGATTTATTCCATACAAAACCGTTGGAAGAGGAAGCGGATAGCAGTACTTATGCACTGATCCCTACCGCGGAAGTTCCAGTAACTAACTTGGTACGCGATGAAATTTTAGATGAAGATGCACTTCCTCTGAAAATGACGGCACATACACCGTGTTTCCGTTCAGAAGCAGGGTCATATGGTCGTGATACTCGTGGTCTGATCCGAATGCATCAGTTTGATAAAGTTGAATTAGTGCAAATCGTTCATCCAGAAAAATCGATGGATGCATTGGAAGAACTGACAGGTCATGCAGAAAAAGTTTTACAACTCCTGAACTTGCCATACCGTAAAGTGATTTTATGTACTGGTGATATTGGTTTTGGTTCTCGCAAAACTTATGACTTAGAAGTTTGGTTACCAGCGCAAAACACGTACCGTGAAATTTCCTCTTGTTCAAACATGTGGGATTTCCAAGCACGTCGTATGCAAGCACGCTTTCGTGGCAAGAGCGATAAGAAAACTCAACTTGTTCACACACTGAATGGCTCAGGTTTAGCGGTGGGTCGTACACTGGTAGCGATTTTAGAGAACTATCAATTAGCGGACGGCCGTATTGAGGTTCCTGAAGTATTACGCCCATATATGAAAGGGTTAGAATACATCGGTTAATTCAGCAGATCTATTAAACTTGTTTCTTAACAAACCGTCGCTACTTATAGTGGCGGTTTTTTTTACGTCAAAGATATAATTTCTTCCAGTTTTCCCTGAGCCCCCCTGAGTATTTTCCAGATAGTGCCACTTCATGAAGATGGTTAGGCTACAGCAAATAATATCTTGGTGGGGAGGATTGAATGGAAATAGTCATAGGCGTGTTTTTATTAGCAGGTGTGGTGAAAGGGGTGATCGGTTTAGGGTTGCCAACGATAGCAATGGGATTATTGAGCATTTCTATGGAGCCTGTGGTTGCAGCGAGTTTGTTAATTGTTCCTTCTTTCATCACCAATATATGGCAATTGTTGCTTGGGCCGCAGTTTATGGCGTTGGTTAAACGATTATGGGGTTTTATTGCGGGTATCTTGTTAGGAACGGTATTTAGTTTTTTACCTTCATTAACGTCATCATCGAGTTGGACGATGCTAGCTTTAGGTGGTGTTCTTATTATCTATGGCTTCTGGGGAATTCGGGCGAAAAAAATGCCATCAGTCGAGGGAAAGAATGAAATTTGGCTTTCCCCAACAATAGGTTATATAACAGGGTTGATCACCGCAGCAACTGGCGTTTTTGTTATTCCTGCGGTGCCCTATTTACAGAGCTTAAAACTTAACAAAGATGAGCTGATTCAGGCATTAGGGCTAGCGTTTACTGCATCAACAGTGGCATTAGCAATAAAGTTAGCAATGGATCAACAACAGAGTAGCATTGACTGGGGGCTTTCTTTTTTGGCATTAATTCCTGCCATTATTGGTATGTACCTTGGTCAATATTTTCGCAAAGTTATCAGTGAAACCCTATTTCGACGTTGTTTTTTCATCGGGTTAATGCTTTTAGGTCTGCATATGCTAATAAATTAGTATTAATATTACGGCGACTCCCAGTTGATTAAGAAATTAATAAACTCATTAGTATGATCAGGGAGTTGAGTGAAATCACGGGTACAGATGACTAATTCGCGCTGTGCCCAATATTCAGTGAGCTTAAGTATTTTACTTGTGGGGGAGTTAAACCGTTGTGCCGCATGTTTAGGTATGATTGCTATGCCAACTCCATCATTAACAACCTGCATGACTGCGTCTAAATTAGGCATTCGTACGCGGTAATTGAGCCGTTTACCTTGTTGTCTCGCATGACTATCAATATGTTTTTGTAGCGGATTATCTTCAGATAAACCGATAAATTCAGAATTAATAATTTGTGCGAATGAGATGTGCTCAAATTGCGTCCATACGCTATTAGTATGAACTAAAACGATAAGTTCGTCATAGCAAAATGGGCGGCTTTCAAGCCCTGAAAAGTCACAGGAATCTGCAATAATGCCAAGGTTAGCAACTTTGTTTTTGATCGCACTGACAATATCGCTACTTGGCATTTCTTTCACAGAAACTGACATGCTAGGTTGTTGGCGCAAATAGGCGCTAATACGTAATGGTAAGAATTCCATCTGTGCTGAGGCATTACATAGGAGATTGATGTGTCCCCGTAAGCCTTGACTATATTGGCGCAAATCATCTTGCATCAATTCAAGTTGTTGCAAAATGGCATTTGCGTGTTCGATGAAAGTGGAACCTGCATTAGATAAAGAGATTCCTTTTACAGAGCGAATAAATAAATCAACGCCTAGCTTATGTTCTAAACCTCGAATGCGCTCACTAGCCGATTGCAATGTAATATGTGTTAAGTTTGCACCACCTGTAATACTTCCTGCATTGGCGACATTCACACACAGCTTTAGGTCAGTAATATCAAAATGCATGGGTGGAATATTCCTATTAATTTAAATTAATGTAGATGAGTG
Source organism: Providencia sp. Me31A (assembly GCF_050487165.1). Classification (NCBI taxonomy): domain Bacteria; kingdom Pseudomonadati; phylum Pseudomonadota; class Gammaproteobacteria; order Enterobacterales; family Morganellaceae; genus Providencia; species Providencia sp. Me31A. The sequence continues at coordinate 65,992 of NZ_JBKQGZ010000007.1, forward strand.
TAGCGTAGAGTTTATTTATTTTGAACTGATCTTGATGTGGGTAGGGAGTTCAGAATGAAAAGTAAAAAGGGAGATATAAAGTCTCCCTTTTAATTTGTTATAGCTTAGTGGTATTCATTGAACCGACTATGAGATTATTTTACTTGAGAGTAAAATAGGCTGCGGTAGCTGCTGTAGTAGCAAACATACATAATAGGCATTGTAACTAATAAACCTAAGCCTAAAGGAATTGCTGAGATTACCATTAAAATAGAAATAACGATAAAGAACAGCAGGCCTGGTAGGATATTTTTCTTAACCGCTTGAATACTTGCTGAAATTGCCGCGCCAACGGTGAAGTTATGGTTCATGATTAAAGCCGGAGCAAACCATGTTAGCGCAGTACCCACTAATGCCGCGACAGCAATGATAATGATAGCAAAGAAGAATGATCCCGAAGATGCAAGAATAGCCGCATCAGAAGGTGTGCCATATTGGTTGCTTTCCATTAATAAGCCAAATATAGCAGAGCCACCGATAACAAATGCGATGATCATCCCCACTAAATTCGCCGCAAAGTTAATTGCGCCAACGGCAAACAGTGCACCAAATTTATTTTGAAAGCCTGCGAACAGTAAGCCAATTTCTGCTTGACCTGTTTTACGCTGGTTTTCACTGATTGCAACAATACCACCAATAAAAATAGGTGTAATAAAAGTGATCAATAAATTTAAGAATGGGATCATTGAAATGATTAAAATCAAAGCAAATAGAACGATGTTAATCAAGATCCACATACCCAGTTTTTCTTTCACTAGAGACCAAGATTGGCTGATCCAGTTAACGCCTTCGCCTGCATCAACTGATCGAGGCTCTGCATGAAAAACAAATGTATCGACTTGAGTTTCTGCGTTAATTGTAGGTGCAGGGTTGTTATCTGCACTGAAGTTTTCATTATTCATGATAAAAAAGGAACCTATTAGTCGTGAATTAGCAATATATTATTATAGATAAGTATTTCAAGTTTACAGAGTAACTAACTTATCTGCTGTAGTATGCAGATAAGTTGATGCATTATAAAGCAGACTATTCTGGTAAGGTATTGATGATTAATTATTATCGTGAATAAAATGCATTTTATGGAAATATAAAAATAGTCAAAATTTTATCGAGATTAATAAACCATTCTGTATTTTTGCTAGTACAAAACACTGTTTAATCCTGTAGAGCACCGCTGTGCCATTGTGGTAAATCAAGAATTATCCAATGGGTTGGCGATGAATGCGGCAAGTGTTATTGGTGTCAGTTTAGGAAATAAAGTCAATAATATGGTGGGGAGCGATCTTAATAGTTTAGATAATGTAAATTACCCTGGAGTGATCTATGCGCCATTACCTATTTTAAAATCAGCAGAACTATATATGAAAGAAATTGAAGTGGCTGCATACCAGAAAAATGATATTTATATTATTCCTTTTAGTTTACTTGCTCAGTCTTGCCGAACCTATGATGAATATCAGCAAAAGCTGTCAGAACAACAATATCAAGATATTCAATTAGCAGGTATTGGTTTAGTCGGAAATAAGAAATCGGTTACTCAGTTGATAGGGCACCTTCCTTTATTTCGATAATATAAAGTTGGGTAATTAGGGTTCATGATAGAACCCTAATTAGCGTTAATACATTACTTTGTGACCATAACTTTCAAGAATGCTTTTAACACGTTCCATGACTTCTTTTGATGGTGGTTTAACACCATCAAGTTTGTATTCTTCGCCCATAGTTTCCCATTTGTGTTTACCAAGCTCATGATAAGGCAACAATTCAATTTTCTCGATATTACTCATATCTTTAGTAAACTCACCTAATAAATGCACGGAATGGTCGTCATCACTCCAACCTGGCACCACCACATAGCGAACCCAGGTTTTTTGGTTACGTTTCGCAAGGTATTGCGCGAATTCTAGTGTTCGGTGATTTGACACGCCGACGAGCTTTTGGTGAATATCATCATTAATTTGTTTTAAATCTAACATCACTAAGTCAGTGGCATCCATCAGTTCATCAATGACAGGGTCATAACGACGAACAAAGCCGTTAGTATCTAAGCAGGTATGGATGTTTTCTTTTTTACATGCACGGAACCAGTCGCGAACAAATTCAGCTTGTAAAATGGCCTCACCGCCTGATGCAGTAACACCACCGCCAGTCGCATTCATAAAGTGGCGATAGGTAACGGCTTCTTTCATTAATTCATCAACAGTGACGATGTTGCCACCGTGAGTGTCCCATGTATCGCGGTTATGGCAATACAAGCAGCGCATTAGACAGCCTTGGAAAAAGACGATAAAACGGATTCCTGGGCCATCGACGGTACCACATGATTCAAAAGAATGAATGCGGCCGAGCGTGGTTGGTGTTTCTGTCACATTAGTTGTCGCTATTGTTTTAGTTTTAGTATCATCGATAGACATAGCAGGCACTCCAAAATATCTGTCATACCGCAAACTTTAGAGAAAAATATCGTTGTTGGTATAGATAAAAAGACCCCATAAAGCGGGGTCTTTAATTTACTTTATTTTAATAAGCTAATTATTACATTGTGCTTGTGAAAGTACGAGTAATAACGTCTTGCTGTTGCTCTTTAGTCAGAGAGTTAAAGCGCACTGCATAACCTGATACACGGATAGTCAGCTGTGGATATTTCTCTGGGTTTTCCATTGCATCTAATAGCATTTCACGGTTCATGACGTTAACGTTCAAGTGTTGACCGCCTTCGATAGATGCTTCATGGTGGAAGTAACCATCCATCAAACCTGCTAAGTTGGTTTTACGAACGTCGTCATCTTTACCTAATGCATTTGGCACGATAGAGAAGGTATAAGAAATACCGTCTTTCGCATAAGCAAATGGTAATTTAGCAACTGAAGTCAGTGAGGCTACGGCACCTTTTTGGTCACGACCGTGCATTGGGTTTGCACCTGGTCCGAATGGTGCACCTGCACGACGGCCATCTGGTGTGTTACCTGTTTTCTTACCATAAACAACGTTAGAGGTGATGGTCAGAATTGACTGAGTTGGTACTGCGTTACGGTAAGTCGGCAGTTTCTGAATTTTCTTCATGAAACGCTCAACTAAGTCACAAGCGATGTCATCAACACGTGAATCGTTGTTACCGAATTGCGGGTATTCACCTTCGATTTCGAAGTCGATAGCAATACCATCTTCATCACGAATTGGTTTCACTTTTGCGTATTTGATTGCAGACAGTGAGTCAGCTGCAACAGACAGACCTGCGATACCACATGCCATTGTGCGATAGACATCACGGTCATGTAGCGCCATCAGAGATGCTTCATAGCTGTATTTGTCATGCATAAAGTGGATGCAGTTCAGTGCAGTGACGTACTGAGTTGCTAACCAATCCATGAAGTGATCCATTTTGTTCATCACAGTATCAAAGTCTAAGACTTCATCCATGATTGGCGCATGTTTAGGACCCACTTGCATTTTCATTTTTTCATCAACACCACCGTTGATGGTATACAGCATGGTTTTTGCTAAGTTAGCGCGAGCACCAAAGAATTGCATTTGTTTACCCACAATCATTGGGCTTACGCAACATGCAATTGCATAGTCATCGTTATCGAAATCTGGACGCATCAAATCATCATTTTCATACTGAACAGATGAAGTGTCGATTGAGACTTTCGCTGCATATTTTTTGAAATTCAGAGGCAGTTTTTCTGACCACAAGATAGTCATATTAGGCTCTGGAGATGGGCCCATAGTATACAGTGTGTTCAGGAAACGGAATGTATTTTTAGTGACCAGAGTACGACCATCAAGGCCCATACCTGCTAATGATTCAGTTGCCCAGATTGGGTCACCAGAGAACAGCTCATCGTATTCAGGCGTACGTAAGAAACGTACCATACGCAGTTTCATGACTAAGTGGTCAATCAGTTCTTGTGCTTGTTGTTCGGTGATTTTACCTGCTTCTAAGTCACGTTGGATATATACGTCTAAGAAGGTAGAAACACGACCAAATGACATTGCAGCACCGTTTTGTGATTTAACAGCGGCTAAGTAGCCGAAGTAAGTCCACTGTACTGCTTCTTGTGCATTTGTTGCTGGCGCAGAAATATCGTAACCGTATTTTGCAGCCATTTCTTTCATTTGACCTAATGCACGGTGCTGTTCAGCAATTTCTTCGCGCAGTTGGATAGTCATTTGCAGGTCTTCACCTTTTTCTAATCTTTCTTGCAAAGAGGTGAATTGGTTAAATTTGTCTTTCATCAGGAAATCAATACCGTACAGAGCAACACGACGGTAGTCACCGATGATACGACCACGACCATATGCATCAGGTAGACCAGTTAAGATACCTGATTTACGGCATTTTAAGATGTCTGGCGTGTAAACGTCGAAAACACCTTGGTTGTGAGTTTTACGGTATTCAGTGAAGATTTTTTTGATTTCAGGGTCTAAGGCACGGTCGTAAGCTTTACATGAGCCTTCAACCATTTTGATACCACCGAACGGGATAAGACCACGTTTCAGAGGTGCGTCAGTTTGTAAACCAACAATTTTTTCTAATTCTTTAGTAATGTATCCCGCATCATGAGAAGTGATCGTTGACGCAACATCTGTATCAAAATCAACAGGTGCGTGAGTGCGGTTTTCGATTTTGATCCCTTCCATGACTTTGTCCCACAACTTGTCAGTTGCTGGAGTAGAGCCTGCTAAGAAAGATTCATCACCTTCATATGGAGTGTAGTTTTTCTGGATGAAGTCACGTACATCGACGTTATTCTGCCAGTTACCTTGGTTAAAACCTTGCCATGCTAAAGCGAATTTTTCATTTAACTCGGACATGATACTTTTACCTTTTAACAATGGATCTTTTAGGGATCTTAATAAATCTTTTCGTGTGTGTCAGTGGCTATTAGTGTTTTTGGCCACTACGTAAATGCATGAACCAATAAATGAGGCCGACTAAAATTGCGCCGCCAATAATATTTCCAATCGTGACTGGAATTAAGTTATCTGTAATAAAGTTTCCGACAGTGAGGTGCGAAAACTGCTCTGGTGACATATTGATTTGAGCCCAATATTCAGCAGGGGCAAATTCTTTAATCATAATCCCTAGTGGGATCATAAACATGTTTGCGATGCTATGCTCAAAACCACTTGCAACAAACATCGCAACGGGTAGAACTAAAACAACCAGTTTGTCTGTTAAGCTACGGCCTGCATAACTCATCCAAACCGCAAGGCAGACCATTAAGTTTGCTAAAATGCCTAATGCAACTGCTTCAACAAACGTATGGTGTAATTTATGGCTGGTGGTTTGTAAAACGTTTAGACCCCATAGGCCATTTGCTGCGGTATATTGCCCAGCGAACCAGATAATGGCGACAAAGAATAACGCACCAATTAAGTTGCCAATGTAGACATGAAACCAATTGCGGAACATTTGTCCCCAAGTGATCCTACCTGTGGCTTTTGAGACAATAGTGAGTACGGTGGAAGTGAACAGGTCTGCACCGCATATAACGACTAACATAAGACCTAGTGAAAAACAAATTCCACCAATGAGCTTAGTAAAACCATAAGGCGCTTCAGCCGCCCCAGTAGTTGCCGTGATATAGAATACAAACGCAATAGAGATAAAAATACCGGCAGTGAATGCTGACAAGTAAGTAATTGCAGGATGTTTGTTCGCCTTATAAAAGGCTGCATCGTCTGCGACTTGTGCCATTACGGCAGGTGGCAATAAATTAAAAGGGTTGTCAGCTTTCATACCAACACTCTCTTACAAAGTTGATTAATTATAGCACGTAATAATAGTAACAAAGGGAATAAATGATAAATTTGATATGGATCATGAACTCTATAGAGAGAGTGGCAAATTTGGTTAATGAGATGTTAAAACGCGACCTATCTTATTGATAAATAACATTTAAATATTTTTTAAATTTTATTAAAAATTTTTATAATGTTAATTTGGAGAACCAAAATAAGTGAAAATATACGCGTAAATGTTAACGATTTAAGATGAATATGATCTCTTTGGAATTGAATTTAACTTATGTATCAATGTTCCTCTATATTTTATGATATAAACCATGAGCATTCACGTCTAGAAATCTCGATTTGCTGCAATATTTATCTAACAATTAGGCTAATTCTAAATTTTAATCAAGATAGGGATTAATTCAAATTGAATACATCGGGTTGATTACTTATTTTTATGTTGGAAACGTTCATTGGATTTATAATTAATATGAAGCTATAAAATGTAAGAATATTGACGGGGTAAAGTTCCCCGTCAGTTTTCAGTTCACATTAGGCGCTATCGCGCTTTGCTTTTTGTAGCTTTTCGTAAGCCGCCAGCAAGGCTTGATGTGCAGGTAATGCTTTGAGCTCATCATCGATTGACCACAAGCCATAGAAGCATGACTCGCCAGCAATAGCCGCTGAGGCGGCATCCACGGCTTCTTGCCCATACATACGGACAAATGCGCTAAAGTACTGCGATGGGTCACGCTCTTCCTCTTGGGATAACAACAGCAAGGTTTGTAAGCAACGATAGTAATTTGCTCGCTCAGCAGTAAACACTGAACTATTAAAATCTTGTGTCCATTCAACCCAAGCGAGTGCTTGCTCAAGGTCACCGCCAGCGAGTGCTAGCATGGATTTCAATTCGCCAATACGTAAGTTGCTCCACCCATTGTCTTTACCAACGGCTAAACCAAGTAATTCACGAACACGGGTAAAATCATCTAAACCGTCATCATCTAATTGCTCAATAAGGGCAAGATAGTCTTGTTTTTCCCATTGGCTATCCGGCAGATTAATTATCGTGTCGCGTAAATAAGCACCCATGGCGTTATTCGCGATATGCAAGTCTTCAACAGGGTAAATATCTGACATGCCTGGTACTAAAATGCGGCAAGCGTAGACGCCTAAATGGTTATAATCTGCAATATAAACTTCAGCTCCCAGTTTATTGAAGATATTGATAAGCGTCGTAAATTCCTCTTGCGTTGTTCCTTTAAAGCTCCAATCTGCAAAGGCATAATCAGCATCATCTTTGAACAGATCCCAGCTAATTAAACCGCTTGAATCAATAAAGTGGGTTTCAAGATTCGTATGATCAGCAACCTCTTCGTCATCAAAGGTCGGTGCGTTAAAGACGTCTAAGTCTTTTAAACCTCGACCTTGCAGCAATTCAGTGACGGTACGTTCAAGAGCAACACCAAAGTCAGGGTGAGCACCAAATGAGGCAAAACAAGTCCCGTTTTGTGGGTTAAATAACACCACGCAAATTACAGGGTATTCGCCACCGAGTGATGCGTCATAACAGAAAATTGGAAAACCTTCTTTTTCTAAGGTTTCAACTGCTTCAACGACAGCAGGGTAGCGTGTCATAACATCGGTTGGGATAGTTGGCAGGCTAATACTTTCTGCAATGATTTTATTTTTCACAAAGCGTTCAAAGACTTCGGACAGACCTTGTACGCGAGCTTCGTTAGCGGTGTTTCCTGCAGACATACCGTTAGAGACATACAAGTTACCGACGATATTCATTGGAATATAAACGATTTGGTTGTCTGATTGACGGGTAAATGGTAGGGCGCAAATGCCACGCTCTTCATTGCCAGATTGCAGGTCAATTAATTGGCTTGCTGCTAAGGCGTCATCGGGGTTATAGAATTTTAGCAGGCGGTTATCTAACAAGCCTTCAGGCAGACTATCATCTTCTGTGAGTGGGAACCATTTTTCATTAGGGTAATGAACGAAGTCCCCTTCAGAAATGGATTTACCTAAATAGAAGTCAGCAAAAAAATAATTAGTTGATAAACGTTCAAAATACTCGCCAAGGGCGGAGGCCAACGCGGCTTTTTTGCTCGCCCCTTTACCATTGGTAAAACAAAGAGGGCATTCTTTATCGCGAATATGTACTGACCAAACGTTTGGTACAGGGTTTAACCAAGATGCTTCTTCAATTTCAAACCCTAATTTTTTTAATTTGGTTTGGAATGCATCGATGGAGTCTTCAAGAGCGGCATCTTTGCCGGGAATAAAAGTTTGGCTCATTGTCAGTCACTTGTGAATAGCGTGTTTCAAACGGGCTATGATACGGATTTTTGCAGCAAGCCTCACGCTTTTTTATTCATTCGTAGATAAATCATCTTAATATTGATGATTTATCCTAAAATAATCACACAGGTCACATCAAATTCAGTATAAATACACATAATAACTAAAGTTTATTAATGAAGGGGAAATAGGATGAAAAATACAAATAAAGTGCTTTTAGCGACATTGGCTTCACTGTTTGCGGTATCCGCTATCGCTCAGCCTAATATTACGGTATTGGCAACAGGTGGAACGATAGCAGGTGGTGGTGATTCGGCCACTTCCTCAAGCTATCAAGCCGGTAAAGTGGGGATTGATGCCTTAATCAATGCGGTACCAGAGGCCAAAAAAATTGCTAATCTAAGCGGAGAACAGCTAGTTAATATAGGTTCGCAAGATATGAATGACCAAGTCTGGTTAGCACTCGCGAAAAAAATTAACCAAGATTGTGATAAAACAGATGGTTTTGTTGTCACTCATGGTACTGATACTTTAGAGGAAACGGCATTTTTTCTTGATTTAACCACGCAATGTAAAAAGCCAATTGTTCTGGTTGGTGCGATGCGCCCTTCTACAGCTTTGGGCGCTGATGGTCCTCTAAACTTATATAATGCGGTGGTATTAGCGACAAATAAATCAGCTGGTAATCGCGGTGTTTTAATGGCGATGAATGACAAAGTGATTCAAGGACGCAATATTGGTAAAATGAACACCACAGAAGTTCAAGCGTTTGATGCAGTTAATGGTGGGGTGGAGGGCTTTATTCGTGATGGTAAAGTCACGTATTTCCAAGCACCACAACCACGGGGTGACAAAGCGGCATTCGATGTCAGCAAGCTCGAAAAACTTCCTGCGGTAGGTATTGTTTATAATTATGCTAATGCGTCCGCAGCACCAGTGAAAGCCTTAAGAGAAGAAGGGGTTGAAGGGATTGTAAGCGCAGGCGTGGGCAACGGTAATATGTATAAAACAATATTTGATGCTTTAGCGAAAGCAGCGAAAGAAGATGTTGTTGTCGTTCGTTCAAGCCGCGTTCCAACAGGTTATACCACACGCAATACCGAAGTTGATGATAATTTATATGGCTTTGTAGCATCCGAAAGGTTAAATCCACAAAAAGCTCGCGTTTTACTGCAATTAGCCTTAACGCAAACGAAAGATGCAAAACAAATTCAAGAGTTATTTGAACAATATTAGTGTTTGAACAATATTAGTGAGTGATAGAAGGCGATGAGTTAGTCGCCTTTCTTCTCTTTGTTTTTCATCCTATTAGCAACAATATTTGCAGTCATCAAAGCAAATAATGGAACCAGAGAGAAAATATTAAATAACCAACCCGCAGCGGATTGCGCTCCTTCGATGCCCCCAGGTGTTGATAATCCTGCAAGGTTGGCAATTAAACCCGCTAAAGAAGCGCCAAATGCAGTCGAAAATAGTTGTAATGTGGTAATAGCGGAAGACGCTTTTTGTGATTCAGGGCCGATAGAAACCTGTAGAACCCGAGTGAGCAAATGGGGCCATGTAGCACCAATACTGGCACCTGTTATGAATAATGCTAAGCAAATTACCCAGATTTGCAGGTTTCCAATATACAAAGTATTGGTCATAAACAGTGCCAGAATAACTAATGCACTAAAAGTAAAACAAGGCCCAATTCGTATCGTTTTTATCGCATGCTCAGGCTTCAAAGAAGACGAAATAATGGCTGAAATTGACCACCCAGCTCCAACTAATGCGGCTAAATAACCCGACAATAAGGGAGCAGTGCCATGAAGCGTTTGTAAAAAATAAGGTACAAAAACTTCTGTTTGCACACTAAGCCCCAGTAGCGCCATCGTGAGGTAAATCGGGGCGAGTTGAGCTTTGAAGTGAAATGTAGAACGAGGGAAGAGCGTATTTTTAGCTGACCGTTCAAGTTTGGCTAAGCGTATGCATAATAAAATAGCGGCTAACATGCCAATAATGGGGAGAAACCTTTCTTTACTTAAGCTTCCGAGTGAAATAGCCAGCACCGCGGCCGAAAGTAACATTAAGGCTTGAACTGGGATAGCGGGTTGGGAGTCTTTATCATTTAAGTTATGACTTGGTAAAGTTTGCCAAGTTAACCACAAATAAGGTATTCCAACGAACACTAAGCACCAAAATGCCCCCCTCCAAGCAGCATATTCAGCAAAAAAACCACCTAATGCAGGGCCTAGCAGTGTTGCCATCCCCCACATACTCGACATCATAGCCAAAACTTTAGACCACAAATGCTGAGGGAAAACGATATGAACCATTGAGTAAGATAGCGTGAGTAAGATCCCTCCGCCAGCCCCTTGAATAATTCGGCCAATAAGCATAATAAGCATGGAGGGTGTGATTGCACAAATAACAGAACCAATTAAGAAGATGACAGTGGCGAGTAAATAACTTCGCTTGGGACCTAAATGATTTAAAATCTGAGAGGTAAGAACAGAAAGAATGATTGATGAAAGGATAAATAACGTCGTGTTCCACGCATAAAATTGCAGTCCACCAATATCTCTAACAACAGAAGGCAATGTTGTAATTGTGATATAAACATTAATCGCATGTAAGCAAATCCCACCGGCTAACGCTAGAGTTAGCCAAAGGTTTTTCCCCGTCAGGAGAATGCTCCAGCCTTGTTGGTTATTTTGAGTCATCCATTTTTCTCTGATATATGAAATAAATTAAGAAAACCCATCTAAATATGCTTATACCAGTTATACATTTTTATTCACTGAGGTCAATGTGGTGATATAAAACAAGTTATTACAGCAAAATAACGTCAATTGAATCATTAATTAGCTATTTATTAGTCTATTGGCAAGACTTCTATCCTAACGGCTATTTTATTATTGTTCTAATTTATCAAATGGTTATGTTTAACTATATATCGTGTCATCATTTGTGATAATCGTTGTTAATTTAAATTAATGTGTCATTGATCATATTTTGGCAACAAAGCCAGTATCTGTATTGATAATTCGCGTTGCAAAAAATAGGCTAACCACATCACAGATAACATAAGTTATTGTGAATACTTTGATTTAAATGAAAAGCTAAATCGTATTTCGGCCGAAAAATAAAATTAAAAAATATTAGAGGAATACAAGAATGGTTAATCAACATGTCAATACTGGCAGGAAGTTGCTCGTCTTAAAAATTGCGTTAGCGATGCTTCCTATAGGCTACCAGCCGATTATGCACGCTGAACAATTCCTTGAAGATTCAACGTTGAAAGGAGGTTTTTATTATTGGCAAAGGGATCGGTCACGTAAAGATTTAGACCCAAATAGTGATAAATATAAAAAATATGCCGATAACCTTAAGCACTCAACTATCAATGCCAGCCTTGATTTTTCATCAGGGTATTTTCAAGACATTATAGGTTTAGATTTAGCGGGCTTTACCGCAATCGAATTATCAAATAGTGGTCCTGCTGCGCCAAACGAAATTGGCTTTAGTGATGCAAAATCTCGTTGGGATGAAAAATGGACTGGTGATCGTAGTGGAGTGACGTTCTATAAGGCGGCGGCAAAATTAAAATATGGTCCTTTCTGGGGAAGAGGTGGCTACATTCAGCCGACAGGTCAAACACTATTAGCATCTCATTGGAGCTATATGCCAGGGACCTACCGTGGGTTAGAAGTTGGGGGAGTATTCGACTTTGATCAAAATGGTGAACTGAGCATGTCCTATATGTGGACTGACCGTTATAAGGCTCCTTGGTATCGCACGATGTACAATTTCCGCGAGGCGGACGGCCTAACTGGAATTAGTTATCTACAATCTGTTGGTTTTAAATATGATTTCAAAAATTCTTTAGTGCTTGAAGGGGCTTATGGTCAAGCGAAGGATTATATGGATCAGTATTTTGCTAAGGCTTCCTATGCCGTACCTATTGTGGACCGTGATTTACGTCTTTCCTATCAATTTTATGGAGCGAAAGACAAGGTCTCAGATGGTGGTGTTAACGATGTTTACGATGGTTTAGCATGGCTACAAGCGATGACATTCGGCTATACCTATGAGCAGTTCGATTTTAAAGTGGAAGGGACTTATGTCAAAGCGAAAGGCAATCAAGGATATTTCCTACAGCGTATGACTCCAGGTTGGGCAACATCAAACGGTAGGATGGATATTTGGTGGGATGGTCGTTCGGACTGGAACGCCAATAATGAAAAAGCCGTTTATGCAGGCGTGATGTACGATTTAAAAAATTGGGATTTAGAGGGTTGGCAAGTAGGAACATCTTATATTTATGGTTGGGATGCGAAGCCGAGTACTAACTCACAATATGCACAAGATGTTCGCTTAAAAGAAAGTGCATGGAACTTCGATATTTTATATACCGTACAATCAGGGCGAGCAAAAGATACGTTATTTAAACTGCACTTTACTAAGTATGATAACCATACTGATATTCCTAGTTATGGAGGTGGTTATGGTAATATCTTCCAAGATGAAAAAGATATTAAATTTATGGTGATGATGCCGTTCACCATTTTTTAGTGGCAATATCTACTGAGTAAGATGACTACTATAAAATATGTATTGTGGTTGCCATTAAATTATATTGTTAAATCGCATAACATATATGAACGATATTAAATGGAATAATAAGACAAGAAAATATACGTATATTAAAGAATAGTTTTAAACTAGAAAGTAAGGTGGATTCATTTCACCTTACTTTCTAAATAAGTAAGCTAATGCTTAAATTTAAGCGATACCTTTATCTTCATTAACGGTAGGAATGTCATGCTTTATTTTATCTTTCAATAAAGTCACTTTATCAGCATGTGAGGCAGTGTTTTTTACTTTTGCTTGGCCTGACAAAATACCACCTTTTTTAATTGATAAATTACTGTAATGGATAGTACCGTGGATTTCACCATTATTTTCAATATTGATGGAGTCCGATAAGCACTCACCTTCAACTCGACCATTAACAACCAGATCGTTACAGGTAATATTTCCGATAACTTGTCCATTGAGCATTACTTTAACGCTATTATTTTTACCTGTAATGTTGCCAATGACTTTACCATAAATATGTACTTGCTCATTAGAAGTAATGTTTCCTTCAAAAATAACATCTCTTGAGATCACCGTATTGGTCTTTTCTTCACTGACAGTGGCGGTGGTAACTTGTTCTTCTATCTTAGCTGTTTTCGCAATAATTTCAGGCTCACTAGCTGTTGGTTGTATGTTTATCTCTGGAGCTGGCTTGTTTTGTCTTTTGGTGAACATGTTACCTACCTTTTTTTGATTGAAGTATAAGATCAAGAACAAAATTGATAATATAAATGAAAACAAGGTGATGGTTGCGTAATTGAAAAACCATCCTATTAAAGTAAGAAACCAGAAGAAAAAACTAATGTTAATAAAAAGGTATATTTTTTTCATCAGTTAATCTCTTACAAATTACAAAAAAATCAGTTTAATCTAAATAATTATGCACGCTCTAAAGTTGTAAATTTACGTTTTATTACATTTTACCAAGTATGATTAATTTGGGTTAATACACTTATGGTGAGTTAATGAGATAAATTTATATATATTCATATGTTATAAATTGAGGAAGTCATCATCGGTGCTGTTTATATATCACCATGATATTCAAATAATACTCTAGAATAGAGTGGCAATAAATTTATCAGTAAAATAATATAAAGGATCTAAATTGAATTGCAACTTATTATATAGAACTTCAATGTTATTGCTATTAAGACAATAAATTAACAATAAAAATGAAACAGTTAAGCATACCTCTAGGAATATCACTATAAAAAAGAAATAACATTAAGCATTGCAAAAAGAAAACCCCAGATAGCAATTCTATCTGGGGTTTTTAGTTTGTATTCATCCCTTTTGACTAAGGGATGACAGTGTTTTACTCTTTTGCTTCGTGTGCGTCCGCACTTTCGCGGCAATCACCATCTGCGCAATGACCATATAAATATAAACTATGATTAGATAATTTAATACCATGACGAGCGGCGATACTTTTCTGGCGAGTTTCAATAGATTCGTCAGTGAACTCAATCACTTTCCCACAATCTAAGCAGATTAAGTGGTCATGATGATGTTGTTGAGTTAATTCGAATACAGATTTCCCACCCTCGAAGTTATGACGGGTTACGATACCTGCATCATCAAACTGGTTCAATACGCGGTATACGGTAGCTAACCCGATCTCTTCGCCCATATCGATCAGCTTTTTATAGAGATCTTCCGCACTGACGTGGTGGCACTCAGGCTCTTGAAGTACTTCCAAAATCTTTAATCTTGGAAGAGTGACTTTGAGTCCAGCATTTTTCAATGCCTTATTGTTGTCTGTCATGCGGGTTTGTCCTGTATCTTGAATCAAAATTTAACAATAATGAGACATTTTTAACATAAATCCAGTTGTCTTCTAAACTGATTTACAATTATAGGCATGGAAAATAAAAATAGAAACCATGTATTGTCTCATTATTTTGATAATCTTTCGTAAGTCTACCCTATTAGGATATTTTATCGATTATTTTAGACTGGATCACGTATGCTAATGGTGCATTTTGAGCTACATGTGACCCATTATCTATAAGATAAATTTGCTTAGCCAATAATTTCAGCTAAAGACATTTCTTCAGAGATTTGTTTTACCCATGCATCGACACGTTCTTCAGTCAACTCAGGTTGGCGGTCTTCATCAATAGCTAAGCCAATAAAATGGTTATCATCAGCCATGCCTTTCGAAACCTCAAAATGGTAACCTTCCGTTGGCCAGTGACCTACAATTACAGCACCACGTGGTTCGATAATATCGCGGATAGTTCCCATCGCATCACAGAAATACTCTGCGTAATCCTCTTGGTCGCCACAACCAAATAAAGCGACAAGTTTACCTTCAAAATCAATTTCTTCGAGAGTTGGAAAAAAGTCATCCCAATCACATTGAGCTTCACCGTAGTACCAAGTTGGAATACCCAGAAGTAGAATATCAAAAGCGTCGATATCTTCTTTACTGCACTTCGCAATATCATGAACTTCTGCTACATCTTTGCCTAATCTTTCTTGGATCATCTTGGCAATATTTTCTGTGTTACCAGTGTCACTTCCGAAGAAAATACCTATGACTGCCATAAAGTGATTAACCTCTTGTTTTTCTAAGGGATATAGAAGTAAATATGGGCTTCTAACGTTCACTTAGATCGAAAATAAATAGAATTTTACGCCTTATTTTGGCGAAAAAATGTTTCTAAGTCTGTCAAATTTGTGTGATTTATCAAGATGACACTATTTGCGTATTGTTTCATTAACCTGTTCAAGTTGTGACAATAAAATATCTTCGATTAATTCACTACGGCTTATATTTTTTTCTTCAGCTAACTGATTCAATACAGCGACAGCTTCTTCATTCAGTTTTAACTCAACTCTACGCAATCCTTTTACTTTGTCGCGTTTCAATTGATTGCGCTTGTTTATCCTTAATTGTTCATCTCGTGATAGAGGACTTGTTTTAGGTCGCCCAGGCCTTCGTTCCTCAGCGAACAAATCCAGAGTGGTACGATCAGTTTGTTCTTTTGCCATGTTTATAACTGCTAAAGGGGTGTGCCAGTAATTCAGCGCGCCATGATACCCTAGCTAATTCGCTAGTGCTATAGTTGCATCATAGGGCAATATGCTTAATAGGCTAAAAATAAAGCAGTTTTAATAAAAAAGCACCACTTGCCATATGAGTGATGCTTTTTTCAGCTCTTACTGGGTTTGTTGTCGCCACAAACTGGCGTATAGCCCTTTGGATTTTAGGAGATTGTCATGAGTGTCTATTTCGATGATTTGCCCATTGTTTAGCACACATATTTTATCCGCATGCATAATCGTGTTTAAGCGATGTGCAATGCTTATCACAGTTCTTCCCTGTGCGATCAATGGCATGTTTGCCATAATGGCGGCCTCTGATTCGTAATCCAGTGCAGAAGTGGCTTCATCAAGGATTAAAATGTCGGGCTCTGTCAATAAAGCGCGGGCCAGTGCAACTCTTTGTCGCTGACCACCGGAGAGATTTCCCCCTTTTTCTGATAAGAGATAATTAAAATTGTCAGGTAAATCCATGATGAAATCATAAGCACCGGCTAATTTTGCTGCATGAATAACCTGTTCATCGGAAGCTTGCGGCATACTTAAGCGGATATTATCAGCAATACTCCCAACGAAGAGAGTACTTTCTTGTAGGACAACACTCATTCTCCGTCTCAGTGATATCGTATCTGCTACAGATAAATCCGTACCATCAACAATGACTTGCCCGTGTTGCGGTATATAAAGCCGCTGTAATAGTTTGGTTAAGGTACTTTTTCCTGAACCAGATGGGCCTGTAATACCAATAAATTCCCCTGCATTAACGCTCAGGGAGAGATTATTGAGAACCTCTGGTGTATCGGGATGATAGCGAAATCGGATATTTTGAAATTCAATTTTTCCTTGAATATTGGTGGTGCTTGCAAGACCTTTTCTCTCATTTTCGATAGGGTTGTCTAAGATATCCCCAACGCGGCGTAGTGAGATTATTGTATGTTGAAAGTCTTGCCAAACTTGGGCAAACCTTAAAACAGGTTGAGTAACATGTGAACTTAGCATATTAAATGCGACTAACTCTCCCGCCGTCATTCCTCCATTTAACACCTCTTTCACACCGACCCATAAGAGGATTGCTGTAGTGACTTTACTGACAAGAGTTATCAACTGAGTTGCAACCTCACTACGCATCGAAACTTTAAAATTTTGCGTCAACTGTTTACTGAATATTTTCTTCCAGCGTTGATTAAAGTATTTTTCTGTCGCGGTTGTTTTTATCGTTTCTATTCCAGTGATGGTTTCCGTGAGAAAAGTCAGGCCGTTTTCATCCGCTTGATAAGATTTTTCAGTTTGTTGGCGAATGATTGGGCCTAGTACCATCCATAGGACAAAAAATACCCCCATTGACCCTAATAAAATCCATGCCATTACGCTGCTATAGGAAAATAAAATAGCGATAAATAACAGTACAAAAATAGAATCAATAAATAACATTAGAGTTGAACCAGTTAGAAATTGCCGTATATGCGCTAATTCCCGAACCCGCGCAATAATTTTTCCTGTGGCTCTGGTCTTAAAATAATTTAAAGGGAGAGCCATAAGGTGGCGATAAATCTTTCCAGATAGTTCTGCACTAATTTGCCCGCTAGTATGACTGAAAATCTTATTACGAATAAACCCATATATAGGTTCAGCAATAGCTATCCCCATGATAGCTAAAGCAATAATGTGCAAATTGGAGAGGCTTCGGCCAACTAGCACTTTATCAATTAAATTTTGAAATAATAAAGGGCTCACTAAAGCAAATATCTGAATAATGGCAGAAAGGATAAAAATATTTCGTAATTTAGCTAGTTGCCTTAGGATGGAAGGAACAAACCAACTAAAGCCAAAGGCTTTTTTTTGCTCAGATTCCAACTGCTCTTTAATTAACAGAACATCAAATTCAGTTTCCTGCTCAATATTTATGTCTTTAATTGGCTTGCTTTCATCATTAAGTGGGTTAATGAGTACTAACTCATTATCTTGATATAGAATTTGCCAAGTTCCACTTGTATAGATTAGAGCAGGAAGAGGAATATGAGCTAACTTTGAATACGGTGAAGTAATTAGCCCTGTTTCATAGCCTAAAATGTGAGCACATTCTCTAATTTCCCATTCTGTCGGGGAAATTGTTTGCATACCAATGGCGTGTCTGAGTTGATCAGCCGTGACATTTTTATGGTAATACTTAGCTACCCATACTAAGGCATCCAATCCATTATTATTTAGCTGTTCCATCAATTATCTTTCTCTCATTGCATTAGATGTGTATTCATTTATAGGGCTAAGTAAATAATCGATGACTCGGCGCTTATCTGTTTTTATTTCAGCAACGATAGAAAGCCCTGGAGTGAGTTCAATGTATTTACCGTTAACCAATAATTCTTTCTTGTTAAGCCCTATTTGCCCTAAGAAAACGAGGCCAAGATTTTCATCTTGTGTACTATCACGTGAAATGGAGATAATTTCGCCTTCAATGGTGCCGTAACGTGTGTAGGGAAAGGCATCTATTTTGACATCGGCTCTTAACCCTTCGCGAATGAACCCAATATCTTTGTTCAAGATTTTGATTTCTGCTAATTGCACATGATTGTTTGGCACGATAACCATCAGCTGTTGTGCGGGTTGCAGTACCGCACCTAAAGTATAAGTTGAGAGCTGTTGTACAGTACCATCTACTGGCGCACGAATAACTTCAAGTTGGTTCCTTTCTTTGCTTTTTAATAGTTCCTGTTCAAGAGAAACTTGTTTGAAAGCAGCTTGTTTATACTTGTCATCCCATTCTTGTTTTTTTTGCGCTTTGATCCTCTTTTGTTTTTCAATTAATGCATTGTGTTGGCTTGCTAATGTAGATAACTCAGATAATTTATTTACCTTTTCTTTTTTTGCGATTAACAGCTCTCGTTCTTGCTCTAAAAATTCTTTCTGGCTGATTAATTGCTTCTGAGTCAGTGAACGATGTGCATCAAGTCGCTTTTTAATGTTATTTATCAAAGCATCAATAGACCTTAGTTCATTCTTACGTGCCCGCTGGTTAACGATGTTTATCTGTATATCATTGCCAATTTCGTTGACCAGTGATGTAAACTCCGCTAGTTGGGTTTGATAGCTGGCTAATGCGCTTTTTTGCTCTGCTTCCGTTAACTGATAAAAGCCGGGGAATTGAGTTATAGGTTGCTGAGAGAGCAGGGCCTGATGGATTAATGTCTCAGCTATTTGAAAATTATGTTGATAACTCAAGCTAAGAATATCTTGATCAACCCCCAGCACATTGACTGTCAGTAACGGGTCACCTTTTTTGACGGCTTGACCATCCACAACGTGGATCTGTTGTAATCGACTTAACTCAAACGCTTGAATGAGTTGTGTACGACCCGACACAATTAATTTCCCTTGAGTGGTGGCTTGAATATCTAACTTGCCAAAGTATGCCCAAGCCACGGCAATGAAAATACCAATACTGATTGATATCGCGACATACATGGCTAAATAAGATGGTGGTGTTTTTAAAATTGCTAAATGAGATGGTAAAAAACTATTATAACGGTTGCGTTCTAATCGATGTTTCATGTTACGTCCGTGTCTTATTTTAGTGACTGTTGCAGGGCCCATAAATGTTTATAGAAACTATCTTGATCAATAAGCTGCTGATGGCTGCCTTGTTCAATAATTTCTCCATTTTGCATGACAATAATTCGCTGGTGGTGGCGAATTGTTGATAAACGGTGTGCGATAGTAATCACGGTTCTTCCTTTAGCTATCACATCCATGTTTTCTTGAATAATAGCTTGGGATTCATCATCTAAAGCACTGGTGGCCTCATCAAAAATAATCACTTTTGGGTTAGCTAGTAGTGTGCGGGCAATTGCTATACGCTGTCTTTGTCCTCCAGAAAGGGATGTTCCCCCTTCAGCGAGTACTGTGTCATAACCCATTGGTAATTTAAGGATAAAATCATGGGCTCCAGCCATTTTAGCTGCACAGACTACGTCATCCATTGATGCATCCGGTGATGTTTGGGCTATGTTGTGAAAAACCGACTGGCTAAATAAAAAGTTCTCTTGTAAAACAATACCAACTTGTTGCCTGAGTGAATGTAAATTAATATTTGATATAGGTACGCCATCAATATATACAGCGCCATTTTCAGGGGTGTAAAGCCTTAAAAGCAAACGGGCAAGGGTGCTTTTTCCTGACCCTGAGGTGCCAACAATCCCAATGGTTTCTCCTGCTTCAATTGCTAAATTAAAGTTTTTAAGGACATAAGGCATATTGGGTTGATAGCGGAATGAAACATTTTTAATGTGGATATTCCCATATATAGGTAGGATATTATCTTGTTGGCTTTGTTCCACCGGTAAATTGATAATTTGAGAAAGCTTTTCGATGGCAACGCCAGTACGAATATAATCTCCCCATAGTTTGACGAGTTTGACTAATGGTTGATTTGCATGGTTGACCATCATATGAAAAGCAATATATTGGCCAATAGTCATTTGCAAAGCTAATACTTCTGAGGCGCCAACCCACAATACAATGGCGCTAGTGATTTTTTCAATTGCCATCACTAAGTGCTCAGAACGAGAACTAATTTGCCCAGAAATAAAATTAGTTTGGCTCATATCTGATGTTTGTCCATCCCAACGGCGAGTAAAGTTAGGCTCTACAGATAAACTTTTAGCGGTCTCAATACCATTGATTGTTTCTGTCAAAAATGAGGTATTAATGGCAATATTAGTAAATTGTTGTTGTGCCGCGGTCTCGATTTTGGGCGTGAGCCACCAAGCTAATAAAAGATAAAGGGGAATAGAACATAAGAATATTAGTGTAAGTGTGGTAGAAATTAAATTCATCACATAGATAAATACAAATAAAAATAATACATCAACGCATAATGTGAAAAAACTACTCGTTAAAAACTCTCTTATGGTTTCTAATTCCTTGACGCGAGTAACAATGGCTCCAATTTGCCTATTTTTAAAAAATGGAATAGGTAACTGAAGTAAATGTTTCAGTAGTTTTAAACCAAGGGTCATATCTATACGATTAACGGTATGGTGGTAAATATATTCACGCAATCCTTTTAATATTACCTCAACGAGTGCAGCAATAATTAAACCGAAAATTAAAACATCCAATGTAATTAAGCTATTATGAATTAGAACCTTATCCATAATGACCTGCATCACAATAGGTGAAACTAGCGCTAATATTTGCAGAATAAATGAAAAGAATAAAACCCATAAAATAATAGACTTATACTTCATGAATTCGGCTTGAAACCAAGTGATATCAAATTGCCCTTGTTTAAAATTAATTTGTAACCAATGTCCGTTCCAGTGCTGCTGTAGCTCTGCAATACTCCAAATTTCTGGTGGTACGTTACCAAATTTCTGTACTAATACTTGTTCTTGATTTTTATTAGCTAATAAAAAAGCTTCATTTTTCTCATTATATAAAATAGCAGGGCAAGAAATCCTAGCGATATCTTTGTTTTTTTGATATTTATTCCTGAGATTAATATTATGCTTTTTTTTTATGGATTTTAAGGTGTTATTGTAATCAGTCTGTTGTTTTAATGTCTTTTCAAGTTCCTGTGGGTTTATTTGTCCCGATAACTTTGCAATAACACTGATGAAATATAGCGTGGATTGTGATTGAATACTTTCCATTTTTTATATTAATCATTCCTTTTTCTTGATGATAAATGAGTGTTTATATTAAATGTTAATTTAACATTGTTAATAATTTCGATCTTTTAAAATTTGATAATACAATGTTTATAATTATCTTTATATTGAAGTTAGTCTCATTGTTTTATTTGTTGAGGAATTAGATTTTATATATTTTATAGATTTGGATATTGAAAAGGCGCGTGCCTTTTCAATATCTAGCTTAATAAGAAAAAATAACTATTCAGGAATGGATAAAAAACGGTGGATAGCTCTTAATACATGCTCTGGTTTTTCAGCATGTACCCAATGCCCAGTGTCTGCGACAACCCAAGCTTTCGCTTTAGGAAATTGTAATGCGATTTGATCTTTATATTCAGCTTGCACATAAGGGGAATTCCCTCCAGGGATCAACAATACAGGTTTATCCCAAGCAGGAACGGTTTCCCAACCAATAATTTTATCATAATTGGATTTTAGGGCTGGCAGATTGAATTTCCACTCTCCTTGTTTAAAGGATTTAAGGAGAAATGAAATAACACCATCTTCATCGATGATATTGCGCATAATCGAAGTGGCTTCTTGGCGAGTCTTGGCTTGTGCTTTCGTCACATCATCAAGGGCAGCAAAAATTTTATCGTGTCGGCGAACTTGATAAGCGACTGGGGCAATGTCGATAGCGACAACTTTATCAATAAAATCAGGTTCTAAGGCGGTAGCAGCCATCGCTATTTTTCCGCCCATTGAATGCCCTATTAAAATGGCATTTTCATAACCTAATGACTTTATTAGGTTAATTATATCTTGAGCCATTTGCTGGTAGCTCATTTGCTCATCACGAAAAGAGTCACCGTGGTTACGCACATCGACTTGAATGATGTCAAAGTAATGTTGTAGATCACGGCCTAATACACCTAAATTATTTAGGTCACCAAATAGCCCATGAATCAAGACAATAGGGCTATTGGAAATAGGATTTTCAGGTTTATGGACAGTATAGTTAAGTAACACAGTCATATTTGTTCTATCAATTTATCAGTGATACAAGTAGGCCTATCATGTCATGGCTGAGAGTAAAATCCAAATGGTCATATAGACTTTATGAGGTCATTTCAAAAGGATGGAGTTATAAGCTGTACCCGATAAAAATCGGTTTTTGTGGGAGAGAATTTAAGAAAATTAAACGTTGCCACTAAGGTGAAATAAGCAAAACAATAAGTTGGTAACATACTGAATTACCATTAAACTTAGAATATTGTTTACTTTAAGTTATTGAAATTTTAATTGTTTTGTTTTTTTTAAATCTGTCTTATAATCACAACGCAAATTTTAGTTAAATAGAAAGTACTGGGAAAAAATGAAAACGATAGAAGTTGATGAAGAGCTTTACCGCTATATTGCGAGCCATACACAGCATATCGGTGAAAGTGCATCGGATATCTTGCGCCGTATGTTAAATTTCAAATCCGGGCAGCCAGTACAAGCAAAAGAAATTCGTCAGGAACAGCCAATAAAAGCTGAAACTGCAATAAGTACACCCGCTGTTGCCCCAAACCCTGTGAGAGTCATTAGAGAGCTTTTGTTATCTGATGCTTATGCAGAAAAAAGCAAAGCTATTGACCGCTTTATGTTAATTCTGTCTACTTTATATAGTTTAGATGCGAAGCGTTTTGCGAGTGCAACAGAATTAATGCATGGTCGAACTCGTATTTATTTTGCTGGCGATGAGCAAACATTACTCGCTGCCGGCAAACAATCAAAGCCTCGGCATATTCCCGGAACACCTTATTGGGTGATCACGAATACGAATACGAATCGTAAACGTAGCATGGTGGATGCCATCATGCAGGAAATGCAGTTTCCTGCCAATGTGATTGAAAAAGTAAGTAACACCATTTAAAAATTGAAATATCACTGATGTTGGTAACAAAGCATCAGTGCTTTGGGAGAAAACAAGTGACAATACATGAACGCGCAGGGCAGCTTCCATTTCAAAGTGACTTGATCAATGTCGCTCAATTAACCGCTCAATATTATGCGCAACAACCGCAGTCTGGAAATTCGTCCCAAGCGGTTAAGTTTGGTACTTCAGGGCATCGTGGTAGCTCATTGCGTAAAAACTTTAATGAAAACCATATATTAGCTATCGCACAAGCGATCGCTGATTTGCGTAAAAAGCAGGGTGTTACAGGCCCTTGTTATGTAGGTAAAGACACACACGCTTTATCAGAAGCGGCTTTTATTACTGTGGTTGAAGTGTTAGTTGCGAATCAGGTTCATGTCATTGTTCAGGAAAATAACGGGTTTACTCCAACCCCAGCTGTTTCCCATGCTATTTTAAGTTATAACAAATCACATCAAGACATTGCAGATGGTATTGTGATCACACCATCACACAACCCACCAGAAGATGGCGGTATTAAGTATAATCCAGCTAATGGTGGGCCTGCTGATACCGATCTAACCTCGGTTATAGAGCAAAATGCCAATCAATTATTAGCCAATAATCTTGATGGCGTAAAACGAATAAGTTTTGATTCTGCGATGGCAAGCGAATATCTTACCCAGCAAGACTTAATCATGCCTTATGTCTCAGCTCTGGGCGATGTTGTTGATATGAAAGCCATTGCTAAGTCGGGTCTGAAAATTGGTGTCGACCCGCTTGGTGGTTCTGGTATCGAGTATTGGAAAAAAATTGCAGAGCACTATCATCTCGATATCGAAATTGTAAACGACCAGTTGGATCAAACTTTTCGTTTTATGCCACTTGACCATGACGGTGTTATCCGCATGGACTGCTCATCAAGTTGGGCGATGGCGGGCTTGCTTGGAATGAAAGAGAAGTTTGATCTTGCCTTTGCTAATGATCCAGATTACGACCGTCATGGCATTGTCACACCGGATGGGTTAATGAATCCAAATCACTATCTTGCTGTTGCCATTGATTATTTATTTCAACATCGCCCTCAATGGGGTAAAGATGTAGCGGTTGGTAAAACGTTGGTTTCTAGCGCTATGATTGACCGTGTGGTTAATGATATCGGGCGTGAGTTAGTCGAGGTTCCTGTTGGATTCAAATGGTTTGTCGATGGCTTATTTAGTGGCAAATTAGGTTTTGGCGGTGAAGAAAGTGCTGGCGCATCGTTTTTGAAATTTGATGGTACACCGTGGTCAACGGATAAAGATGGTATCATTCTATGCTTACTTGCTGCTGAAATTACGGCGGTTACAGGCGAAAATCCTCAGCAACGTTATAATAATCTTGCTAAAAAATTTGGCGCGCCAATTTATAACCGTATTCAAGCGAAAGCTACTTACGAGGAAAAGGCCAAATTAAGTAAACTATCGCCAGAAATGGTTGCTGCCGATACTTTAGCCGGTGACAAAATTACTCAGCGCTTGACGACTGCACCGGGTAATGGAGCCTCAATAGGTGGCTTAAAAATCATGACGGATTATGGTTGGTTTGCGGCTAGGCCATCAGGTACGGAAGAAGCGTATAAAATTTATTGTGAAAGCTTCCGTGGTGAAGAACATTTACGTCTTATTGAAAAAGAAGCCATTGAAATAGTAAGCAAAGTAATTAGTTAATTTGTTTTTCTTTGGCTGAGATAAAAAATCATTTCAACGAATATCCCGAATGATAGAGTGAATTATATTATTCGGGATATTATCTCTTATTAATTGCTAATTTCTCCATAAAATGGCGCAGGTCAATAGTGTGACGGAATTAACAAAAGTCTTTTCTCTATAATCAAAAAATAACTGTGCTTGTTTTCGTTAGAAGCCCACAATAACCGTTGCAGCTAAAGGCTTGGAATGGTACAACTTTAAGGCTCCAAGTCAGTTTTACTAACAATATTGAAGATAGGGTGAGGTCGATGAGTCAGGTTTATAATTTTAGTGCAGGTCCAGCTATGCTACCTGTTGAAGTCATGCGTCGCGCTGAACAAGAATTTTGTAATTGGCAGGGTTTAGGTGTTTCGGTGATGGAGGTGAGTCACCGAGGAAAAGACTTTATTGAAGTAGCAAAAGAAGCTGAACAGAATTTGCGTGCTTTATTAAATGTTCCAGATAATTATAAGATTTTATTCTGCCATGGGGGTGCGCGCGCCCATTTTGCCACTATTCCAATGAATTTATTGGGTAATAAGACCACGGCAGACTACATTGTTAGTGGTTATTGGTCAGAATCTGCGGCAAAAGAAGCTGAGAAATACTGTAAACCTAATGTCATTCAAATTGCAGAAGAAAAAGAGGGTATTGTTAGCTTAAAACCAATGAATGAATGGCCATTAAGTGATGACGCTGCTTATGTCCATTACTGCCCAAATGAAACTATCGGTGGGTTAGCTATTCATGAAGAACCTGACTTCCCGAAAGATAAAATTATAGTTGCTGACTACTCTTCATCCATCTTATCTAAACCTATTGATGTTAGTCGTTATGGTGTTATTTATGCAGGTGCTCAGAAAAATATTGGCCCTGCGGGTTTAACGATTGTTATTATCCGTGAAGACTTACTTGGAAATGCATCGCCACAGACTCCTTCTGTGTTTGATTACACGGTACTGGCTGAATATGAATCTATGTTTAATACACCACCGACTTTTGCTTGGTATTTAGCGGGAATGGTTTTCAAATGGTTAAAAGAGCAAGGCGGTTTGCAGGAAATGGCAAAACGTAACTATGAAAAATCACAACTACTCTATAATGCCATTGACGATAGTCAGTTTTATATCAACCGTGTGGCTGTTGAAAATCGTTCTTGGATGAACGTACCATTTCAGATGCAAAATCCTGCATTAGATGCCAAATTTATTGAAGAAGCAAAAGCTCAGGGGCTGCTGTCATTAAAAGGTCATAAAGTAGCTGGTGGGATGCGAGCTTCGATTTATAACGCGATGCCATTAGCTGGTGTACAGGCTTTGGTTGATTTTATGGCTAATTTTGAGCGCCACAACGCCTAGTGTTTTTATTAAACCAGTTAAATAGGATGTTTGGCTGGTTTTTGTGTCCTTCTATATTTAATAAATAAAACAGTGGGACCAAATTATACTCTTTGCAAACCTCACTGGAGAATATGCTTTTTATGCAATCCCTGACATTACAACCTATCTCTTCAATTAACGGCACGATTAATTTGCCAGGGTCTAAAAGTGTCTCAAACCGCGCATTATTGCTCGCTGCGATGGCAAAAGGGACAACGGTACTTACCAACTTATTAGATAGCGATGACATTCGCCACATGCTAAATGCACTTAGCTTACTTGGTGTGAAGTATCAACTATCAGAGGATAAAACACGTTGCAGTGTTGAAGGTTTAGCTGGCAATTTATCTCATCTTAATGAGTTGGAAATATTTTTAGGCAATGCAGGGACTGCGATGCGCCCACTTACTGCTGCATTATCGTTAAGTCATAACAACATTATTTTGACTGGCGAGCCACGAATGAAAGAGCGCCCAATTGGACACTTAGTGGATGCATTAAGGGAAGGTGGTGCAGTCATCGAATATTTAGAGCAAGAAAATTACCCACCAATTCGCCTAAAAGGTGGTTTTACTGGCGGGGAAATATCGGTGGATGGCTCGGTTTCAAGCCAGTTTTTAACTGCGTTATTAATGGCCGCGCCTCTTGCAGAAAAAAATACGACTATCACTATTATCGGTGAATTAGTCTCTAAGCCCTATATTGATATCACTCTAGCGCTGATGAAAACCTTTGGTGTCACTGTTGAAAATCATCAATACCAACAATTTTTAATTAAAGGTCAACAGCAATACCAGTCACCGGGAGAGTACTTGGTTGAAGGAGATGCCTCCTCAGCTTCCTACTTTTTAGCTGCGGCAGCAATAAAAGGTGGAATTGTTCGTGTGACAGGAATTGGGCGTAATAGCTTACAGGGTGATACTAAATTTGCTAACGTGCTCGAAAAAATGGGAGCAACCATTCGCTGGGGCGATGATTATGTAGAATGTGAGCGTGGAACACTAACAGGTATTGATATGGACATGAATTCAATTCCTGATGCAGCAATGACTATAGGTACAGTGGCTCTGTTCGCGAAAGGGGAAACTGTTATTCGTAATATATATAATTGGCGCGTTAAAGAAACTGACCGCTTATATGCGATGGCAACGGAGTTACGCAAAGTTGGCGCAGAAGTGGAAGAAGGCCACGATTATATTCGTATTGTTCCACCAGAAAAATTAAAACACGCAGAAATTGAAACCTATAACGACCATCGTATTGCCATGTGTTTCTCGTTAGTTGCGTTATCGGATACCCCTGTGACTATTTTAGACCCAGGTTGTACGGCGAAAACGTTCCCTGATTATTTCGAACAATTAGCCTGCTTAAGTTAATTAATTAGGTAGGTTGATATCATAAATGAAATATCAACCTACTTAATCATTTCGTTCAATTTTCTCCTATTTTATCGCAATCATCAGAACCTGCTTATTTCACAAAACTGGCGAATTGGTATAATACCGCCACTGATTTTAATTGCAGTTAGCAAATGCTATTTGCAGAAAAGGAGACTTTTTATGGTGGCGATAGCCCCTGTAATCACCGTTGATGGACCAAGCGGAGCGGGTAAAGGCACACTTTGCCAAGCATTAGCAAACGAATTTGGATGGCAACTTTTAGACTCTGGCGCAATTTATCGTGTGTTAGCATTGGCTGCGTTACATCATCACGTTGATATCCAATCAGAGGATGCATTAGTACCTTTAGCCGCAAACTTAGATGTGCGTTTCGTTCCTGAAGAAAAGGTATTAAAAGTGATCCTTGAAGGGGAGGATGTCTCTAATCAAATTAGAACTGAAACAGTTGGGAACACTGCATCACAGACGGCGACTTTTCCTCGAGTTAGAGAAGCTTTGCTCAGACGCCAACGTGCTTTTAGAACCATGCCGGGGCTTATTGCTGATGGCCGAGATATGGGCACAGTCGTCTTTCCTGACGCGCCAGTAAAAATTTTCCTTGACGCTTCTGCACAAGAGCGTGCACATCGTCGTATGAAGCAGTTGCAAGAAAAGGGCTTTGATGTTAATTTTGAACGTCTTTTAAGTGAAATTGAAGAGCGCGATTTTCGTGATCGTAACCGTTCAGTTGCGCCCCTTATTGCCGCGAAAGATGCATTGGTGCTGGATTCCACAAGTATGTCTATTGAGGAAGTCATTGAAAAAGCACACACCTACGCAAAAAAAATTCTACAATTATCGTGATAATAAGCTTTATTTTAGCTTATAATTAGATAATATACGCACTTACCGCTATGTTGATTATATTATTAGCATAGCATCTACCTTGCGACATGGAATGTTGTGGGGTCTGTGAAACAACCCCATTTGGCGGGAAGCTAAGTGGACGTTAATTAAAGACACTTGAAGATCATTAATATGACTGAATCTTTTGCTCAACTCTTTGAAGAATCCCTGCAGAATATTGAAACTCGTCCTGGTTCTATCGTTCGTGGTACTGTTGTTGCCATCGATAAAGACGTAGTACTGGTAGACGCAGGTCTTAAATCAGAATCTGCTATCCCAGTAGAACAGTTCAAAAATGCTCAGGGTGAGCTAGAAATCCAAGTTGGCGACGAAATCGATGTGGCTCTGGATGCAGTAGAAGATGGTTTCGGTGAAACTATCCTGTCTCGTGAGAAAGCTAAACGTCATGAAGCATGGCTGATGCTGGAAAAAGCTTACGAAGAAGCTGAAACTGTAACTGGTGTTATCAACGGTAAAGTTAAAGGTGGTTTCACTGTTGAACTGAACGGCATTCGTGCGTTCTTACCAGGTTCACTGGTAGATGTACGCCCAGTTCGTGATACTACTCACTTGGAAGGCAAAGAGCTTGAGTTCAAAGTAATCAAGCTAGATCAGAAACGCAACAACGTTGTTGTTTCTCGTCGTGCTGTAATTGAATCTGAAAGCAGCGCTGAGCGCGATCAACTGCTGGAAAACCTGCAAGAAGGCATGGAAGTTAAAGGTATCGTTAAGAACCTTACTGACTACGGTGCATTCGTTGATCTGGGCGGTGTTGACGGCCTGCTGCATATCACTGACATGGCTTGGAAACGTGTTAAACACCCAAGCGAAATCGTCAACGTTGGTGATGAAATCAATGTTAAAGTTCTGAAATTCGACCGTGAGCGCACTCGTGTTTCTCTGGGGCTGAAACAACTGGGCGAAGATCCTTGGGTCGCAATCGCTAAACGTTACCCAGAAGGTACTAAACTGACTGGTCGCGTAACTAATCTGACTGACTACGGTTGCTTCGTCGAAATCGAAGAAGGCGTTGAAGGTCTGGTTCACGTTTCAGAAATGGATTGGACTAACAAAAACATCCACCCATCTAAAGTTGTTAACGTTGGTGATGTTGTTGAAGTTATGGTTCTGGATATCGATGAAGAACGTCGTCGTATCTCACTGGGCTTAAAACAGTGTAAATCTAACCCATGGCAGCAATTTGCAGAAACTCATAACAAAGGCGACCGCGTTGAAGGTAAAATCAAGTCTATCACTGACTTCGGTATCTTCATCGGTCTGGACGGCGGCATCGATGGCCTGGTTCACCTGTCTGACATCTCCTGGAACGTTGCAGGCGAAGAAGCAGTTCGTGAATACAAAAAAGGTGATGAAATCGCAGCTGTTGTTCTGCAAGTCGACGCAGAGCGTGAGCGTATCTCTTTAGGTGTTAAACAGTTAGCTGAAGATCCATTCAACAACTACTTAGCAGCAACTAAGAAAGGCGCAATCGTTACTGGTAAAGTAATCGCAGTTGATGCTAAAGGCGCAACTGTTGAGCTGACACTGGGCGTTGAAGGTTACCTGCGTGCATCAGAAGCTTCACGTGACCGTGTTGAAGATGCAACTCTGGTTCTGAACGTTGGTGATGATGTTGAAGCTAAATACACTGGTGTTGATCGTAAAAACCGTGTGATCAACCTGTCTGTTCGCGCTAAAGACGAAGCTGATGAGAAAGACGCTGTCGCTGCTGTGAACAAGCAAGAAGATACTGCATTCGGCAACAATGCGATGGCTGAAGCTTTCAAAGCAGCTAAAGGCGAATAATTAAGTGGGGGTAACTTCGGTTATCCCTTTGTATCGGTAGTTTAGGGAGGTACTATGACCAAGTCTGAATTAATTGAAAGACTGGCTAGCCAGCAATCTCATCTTTCAGCGAAAACCGTTGAGGAAGCTGTAAAGGAAATTCTTGAGCATATGGCGGATACGCTAGCCGATGGTGAGCGTATTGAAGTCCGTGGTTTCGGCAGTTTTTCTCTTCACTACCGTGCTCCACGAGTTGGCCGCAACCCAAAAACTGGCGATAAAGTGGAACTGGAAGGTAAATATGTTCCACATTTTAAACCAGGTAAAGAGTTACGTGATCGTGTAAATATTTACGGTCAATAATTGGCTAGTA
Organism: Providencia sp. Me31A; assembly: GCF_050487165.1. Classification (NCBI taxonomy): domain Bacteria; kingdom Pseudomonadati; phylum Pseudomonadota; class Gammaproteobacteria; order Enterobacterales; family Morganellaceae; genus Providencia; species Providencia sp. Me31A. Next base: position 96,839 of record NZ_JBKQGZ010000007.1, read on the forward strand.
AATCTTAATTATTACAACAAACAGCGCTTGCATATTGTATAGCGCTGTTTTTTTATATCCATATCCATATCCATATCCATATCCATATCCATATCCACATCCACATCAACACTGTTAATTGTAGAAATAGTATCCAATCTAATTTCAATATGGGATGTATGGCGTTGATAGTTTTGCGAGGCATTTCGCAAGCAAATGTAAGTAATATACTTATCTGTAAAATAAGTGAGAAACGCTACGAAAAATAGATGCTGTTAGATTAAAAATAAAATAAATTTTGGCAAAATTGAAATCATGACAAGTAGAGAAGGAATCAGTAATGAATGGCAAACATTGTCCAAATATTAGCAGGGGTATGCTATAAGGTAGGGTATAAGGCTGTAGGGCATTGTCATCAAGCATCAATTTCAGTAACTGTTGCTGCAATTGCATTGATTGTTGGGATACTTCCCTTATTATTTATTACAGAACTTTTAAATTTAGATAATAAAATAATTATATTAGTTTTAATATCACTGTTTTCTATTTTTTATTTTACGAAGAAAGTAGGAAAGTTTGTTTGTTTAATTATTATGGCTTTTCTGTGGGGGAACTGGAATGGTACTAATATTAGGGATAACGTGTATTTTTTATCAAAAACAAATAACCGAATAGATGTCACAGTTATTAGTATTCCAGTAGTAGGAAGAGACCAAAAACTTAAAGTACGTATTGATAAAATCAATAATAATCTTATCTTTCCACCGTTATATGCAACATGGAAAACAAGTGAGTCAGTTTGTGCGGGGCAGTCATGGCGCATTACAGGAAAATTAAGAGCACTACACTCTTCTTTAAACGAAGGGAGCTTCAACCAACAACGCTATCTATTAGCTAATAGAATTATTGGTACATTAAAAAGTAATGATACACAGATATTAAGCCCTGATTGTTCCATCAGGCAAAAAACAATAGATTATTTTTATAAATTAATTATGCCATTAGCAAACTCTGGGGTTATTTATGGGCTCATGTTTGGTGAAAGGACATTACTGTCGTCTCGTCAATCCCAACTATTACAATCTACAGGCTTGACTCATTTAATGGCAATTTCAGGTTTACATATTGGGCTGGCTTATTTCTTCGGTTTTATGATAGCTAGAGGGGGACAGTATTTTCTACCTTTAAAGTATATTAATGAAAAAGTTCCCATTATATTGGGTTTAGTGCTCGCTTTGTTTTACGCGTGGGTCTCTGGACTAGCTATTCCTGCAACACGAGCACTATTTTCGCTACTGTTGTGGGTTTATATTCGTAATAAACCAGTGTATTATTTTTCTTGGCAATGGGCTCTTTGGAGTATAGCGGGAATTTTATTGTTAGACCCATTAGCAATTTTGTCAGACAGTTTTTGGCTATCAGCTTTTGCTGTTTTAGCTATTATTTATTGGTTAACAGTATTTCCATTGCCTCCTCAACTTATTGAAAGGGCTGTGGTGGGTAAAATTATAGCTCTGACTCATTTACAGGTGGGGTTGCTAATTTTATTGATACCAGCACAACTTATTATATTTAATGGTATTAATTTTATGAGCTTAATTGCTAACCTGTGGTTTGTTCCGCTCATTTCTTGGATTGTTGTACCTGCAATTTTAACTCTATTTCTTATCCCAATAGGTGAAGTTCAGAAGGTAATTTTATATTCAATTGATAAAGTTATTGAAATAGGTTTTAAGCCATTAAACTATTTGAGTCGCTTTTGGCTGGAATTCAATAACGTCCCTTACTATCTATTTTTTCTCTGTTGGTTAAGTGTATTAGTCGTCGTGTTCAAATGGTATAAAAGTTATTTTGGGCTTGTTAGTTGCATTATTATTTTAATTCTTGTTGAAAGCAAAAATAGCCAGAAGCCAAAAGGAGATTGGAGCCTAACTGTATTAGATATCGGACATGGGTTAGCGGTAGTTATAGAGCAAAATAATTTAGCATTACTCTATGATACTGGTAATTATTGGAAAGGAAATAGTAATGCACAGCGTCAAATTATTCCTTTTCTTAAATATTGGGGAATAACACCAATTAGTATAATTTTAAGTCATAATCATTTAGACCATACGGGAGGAACAACGGAATTACTTCGTATGTATCCGTGGCTCAGCATCCGCAGTAGTTTTGGTAGCTTATCTAAGATAATAAATAACCAAGGGATCATTGATAAACAGAAAATTACTCATCATCTTCCTTGTATTAAAGGACAAAAATGGCAGTGGGGAGTGTTAACATTCGAAACCTTGTGGCCAGAAAAGTTATCTGAAATCTCGCATAATAATGATTCTTGCGTTATTCAGTTCACAGATGGGTACCATAAAATTTTATTGACTGGAGATTTAGAAAAACAAGGCGAAAAATCTATCGTGGAGATGTACAAACATAAGCTTCAGTCTACTATTTTATTTGCACCACACCATGGTAGTAACACATCGTCAACCAAATTACTGTTAAGAACTGTTAACCCATCAATAGCTTTAGTTTCTTCTGCAAGATATAGCGCATGGAAAATTCCAGCAAAAAAAATCTATTTTCGGTATAAAAATAGCAATATTAGATGGTTAAATACCGCGGAAGAAGGTCAGCTAACATTATGGTTTAAAAAAGAAAATATAAATATTCTACGGTTTAGACATGAAATACAGCCTCGTTGGTATCATCTGTGGTTTGGCTTACCGCTATTTCCCGAGTAGAATAGTGCGCTTACATTAAGTCTGGTAATTAAAAGTATGAATGATAAAGACCTTTCAACAAAACAAACTTTCCACCGCTTATGGCCAATTATTTCGCCTTTTAAAGCGGGTTTAATTGTTGCAGCAATAGCACTTATCATCAACGCAGCAGGTGATGCGTTTATGATTTCTTTATTAAAACCCTTGTTGGATGAAGGCTTTGATAAAGCCGATAATGACGTTTTAAAATGGCTTCCACTTGCGGTGTTAGGTCTAATGATTGTTCGTGGTGGCTCCAGTTTTGTCTCAACCTATTGTGTTTCATGGGTTGCTGGTAAAGTTGTTATGAATATGCGTCGTAAATTGTTTGGTCATATGATGGGAATGCCAGTTAGCTTTTTTGACCAACAATCAACCGGGACATTACTGTCTCGAATTACTTATGATTCAGAACAAGTTGCATCTTCCTCTTCTGGGGCATTGATTACCATTATTCGTGAAAGTGCTTATATTATTGGTCTATTTGCAATGATGCTTTATTACAGCTGGCAGCTTTCACTGATCTTAATCGTCATTGCGCCGGTTGTTTCTATTACCATTCGTATTGTCTCGAAACGTTTTCGTAAAATCAGTAAAAATATGCAAACGGGAATGGGGCACGTTACGGCTAGTGCTGAACAAATGTTAAAAGGGCACAAAGAAGTTTTAATTTTCGGTGGGCAGAAAGTTGAAACAGAGCGTTTTAACAAAGTTAGCAATAATATGCGACGCCAAAACATGAAGATGGTGACTGCATCAGCGATCTCAGACCCGATTGTTCAGTTGATTGCCTCATTTGCATTAGCGTTTGTGCTATATGCGGCAAGTTTTCCAGAGATCCGTGATGAATTAACTTCTGGTACTATTGCAGTTGTATTTTCTTCCATGTTTGCTTTGATGCGTCCATTGAAATCACTGACGAATGTCAACTCTCAATTTCAGCGCGGAATGGCGGCGTGCCAAACCTTATTCGCTATCTTAGATACAGAGCAAGAAAAAGACCATGGTACTAAAGTGCTTAAAGAGGCTAAAGGGGATATCGAGTTTGAACATGTTACCTTTACCTATGAAACAAAAGAGCATCCTGCATTAGATGATATTTCATTTACATTGCCTGCTGGTAAGTCAGTTGCTTTGGTTGGCCGTTCTGGCTCTGGTAAGTCTACCATTGCTAACTTGATTACGCGTTTTTATGATATTGACTCAGGCAGTATTAAAATTGATGGGGATGATATTCGCGAATACACCCTAGCCTCATTACGTAGTCAGGTGGCGCTTGTTTCTCAGCATGTTTATCTTTTTAACGATACTATTGCAAATAATATTGCTTATGCGACGGATGGCAGTTATAGCCGAGAGCAAATTGAGAAAGCAGCAGAAATGGCTTACGCTATGGACTTTGTGTCTAAGCTTGATAAAGGGCTAGATACAGTCATCGGTGAAAACGGTGTGATGTTGTCAGGCGGGCAACGTCAGCGGATTGCGATTGCAAGAGCATTATTGCGTGATGCACCAATTCTTATTCTTGATGAAGCAACGTCTGCGTTGGACACAGAATCTGAACGCGCGATTCAAGCAGCGCTTGATGAGCTACAAAAAAACAGAACATCTTTAGTGATTGCTCATAGATTATCTACGATAGAAAATGCAGATGAAATTTTAGTTATCCAAGATGGTCATATCATTGAGCGTGGTGATCATAAGTCGCTATTGGCTCAAGATGGTGCGTATTCTCAATTACATAGTATTCAATTTAAACAATGATAGAGCGTATTTGGTCTGGCAAATCTTGGCTGTATCTCTTGTTGCTGCCGTTATCTTTCCTCTATGGATTGATAACGGTAATTCGACATATGGCCTATAAAGTTGGACTAAGTCGATCATGGAAAGCTCCAATCCCCATCGTTGTTGTGGGGAACTTAACTGCGGGGGGAAATGGCAAAACCCCTGTTGTTATTTGGTTAGTTGAATCATTGGTCAAGCAAGGTTATCGGGTCGGCGTGGTTTCTAGAGGATATGGTGGTAAATCTGAACATTATCCATTAGTTCTAGATAGTACCACTACGACACAACTTGCAGGTGATGAACCCGTATTGATTTTTCATCGAACAAAAGCCCCTGTCGCTGTTGCGCCTAAACGCAGTGAGGCAATTAGAGCATTGCTAGAAGTCCATCAGTTGGATGTCATAGTCACTGATGATGGTTTACAACATTATGCACTACAACGTGATTATGAAATCGTGGTTATTGATGGTCAACGACGTTTTGGCAATGGTTGGTGGCTACCAGCAGGGCCTATGCGTGAAAGAGCAGGGCGTCTAAAAAGTGTCAATGCAATAATTGTTAACGGTGGTGAACCTAACGCTAATGAAGTGCTAATGACCCTTGAAGGTGAAATAGCTCATAACCTTGTTAACGGTGAAAGAAAAATTGTTACTCAGTTACCTAATGTTGTTGCAATGGCAGGAATTGGCCATCCTCCACGCTTTTTTGTTTCCTTGAGGAGTAAAGGCGTCAAGCTGGTTGGTTCTTATGCTTTCGCAGATCATCAATCTTATGAATTGCAGCAACTTTCTTCCTTAACTAAGGCTGGTGAGAGTTTGTTGATGACAGAAAAAGATGCCGTAAAATGTCAAACGTTTGCTCAAGCAAACTGGTGGTATCTTCCTGTTCAAGCTCAATTATCGACAGATGGGGCTGATAAAATTTTAAGTGAAATAAAAAAACTTATCACAAATAACAAAAAAACTTGCCACTAACGTTTCACTATGGTAATAATATTGTCACTGTGATATAGATCTATTTATTATGTATCTAGATGCAATACATCAGTAAGTGGATTTTATACTAGTTTAATTTTACGCTCCGTTCTTTAGTTAGTCTTCATATCCTCACAAAGTCTACGTTGTTAAGTTGTCGCCCTAACGTTTTGTCATCTTAATGTCAAAATAGACTGTTAACTTCACAGTAGATGTGTGGTACCTGAAATCTATATTTTATGGGCGTTATAAAGAGGTGCACATCATTTAGTGCATGAATAGGTAAAGTTAATTACTCTTTAGTGTATTAATAGTTCGGCAAATTGATAAATGGGAAGCAAAAAAGAGTAATGATACAAAGATAAAAAGAAAAATTGTTCTTAGAACAAAAGGAGTTTTAATATGAATTTTCAATTACATATGGGTCGAGTTAAATGGTTTGACGCAAAAGAAGGTTACGGTTTTATTTCACCATTTAATGGTGGAGATGATGTGTTTGTGACAACGAAATCAATTGCTAATAAAAAAATCAAATCATTATTCGAAGGTCAAAACGTTGAGTTTTCTGTTACTCGTAATTCGGATGGTATAACGGCTGCTGACGTTATCGCTTATTAATTATTAACAGACAATTTCTCCTGCTCTTATCCTCTCATCTTATGCAGGAGATCTTATTCAGAAATTAAGTTAACGGTGATATCTGCATGTGGTATCCTGACTCCAAGTGAGTTAAATCCATTCGGGAGAAAATATGGATCACCGTTTACTTGAAATCATTGCATGCCCTGTTTGCCATGGCAAATTAAGTTATAACAAAGACAATCTTGAACTTATTTGTAAGTTTGATCATTTAGCCTACCCCATCCGTGATGGCATCCCTGTCTTACTAGAAAATGAAGCTCGTCAAGTTTCATTAGATGAAGGGCAATAATTGCTATGTTTACGGTTATCATCCCTGCTCGTTACGCATCGACTCGTTTACCTGGTAAGCCGCTTGCTGATATCCACGGTAAACCAATGGTTGTTCGTGTTATGGAGCAAGCTATTAAGTCTGGTGCAAGCCGCGTTATTGTAGCAACGGATCATCAAGATGTAGCGAATGCGGTGATTGTAGCGGGTGGCGAAGCTTGTATGACCAACCCTAATCATCAGTCTGGCACTGAAAGGTTAGCTGAGGTTATTGACACTTATGGTTTTTCAGATGACGAAATTATAGTAAATGTTCAAGGTGATGAGCCTTTAATTCCACCTGAGATAATTAGCCAAGTCGCTCGTAATCTTCAAGGCAGTAAAGCGAATATGGGGACGTTGGCTGTACCTATCTACGATGCCCCAGAAGCTTTTAACCCTAATGCGGTGAAAGTCGTTACCGATCACGAAGGTTATGCACTGTATTTTTCACGTGCCGCAATTCCTTGGGATAGAGATAATTTTGCAAAAAGCCACGATGTAATCGGTGACTCATTTTTACGTCATATTGGTATTTATGCTTATCGTGCGGGCTTTATTCGTCGTTATATTAACTGGGAAGCGAGTCCTTTAGAAAAAATCGAAATGCTAGAGCAACTTAGGGTGCTTTGGTATGGCGAGAAAATTCATGTGGATGTAGCGAAAGCAACCCCTGGTGCTGGCGTTGATACTCTTGAAGATTTAGAGTTAGTTAGAAAGCAATTTTTAGGCTAAAATAAGGGGGTAATCTCAATGGATTACACCTCAGATTGATGATGAACCCCATGTTTTTAGCATGGGGTTTATGGCTTTAGCTAGTTTAATTCGCGTTAGTGTCTTAAACATGAAATAGTAATCCCTCCTAAAAATCATTGAGTTCACCATTGCCATATTCTTGAAACAGAAAATGAGTTTTATCGTATTAAGCACTGAGATTGAGATTATTTTTTTAGATGTTAGGTGGAGTGCTTTTTAATGATCATTGTTATGAAAGTCTGGACTTCAACATCAATCCCTCAATGATAAAGTCAAATGCGTAATGCTACCAACTGTACCGTGCTATTGATTCAGCCGATAATACCATCGATTTTATGCTGGCTGTCTAAGTACCGTGATATCACCGCCGAAAAACGCTTCTTTAAACAGACCATTAATCAGTATTCGTGTTCTTTGACAGTCAAGTAAAGTAGCGCTAACAGCACTGCGGTAGACAATTTTAATGCTGGCTTTATGCCTTATAAGCCGGTGACGATATGCCAAAGCAAGTATCTGAATAGCCGTATCAAACAAGATCATTGCAACATTAAGTGCGAATATGGTCTATGCTGGGATTTAAAACGTTCCGTAGTGCTCAAATCCCATTATCAGCTATTGAGCTGATGCACATGTTTCGCAAAGGACAGTTTACCCTCGGCAAAAATGACACCTTGTTACCGACAGAGCAATATACTGTCCTAGTTGCGTAAAAAGCATGACCAAACGCTAATATTTGTAGGCACTGATTGCTAATGTGATAGAACCAAATTAAAAATATTATAGTTTAGTCTTATTCCATAATTTGGTACTGACATAATAAAATCTTTAGAAATTCTATTGTTTATTAACAGCTTCCTACATTGATAAATTATTTGGTAATAGTTAGATTTTCTCTCTATGTTATTATCTCCCCATAATGATTTTATAATCGTCTGTTGGCTACATTTATTCTTTAATAATAAAGAAAAAAACACATATTGCTTTTCAGTTAATTTTATTCTTGAAGAGTTTTTTTTAAAAAAAATCTCATTGTTCATTCCATCAAAAATCAAATAATCATTTTCTATTGAAAATCTTTTTTTCCTTCTCATATTTAGCCTCTATTTTCTTTAAATTTAATAAGTTAAAATCATATTTATTGTCTTTGCTGGATAATAAATTTTGTTTAAATCCTAAAAATTTCACTTCATAGGTGACATAAAATGGAGACAAAATAAAACTCAGACTCTTAATCTTAAATAAACAAACAAAGAAGCATAAAAAACCAGAAGTTCATTAGTTACTAGATTAGTGTAAAAACACAGCGAATATAAATTGTTTTTATCGATCGATATTCTTTTATTAATCATATTTATTTATTTTGTAGGTGTTATTATAGGGTTTAAGTAATTTAATTAGCTAGATGTTTAATACTTTCACTAGATTACATTATATAAAACTCAATAACAGCCTTGTATAAAAAATTTATAACAAACTGAATTTTAACCAAAATATTTAATATTATTTTAGTGTTACAATGTTGAATGTATTTTAGTTTTTTTTAGTATTTATTAGTTGAAATTAATTTCATTTGCTAAGAAACTTAACTTCTATACTTATCTTAATTATTTAAATAGGAGGTGTTTACTAATACTTTAATATGTTTAATAAAATTTCCGAGTGATTAAAATAAAGAGTTAATAGGGGGTTTTTATGAAAAATTTATATCTTATGTTTTTGTTTTCTACTATTTTTGTTTTTAGTAGTAGTTCTTTTTCAATTGGTAATACACTTAGAATTATAAATGGTAACGATGCTGATGAAAACGAATTTAATTATTTGGTTGCTTTAAACTATAGTAATAATAGTGATATGAATCAGCATCATTGTGATGGTGTTATGATCCATGATAACTGGGTTTTGACGGCCGCACATTGTGTAGATGTAGCCTATACAAACAACAAAAAAATATATCTTTATATCGGTAGACATTCTTACATTCCAGATACGTTTTTAGCTAAAAAAGATATAAGCAAGGTATTCATTAATGAAAAATGGTATTCTAAACTACCTAATGGTCAAGCAGGTAGAAATAGAAGTGGTGATATTGCATTAATTAAAATTAACGGATCTATAAGCAATTTTCCTATTGTTAAATATGATAAATCATCAAATAAACTACCCCTCAATACAGGAGATAGTGTAACTGTTATTGGTTTTGGTGTTGACGGTAACAATCATGTCCCTAAAATCTTGCAAAAAAAGAATATAAAAATATTACCTGATTCTTCATGTATTAATGTACCAGAGGGCTATCCTCCGACTAATTTTGACCCCAAATTTAGTATATGTGCGGGAGATGAGAGTGGAGGCATTAGTGGTGGCGATTCAGGGGGGCCTATGCTTTCCAAGAATAAAGAGGGTGAAGATGTCGTAATTGGTATTACATCTGGTTCATTTTGGCCACCCGCTCAATCGTTTACACGCGTATCTGAATATAGCGATTGGATTGATTCAATCATAACTTCCAATAAATAAAATTAAATTTTGAGGTATTAATATGAGTAATACAAAGTTTAGTCCATATCTAGATGTCAGTGTTGATGCTATTTAATGGCCTGATTCACGACTAAATCCAAAATATAGTAGCGCAGTAATAAAATATAAAATGGATATACTATATCTTGCTTTTATTTAAATTGATAAAATCATATAAATAATAGAGACATTTTATGTTGGCGAAAGAAAATTATTGCGTGAAAAATGGAGAGGAACTGATAGTTCCGACATCTAACTTAAATCAAAAAATAATAATTCCATTATTAATAGTATCAACAACAGATGTTCATGCAGTGAGTTATGAGTTCTATATCGACGATAAAATAATCGCTTCTACATAATAGGAAAAAGAAACTAACATTTTGCAGTACTTGATTTTATGAGCATATGTACTTAGTAATTTATTTTTATTAAACCCCACCAAGTTTTTAATTTTAATTGGTGGGGTTATTTAACTAGTTAATGTTTATATAAATTAACCTCAAAAAACTCCTCAAGGAATGTTCAAAATTAAAAGCGTTTCCTCAGTTAAATATCTAAGAGAATATTCCAAATCTATTGAGATGGACTAGTATGTAGTTGACCTTGGGTGTTGGTTAGCGTTATTTTTTTGAAGGGGTTATTCATTTGAAAATTAATGAATAAAATTCATTTTTGGATAATGCTGAATTTAAATTTTGAATGTCGGTTTCATCTAAATCGGTGAGTCATGTTTTAGATGGATAGCCATTGCGGGTATTAGAGCCTGTTTTGCACTATTTTTTGCACATTCCAAATGCTCAGTCAACTCAGCGTTTAATGTCGTTTCAACGGTTAATTTGGTTAACATACGAGTGAACAAATTGAGGTCAGCTTCAGTTTTAATGCCTTTTGCAGATTCTGCTGCAAGGTCTTTTAGTTTTTTTCTTATCCATAATATGCCTGCTTTGTTGTTGGATTTAACATGTCAAAGCAGGCAAATACACAATTTAAATTACAGTCACCAGAACCACTAAAATCTATCCTAGGTCAATAAGTTAAAGAACTTACAAAACCTCGTTTTATATTTACACCATCAGCACTTAAAACATTCCCATTTGGCATTGTTACATCCATTTGCTTTGTCTGAGAATTAAAACCACTACTGGTTCCTTTACATTCGTTACTATTATATTCATAGGGATTAGTTATACTGCCTATATCCCCGCCAAAATCGGTTGTTGTTACCGGTCCATATAAAACATTTATTTTTGCTAGTAATGAGCAATTTGGTACTACAAACTGAGGATAGCCAGGTTTGTAATATGCGTAATACTCTGCGAATCCTTCTCCTGAAGGCAATAAATTTCCTATATTATCAGGTAATGACCAACTACCTATGTGGGTAATCTGATTTGTCGTCGTATCTAAGGCTTCACCATTCCAAGTGTTAGAACCTGTTTTAAACACTGTTATTTCATAAGTGTGTCCATAAATTGCTGGAAATACTACGCCACAACTAGCGCCATCTCCACCATCTGCACCTAAGCTACAATTAGGGTCATTCGTTTTAGTTCCTTTAATAAAAGAGGAAAATACAGCTCTTAGGTAGTTTTTCCCATTTTTATTTGGTCTTGGTTGTAGCCCTAAATAGCCTAAGCTATTAACATTATTTGAGTTATAAAAGTGAAATTGTTGTGCAAAATAAACACCATCGTAATGAAGAGTTTCCTCATTAATATTAAAACGGAATGTTAAGTTTGTTAAAGTAGCTTGGTTAGATGATTTATTTAAACTCCAAGATACAGATACATTACCAGCATCAACATAATCTGCTGCCTGTACAATAAAACTAAGAAATAGGATTAATATACCAATAAATAAATTATTAGATGTCTTAATTAAGAAGGTTAACATATATACACTCCACTATTTATATGAAAGGTTTCATTAGAATGTTTAAATAGAACAATACCATTAGTTAACTAACTAAAAATTAATTTAACTAGAACTATTTGGCTTTTTTGGTATAAAAATCAAGTATCCAATATGTTGACTCGAGTTTTTTGAAAGCTAAATAGTAATATTTTATAAAAATATTACTGATGCTAAACTCTATGTTCTAGATATTAGATACTTGGATGTTAAATCGATAAAACTATTTTTTATATTTAAATTGGCTTAACAATAATATCCCAGTATCTTGTACCTGAAGCATGATAATAATAACCATCTTTAAGTACTTCTGGTTTATTATCCTTTTGTATAGATACTAGCGTTGACATAGATGAATTATTATCGATTCGAATGATCCCTCCTCTAATAGGGTTTAGTTCACTGCCATTGAACAGCGTAATTTCTGGTGAAAAATGAGTGTCCGTTAAATCAATATGAATAAAAGTATGACCATCATCATACACTGCTTTAAGTTGCTTACCTGTAATTACTTGGCCATTTTCAAATTCAAACTCGAAAAAACCTTCTAATGTATTATTAGTCAACATAAAGAAATACCTTTGTTTGTGATATGAAATCAAAATCATTAGATGAGTTTAAATAGTAAGCCACGACTATGTGGAGTACAAATAAAAAAAGTTAAATTTTTCTCTTAAAATAGAAAAATACAATTTATCGTAAGGCTATCCATAATCATAGTGAGCCCGACATAGTAACAATCGATAAAGTATAGGTTAGCTTTATTCTCACTCAATTCTGGCCTTCCATAAGGGTAATGAAAAGGTTCTTAGGGGTTTTATGTGAAGTAAAGAAGACTCAACCATTTGTCGTTTATAAATCATTGGTCTGTTATTGATAAATTTGAAAGTTATATTCAGCTTTACAATTATGTTAGATATCATGCATGAATTAGCTATTTAATACCTCATCAAAAAAACTGAATACCTTATACCTGCTGTAATATTTATTGGTAATTACACTGAAGCATTTTTGTTTTTTTTATTAGTGAAAATTTGTTTTTATAAAATATCATATTAATACGAAATAAAAAATGTTATCAGAAATAATCAGTTTTTTTTAGTTGTCATGGTAATAACAAATACAATATCATCAGTATACTTTAAAATTTGATAGCAAGGATTATTTATATATGAAAATCGGATTAATCAGCGATATACACAATGATAGTAATAAGACTCACAATATTCTATTAAAAAGTATTGTGAATATTTTCAAAAACGGAGCTATTGGATTAGTTATGAGTGGTGATATTGCAAATAGTCATGGTCGTCGTCAAGCATCATTTCAAGCATTTCAAAATACAGTGCCAACTGAATACCACAAAAATCTAATATTAATGCTTGGTAATCACGATGTACGAACAGGGGCTAGCCACGATGGTTCTTTAGATCCAGATTTAGTCAATTTATATCAAGATTATTTAAAAAGTTTTGGTGTTAGTACAACCAGTAATACTATGTGTGTAGCATCATCTATCAATAACTATCATTTTCTATGTTTGAATACTGATTTAGGGCTTAAGGATATGATGGAGTTAAAGCAAGAATCTATCGATTGGCTAAAAATAGAACTTGCAAAAAAAGCTGAGCCAGAGAAACCTATTTTTATTGTTACTCATCAACCTTTAAATAGCTCTCATTGGAGAGCTGGCTTATTCGGTGGCTTTGGCAAACAAGATGCTGAGATTAAACAAATATTCGCAGACTACCCTCAAATAGTGTTACTAAATGGGCATATCCATAACGGATTAGGTGTAATTGAATTTATTCAACGTCCTTTTGGAAGTTTAGTTGAAATCCCAAGCCTTACACGAAGTGAAAATGGAGTAAAAAAATCAGGAACCGGATGGATGCTGAATATCGAAAAAAATAGGTTGATCTTTGAAGCATGGAATTTCTATGAAAATCATCGTTTGAAAGAATATGACAAAACGTTAGAAATCCCCTTATTTCCCGTTCTTGCAAATAAATTAAAAAATTGCAATGACGATGAAGGAAAGCAGCTTGCTAAAGAAGCTAATCATTTTATGAGCTTAATGTATAAGAATGATACACCACTAGGTGACCTTACCATACAAGCTCCATCTTTTTATGGCATAAAAAGAAATTATGATAATGATACCTGGCTAAAAATAATCAACTTACGAGAAAAAATAATTAAATATAATTAAATTAATTTCGTCTGGTTAAGTATCAAGCTACACCAAATCTGGCAAACAATATCTTTACTATTTCTTCAAATATTGTGTCGCTAAGACATTTTTATGAACGTGGTAGGTGTATAGAGGTGCAATATCAAAGAAATAAAATTATAGATGGAATACCTTTTATATATCATCAATTAATAGAGCTTTATAAAGGTTTTATATTTTAGGAGGATTTTTTCTACTATTTTAATTTTAGCAGTAATTCATTTTTCGTTAGCTATATAACTAAGAACATAAATAGTTAATGGTTTTCTAAATTACTAAATGGATAATCTATTAAAAATACAATTGACTATATTTCACTGGTTAAAACCATGCACCTTATAAATAGTATTCCTATTGTTAAATAGGATAAATTATCAAGTTAATTATCTATTAATATAGAAAATAGTATAACTATTATTGATTTTGGTGTTAGCAATAATAATCATGTCTCTGAATTGTTACAAAAAAAGAACATAAAAATGTTACCTGATTCATCAAGTATTAATGTACCAAGGGCTATCCCCTAACTAATTTTTAACCCGATTTTAGTATATGTGCAGGCGAAGAGAATGGAAGCGTTAGTGGTAGCAATTCAGGGGAGTCGATGCTCTCCAAGGATTCAGAAGGTGAAGATGTCGTAATTGGTATTATATTAATATCACTATGATACTCCCACTCAATCGTTTACTCGTATATCTAAATATAACGATTGAATTTATTCAATCATAGATCCTTATAAGTAAATTTAAATTTTGAGGTATTAATATGAGTAATACAAAGTTTGGCCCATATCTAGATGTCAGTGTTGATGCTCTTTGGTGGCCTGATTCTAGGCCAAATCCAAAATATAGTAGTGCGGCAATAAAATATAAAATGGATATGTTATATCTTGGCTTTTTAACAGCAGATATTAATAATAAAGCGGCTTGGTCTGCTCAATCAGCAACACCTATTAATTGGGCAAAACCATTATGTGACGAATTAATTGCTGGAGGAGTTGATTTCGCAGTTTCATTCGGAGGAGCTGCAAATAATGATATATCTTATGTTCAAACAAAAGAAGAGTTAATTAAATCCTATCAGGAAGTAATTAATTCTTTAGGGGCAAATTGCCTAGACTTCGACCTTGAAAATGGACGGTATAATGAGGATAAAATATTTGCTGCACTGCAAGTAATTAAAAGCAACAATCCTCAAATAAAACTCAGTATAACATTACCAACAACAACATCAGGATTATCGTCTACAGGATTGCTTCTAATTAAAAAATCTTTTGATGCTGGATTAACAATGAAAGTAAATGGAATGGCAATGGATTATTATCAAGGGCAAAATATTAATATGGGGGAAGCTGTCATAAGTACAATTAATGGTATGAAAAAACAGTTATCAACTATTTTTACAGGTTTAACGGATGAAGAGTTGTTTAGTCTAATTCAAGTAACGCCAATGATTGGTTTAAATGATGATAGAAGCTTATTTAAATTTCAAGATGTCAAGCTTGTATCTGATTTTTCGAAAAAAAATGGTGTTGATTTAGTTTCAATGTGGAGTCTAACAAGGGACAAACCTGGGGGAAGTAATCAAGTAGCGCAACCGACTAACTCAGGTAATCCAGAACAAACTAAAGAGTTCGAATACTCAGAATTATTTACTAAGTACCTAAAAAGTTAAGCACTAATATATATTAGTTCAAAGTCCTCAATAAAAAGCGAGGACTTTGTCAGCAGTCTGAGGTGTAATCTCAATGGATTACACCTTTTTTCATTTTTACTCTGCAACAATACTTTCGGGTGTAGCGAGTGGTTCTTCAATAGCCTGTGTGTTATTAGGCTTCAAATGCCACCAAATCGTACCAAGAAACTCATACCATGCCCGTTCACTATGACTAAAATAATATGCCGAAGGGATATATTTTTCCCATGGATTGATATTGCTTGTAATGACTAACTGATTAGCGGGAGCTGGGTAAGGCTTCATTCCTCTGTCTGTAAACATGGTGATTGCTCGGGGCAAGTGGTTGGCGGATGTAACTAGTAAAAACGGTGACTTACCGATAATTTTTTCGACCTCGTAGGCTTCTTCTTGGGTGTCTTTCGGCTCAGTCAATGGGATCGTGTCTTGTGCAGGCACACCTAAAGATTGTGCGACTTTAGCCGCAACCTCAGCACTACTGATTGTGCTGCTAGCTTTACCTCCAGTAAAAATCAGCTTACTTCCTGGATGTAGTAAGTATAGACGTACCCCTTCTGTTACCCTAGGTAAGCTATTATTTAGCAAGTTAGAGCTTGGGCTCCAATCTGGGTTATAAGTAAAGCCGCCACCTAATACAACAATATACTGGACGTCTTGCGGAGGCGCTTCAGTGATCAGTTCATACCGTTTATTAAATTTGCCTTCTATAGGAGAAAGTAAGCTATCTGAGATTGGTTGTAACCCAAGCAAAGCGATTAGCAGCAAACTTAGGCTAGTGAGTACTTTCCCTGAGCGTTGCCAACGAGTAAACCAGAGTAAAATTAGTCCGATAAACCCAATAATGAGTAACAATGGCAGTGGCATTAAAAGTGAGCCAATATATTTTTTTAAAATAAATAACATAACTAGGCCTATTCTTAAGAGAGATCGAAAGATGTCCATGACAATATCGAGATTGAAAAAAGCACGATATTGTTGTTAATTGTCGGTAAAATAACAAAATTGATCTTTAAAGATGCTAAAATTAAATTCATTACGCAAAATAAAGTACTATGCAAAAATATAACTATTATCTGTTATAATTCATATTTCAGCTATCGCCTACACTTTGTGCGATACGCGCAGCATCAAGTAGCCGTTGACTGATTTGACTGACATTTATCAAGATCTAAATCAAAGCGGGCTAATTTGGGCCGTGACGAGACTGATTTACCCATAAACACGCAGTAATGATGAATGATAGGCAACCGGATAGCACATGGCAGACCGCAACTTTGATGATATTGTCGATAAATTTGCAAAAAATATCTACGGAACGACAAAAGGAAAAATACGCGAAGCGGTGGTTTGGCAAGATTTAATACAATTATTAGACAATCAGTTTCACGGGCAAACCCTTAGAATACTGGACGCTGGTGGCGGAGAAGGACATTTTTCACGCAAACTAGCCGCTATGGGCCATCAAGTGATACTTTGCGATTTATCCGAGGAAATGTTGGAACGTGCAAGTGAACTCGCTAAAGAACAGGGAATTAGCGATAACATGCGTTTTGTTCATTGTGCAGTACAGGATATCGCAGAACACATTGATGAACCCATTGATTTTGTTTTATTTCATGCGGTACTTGAATGGATTAATGATCAAAAATATGCAATTGAACAGTTGGCAGATATAATCAGACCAAAAGGCGTATTTTCTGTCATGTTCTATAATGCAAATGGTTTGGTGATGCGTAATGCAATCTTGGGAAATTTTCACCTTGCAACGCCACACATCCAACGCCGCCGTAAACGTTCATTATCACCACAAAAACCACTTTTACCTCAACAAGTTGATGAATGGTTAGGTGAGTGTAACATGGAAATATTAGGCAAAAGTGGTGTCCGAGTCTTCCATGATTATCTGCAAAGCAGACAGTTACAACAAAAAGATTTTCCTGCGTTGTTGGCATTAGAACAACAATATTGTCGTGAGGAACCCTACATTAGCATGGGGCGCTATATTCATGTCATGGCACGCAAAAAAATACAAAAGGACGATTTATGAGTGACTTTTCCCAGACCGTCCCTGAACTTGTGTCTTGGGCTCGAAAAAATGATTTTGCGATTTCACTTCCTGCGGAACGCTTAGCATTTTTGTTGGCGGTTGCGGTGCTTAACAGTGAAAGAGTCAATGGCGAAATGAGTGAAGGGGAGCTGGTTGATGCCTTTCGTGAGGTTTGCAAAGGGTTTGAGCAGACAACAGAGTCTCTAGCCGTGAGAGCAAATAATGCCATTAATGACATGGTTCGCCAGAAGATATTTAACCGCTTTGCTAGTGACCTTGTTGAAGGTAATGCAATTTACCGTCTAACGCCGTTAGGAATGGGGATCAGTGATTACTATATTCGCCAACGAGAGTTTTCAACGTTAAGACTTTCAATGCAACTTTCGATTGTTGCAGGGGAATTACAGCGAGCAGCAGAAGCTGCTGAAGAGGGCGGTGATGAGTTTTATTGGCATCGCTATGTATTTGCTCCACTAAAATATTCAGTTGCTGAAATCTTTGATAGTATTGATTTATCTCAGCGTATTATGGATGAGCAGCAGAACTCGGTAAAAGAAGACATCGCTGCATTGTTAAATCAAGACTGGCAAGCAGCTATCGCGAACTGTGAGCAGTTACTTTCTGAGACATCCGGCACATTACGTGAGCTGCAAGATACGTTGGAAGCGGCGGGTGATAAACTTCAAGCCAATTTATTGCGCATTCAAGAAGCCAATATGAATGCTCCCATTTTTTCTGATTTGGTTGATAGGCTGATTTTTGACCTGCAAAATAAATTAGACCGTATTATTAGTTGGGGGCAGCAGTCTATTGATTTATGGATTGGTTACGATCGTCACGTTCATAAATTTATCCGTACGGCGATTGATATGGATAAAAATAGAATATTTTCTCAGCGGTTACGCCAATCTGTGCAACATTATCTCGACAGCCCTTGGGCGCTGACCTATACCAATGCAGATAGGTTATTTGATATGCGAGACGAAGAGCTGACTCTACATGATGAGGAGGTTACGGGTGAATTACCTCCAGAGCTGGAATTTGAAGAATTTAGCGAATTAAATGACAAACTTGCGGAACTGATGGAAGTTGAGCTGGCTGTTTATAAAGTGGAGCAGCGCCCATTAGATGTTGGCCGTGTATTGCAGAGTTATTTACAGCAATATCCACAAAAACGCCATTTTGATGTTGCGCGTATTATTATCGATCAGGCTGTAAAATTAGGCATTGCAGAGGCTGATTTGGCGGGATTACCGGCAGAATGGCAAGCTATTAATGATCACGGAGCCAAGGTACAGGCACATGTCATCGACAAATATTGAACAATTTATGCCAGTTAAGCTGGCTCAAGCATTAGCTAACCCTATTTTTCCAGAGCTAGACAGCCAATTGCGTTCGGGTCGCCATATTAGTATTGATGACCTTGATAACCACGCATTTTTGATGGATTTTCAGGAAGTATTAGAGCAATTTTACGCGCGTTATAATGTGGAGTTAATCCGTGCGCCAGAAGGTTTTTTCTATTTACGCCCTCGTTCGACCACGTTGATCCCACGCTCAGTACTTTCTGAGTTGGACATGATGGTTGGAAAAATACTGTGCTATCTCTACCTCAGCCCTGAACGCTTAAGTAATCAAGGTATTTTTACCTCTCAAGAGCTATTTGAAGAATTATTATCATTAGCAGATGAAAGTAAGTTGCTGAAATTTGTTAATCAGCGTTCTACAGGCTCGGATCTTGATAAACAAAAATTACAAGAAAAACTCAGAACATCATTAAACCGTTTACGCCGTTTAGGTATGGTGCATTTTCTGCAAAACGATCCGAGTAAATTTATTATCAACGAATCTGTATTTCGTTTTGGTGCTGATGTGCGCAGTGGTGATAATCCTCAGGATGCCCAATTACGCATGATCCGCGATGGAGAAGCGATATCCCTAGAAGGGGAATTATCACTAAAAGACAGTGATGATGAAGATGTCGAAGAGAACCAAGAGCCGGCAGGAAGTGATGAGGATGAAGAATAATGATTGAACGCGGAAAATTTCGCTCATTGACGCTGGTGAATTGGAACGGTTTTTTTGCCCGAACTTTTGACCTTGATGAATTAGTAACCACTTTATCTGGTGGTAATGGTGCGGGTAAATCAACGACAATGGCGGCGTTTATTACCGCAATGATCCCTGACTTGACATTGCTTCATTTTCGTAACACGACAGAAGCTGGAGCAACGTCGGGTTCTCGGGATAAAGGCTTGCATGGTAAATTACGTCCAGGCGTCTGTTATGCCATTTTAGATGTTTTAAACTCTAAACATCAGCGTGTCATGGTTGGGGTTCGCTTACAGCAAGTCGCAGGTCGTGATAAAAAAGTCGATATTAAGCCATTTATGGTGCAAGGCCTTCCGTTGGCGATGGTGCCCACAGAAATATTAACGGAAATTATTGATGGCCGGCAGGCAAAAGTTATCCCGCTGAATGAGCTGAAAGAGCGTCTTGAACAACAAGAAGGCATTTTATTTAAGCAATTTAATTCAATCACGGATTACCACTCTACGTTATTTGAATTAGGAGTGTTGCCGAAACGTTTACGTTCTGCAAGTGACAGAAGTAAATATTATCGGCTGATTGAAGCATCACTTTATGGTGGTATTTCGAGTGCGATTACCCGTTCATTACGTGATTACTTACTGCCAGAAAATAGCGGTGTCAGAAAAGCATTCCAAGATATGGAAGCGGCTCTTCGTGAAAACCGTTTAACCCTTGAAGCTATCCGCGTGACGCAGTCAGACCGGGATCTATTCAAACATTTGATTAGTCAAGCAACAGATTATGTTTCTGCGGATTACATGCGTCATTCGAATGAAAGACGTATTCATTTAGACGCGGCATTAGCTGCACGTAATGAATTACAAGCTAGCCGTAAACAACTGCGTGTTGAACAAGTGCGTAGCGTAGAAATGGCGCGTGAGTTGAATGAACAAAATGGCGCATCTACAGAATTAGAAGCGGATTACCAAGCGGCTAGCGACCATTTAAATTTAGTGCAAGCCGCGTTGCGTCAACAAGAAAAAATCGACCGCTATCAAGCTGATATTGAAGAATTGACATACCGCTTAGAAGAACAAAGCGAAGTTGTAGCTGAGGCGACGGAAACACAAGAAGAATACGAAGCTCGCGCAGAAGCGGCTGAAGTTGAAGTTGATGAGCTAAAAAACCAACTAGCGGATTATCAGCAAGCACTTGATGTACAACAAACCCGTGCGATTCAGTATCAGCAAGCGTTGCATGCATTAACGCGTGCGCGTGATTTGTGTCAATTACCTGAATTATCAATTGATAATGCAGATGAATGGTTAGATATTTTTGAAGCACGTGAGCAGAAAGCAACAGAAGCATTACTGGCTCTTGAGCAAAAAATGAGTGTTGCCGATGCGGCACATAGCCAATTTGAACAAGCCTATCAATTAGTGAAAAATATGATAGGTGAAGTCAGTCGCAGTGATGCTTATCAACAAGCTCGGGGACTATTACGCGATTGGTCTTCGCAACAGCATTTAGCTGAACGAGTGCAGCCATTGCGTATGCAACTTTCTGAATTACAACAACGACTCAATAGTCAACAGAATGCAGAGCGTATGTTGGCAGAGTTTTGTAAACGTCACGGTCAGAGCTATGAGCCGGATGAACTCGATGCGTTAATGGCTGAATTAGAAGCGCAACAAGAAGAGTTGAGCGTTGGGGTAAGCGAAAGCGGTGAACGTCGCATGCAAATGCGCCAAGAATTAGAGCAAATTCGCCAACGCATAGGGCAGTTATCTTCTAAAGCGCCTGCATGGATAGTAGCGCAAGAAGCCCTGACCCAACTGAATGAGCAATCTGGTGAATCATTTGATTCAAGTACCGCTGTTACTGAATTTATGCAGCAATTACTTGAACAAGAAAGGGAAATTACCGTTGAGCGCGATGAAGTCGCAACACAGCGTCGTGATCTTGAAAAGCAAATTGAACGTTTGAGTCAACCAAGTGGGGCGGAAGATAGTCGCATGCTCGCATTGGCAGAACGTTTCAATGGTGTATTACTCTCTGAAATCTATGATGATATTACGATTGAAGATGCTGCTTATTTCTCTGCATTATATGGCCCTGCACGTCACGGGATAGTGGTGCAAGACTTATCCGCAGTTCGTAGCCAACTGGAAAGTTTACAAGATTGCCCTGATGATGTTTATTTTATCGAAGGGGACCCTTCTTCCTTTGATGATAGCGTCTTTGATGCACAAGAATTTGAAAATGCGGTATTAATTCGCTCTTCTGAGCGCCAATGGCGTTATTCGCGCTACCCTGAGCTACCATTATTTGGCCGCGCCGCACGTGAAAGTCATTTGGAATCGTTATCTGCTGAGCGTGATGTTCTAGCAGAACGTTATGCGACATTATCATTCGATGTGCAAAAAATTCAGCGTTCCCATCAAGCATTCAGCCGATTTATTGGGCAACATATTTCCGTTGCCTTTGAGGATGATCCTGAAGCCGAAATCCGTACATTGAACCAAAAACGTACGGAAATCGAACGGAATCTAGCGCAGTTTGAGGATCAGACATCGCAGCAGCGTCAGCAGTTTTCTCAAGGTAAAGAAAGTTTAGCAGCTCTGAATCGTTTATTGCCACAGATGGGATTATTACTCGATGAAACGTTGGCTGATCGAGTTGAAGAAATCAGTGAAGAGCTAACAGAAGCTGAAGAAGCCGCTTATTTCTTGAATAAACATGGCAGTGCATTAGCGAAATTAGAGCCAATTGTGACTGTGCTACTGAGTGATCCTGAGCAACACGACCAGTTGCGTAAAGATTATGAGTTGGCAAAACATACTCAACAAAATGCCAAACAACAAGCCTTTGCTCTTGTTGAAGTGGTTCAACGCCGTGCCCACTTTAGTTACAGTGATTCAACGGGGATGGTGAATGAAAATGCTGATCTGAATGAAAAACTACGTCAGCGTTTGGAACAAGCTGAAACAGAACGTACCCGTGCTCGCGATCAATTACGTCAGCACCAATCACAAAGTGCGCAGTACCATCAGGTTTTAGCATCATTACGCAGCTCTTTCGAAACTAAACAAGAAATGTTGAAAGAGCTAGAAGTTGAAATGCAGGAAATTGGTGTTAAAGCAGATCCTGATGCTCAAGAACGTGCGCGTATTCGCCGTGATGAACTTCATCAGCGCGTAATGGAAAATCGTAGCCGCATTAATCAGTTAGAAAAACAGCTTACGTTGTGCGAAGCTGAAATGGATAATTTACAAAAGCGTCTACGTAAATTAGAGAAAGACTATTATATTCTGCGTGAGCAAGTTGTTTCTGCGAAGGCGGGCTGGTGTGCCGTGATGCGTTTGGTTAAAGATAACGGTGTTGAACGACGTTTACATCGTCGTGAACTGGCTTATACCGATGGGGATAGCCTACGCTCTATGTCGGATAAGGCATTGGGTGCATTACGTTTAGCTGTCGCAGATAATGAACATTTACGTGATGTGCTCCGATTGTCGGAAGATCCAAAACATCCGGAACGTAAAATTCAATTCTTTATTGCGGTATATCAGCATCTGCGTGAGCGTATTCGTCAGGATATTATTCGTACTGATGACCCAATCGATGCGATTGAGCAAATGGAAATCGAGCTTGCACGGTTAACGGAAGAGTTAACGGCACGTGAGCAAAAACTGGCTATCAGTTCGAAAAGTGTGGCCAATATTATTCGCAAAACGATCCAACGTGAGCAAAATCGCATTCGTATGTTAAATCAAGGGCTGCAAGCTGTTGCGTTTGGTCAAGTGAAAGGGGTTCGCCTCAATGTGAATATTCGAGAAAGCCATGCATTGTTACTTAGCGTATTGTCTGAAGAAAGTGAAATGCATCAGGACTTGTTCACTAGTCAACGTCTGACGTTCTCAGAAGCGATGGCAAAATTGTACCAACGCCTCAATCCTCAAGTGGATGTTGGGCAGCGTTTGCCACAAACGATTGGTGAAGAGTTACTTGATTACCGTAACTATTTAGAGTTAGAAGTTGAGGTTAACCGCGGTTCTGATGGTTGGTTGAAAGCGGAAAGTGGTGCACTATCAACAGGTGAAGCGATTGGTACTGGGATGTCAATCTTAGTGATGGTTGTACAAAGCTGGGAAGAAGAGTCTCGCCGATTGCGTGCAAAAGACATCATACCTTGCCGCTTACTGTTCTTAGATGAGGCTGCTCGATTAGATGCTAAGTCAATTGCAACCTTGTTTGAACTGTGCGATAGGCTGGAAATGCAGCTAATTATTGCGGCACCTGAGAATATCAGTCCTGAGAAGGGGACAACCTATAAACTCGTTCGTAAAGTTATTGGCAGCCATGAGCATGTTCATGTGGTTGGCCTAAAAGGTTTTGGTCAAGATAACTCAAGTGTTCAAGAACCCACATTGCAGTAATAAATAGCGTGAATATATCCAAAGCCGATAGTTAGAAATAACTATCGGCTTTTTATATTTGATTAATAAACCAATAAAGAATCAAAATATTATTAGTTAATTAATTTGAATGGGATTTAGCTTTTAAAAATACATTATTTTGATGTTAAATCCATTATTTTTTTAGGGTTATTGTGTGGTTAAATAAAATGAGATAGAGACTTTTCATTAAATTAAAAGTCATCTATGTTTAACACGTTAATAAGCATTTAAATGTTAATGATGAAAATAATTCTATTTCTCATGTGTGTTGTCCTATTTATCTTTCAATGAGATAACAAGCAAAAAAGATAAAATTAGTCTATTCCTATAACATTGTGGCTGAAACTAAATACAATAAAACTGCAAATATAATAAAAACTATTGTTATCCATGTAGTAACTTAAGGTGGATGTATGGCAAAGAGAAGAGTGAGAGCTCTGCAAGTCTCAGTAATGTGTGGGTTGATGGTATTACACATCCCTGCATTTTCCAATGATGAAAATACGCAGCAACGTGTCGCGCAAGTACAAGCTATCACGACAATGTCGCCAACAGAGAGTTTAGCGAAAATAACCGGTTCACTCCCAGCAGATGTGAAACCTATTTTTGCTTCGCAATTAGCCAAGCTATATGCGGAGCGACAAATGCAGTTATTGTGGCAAGATGAAACTGCAATCAGCCAATTTCAACAGCAATTGGCTGAATTAGCATTAGCAGGGGTTCAACCTCAATTTGCACAGTGGTTAGAAATCCTTGAAAGTAACCAATTAAATGAGCTAGCTCGTGACGTTATTTTGTCTGATGCGATGTTAGGTTATTTACAGTATCTTTCTTCTGTTGAATCAAGTGGGCAATATTGGTTATATACGAATCGCCCATACAAAATTATTGCGCCAACCGCAGCTCAAATGAAACCTTGGTTAGAGGCAGTTGCCGATAATAACTCAAGCAATTGGGTGAAATCGCAGGTACCTAATCATCCGATGTATTTGCCAATGCGCAAAGAAATGTTGAAGTTACTGGCAATGCCCGAAGATAACTTAGAAATCGTGGGGACTAAAACACTAAAGCCGGGGCAATCGAGTGACGATGTAATTGTGTTGCGCCAAATCCTGCAACGCGAAGGGCTATTGGGCGGTGAAACAGTGACAGAAGAGGTTGAAGCCCCTGAAACTATGGCCCAAGTTGCTGAGCAGGCGGTTGAACAATCGGGCGAATCTGTCATAGAACCCGCAAAAACTATAGAGAGCTCAGAAAATACAGCGTCAAAAGTGTATAACCAAGAACTGGTTGATGCAGTGAAAAAGTTCCAACTGCAATATGGTTTAGATGCAGACGGTGTTATTGGTAAAGGCACTCGTGTTTGGTTAAATATGCAACCCAAACAAAAGGCGGGGTTAATGGCACTGAATATTCAACGCTTACGTATTATCCCAGCCAGTGGCGGTACAGGGATTTTAGTCAATATTCCTGCTTATACACTAGACTTCTATTTAAATGATGAAGTGATATTAGATTCTAAAGTGATTGTGGGGCGTGCTGATCGTAAAACGCCAATCATGAGCAGTGCGCTTAATAATGTGGTGATTAACCCACCTTGGAGCGTGCCAACTAGCATGGCACGTAAGGATATTGCGCCAAAAGGTAAACAAGATCCAAGCTATTTTAGCCGCAAAGGGTATACGGTTTATTCAGGTTGGGGGGCAGATTCATATGAAATTGACCCATATTCTATTGATTGGGAAAATATTACTCCTGCAAATTTCCCATACCGTATTCGTCAGGCACCGGGCCCAACGAATTCATTAGGGCGTTATAAGTTTAATATGCCAAGTTCCGATGCGATTTATTTACATGACACGCCAAACCATAGTTTGTTTAATCGCAATGCACGTGCAATAAGCTCAGGCTGTGTCCGCGTGAATAAAGCAAGTGAACTCGCGACGATTTTATTAGGTGATGCAGGCTGGGAACAAAAACGTATTGATGGGGCGCTTAAGGAAGGTTCGACTCGTTATGTGAACATACCTGACCGTATCCCTGTTTTTCTTTATTATCAAACAGCTTGGGTTGATAAAGACCAGAAACCTCAATACCGCGCTGATATCTATCAATATGATAATGTGATTAATAATGCAGATAAATATTTGCCAATGTTGAAAACGATTTTACATTAATTGATTTTATCATTTAAAAATAAGAGGGAATTTTCTCTCTTATTTTTTCGATAGGTTTTTTTCCTAATCTATTTTGTTGTTTGCTCATTGTTAATCGTAGATAGCCATTCATTTAATCACCAGCTATGTATTAAGGAAGTCGATCTACTAGAAAAATTTACATATTTCGAGCTATTCGAGTGATAAAGCCCTCTTTTTGACGAAAATTGCAATTAAATTTCCTTAAAGTATGCGTATCTTTACATAATTATACATTAAAGCGAAACGTATTTTGCTAAACTCAATAGGTTACCAAAATCTTGCTAGTTAATTTTGAAATTATTAGAGTCTGAGCTATCACCTATGGATATTATTGATCAATCCCGCAGAAAGTGGTTGGGAATTGGTGCTGCGACAGTTGGCCTTAGTTTTTTACCAAGCCATGTATTCGCAGCAATGACGACACCACGCCCTCGTATTTTACGTTTTCAAAACATTAATACGGGTGAGTTTTTAAAAACTGAGTTCTTCGATGGCCGTCGTTATAATAAATCTGAACTTGCACGCTTAAATCATTTTTTCCGTGATTATCGCTGTGACAAAGTAAAAACTATCGACCCAAAACTGTTCGATCAAATCTATTTATTGCAAATGATGATGGACACAAACAAAACTGTCCAACTGATTTCTGGTTATCGTTCTTTAGAAACTAATAATAAATTGCGCAGTAAAAGCTCTGGCGTGGCGAAAAAAAGCTACCACACGCGGGGGCAGGCGATGGATTTTCATATTGAAGGCTCGCAACTGAGTAATATCCGTAAAGCAGCATTGAAAATGAAAGCGGGGGGGGTAGGTTATTATCCTAGAAGCAATTTTATACATATCGATACAGGACCGGCAAGAACGTGGTAATCTGTGCATAGGTGACACAGATTATGGAGTGATTGTTCGATGAAATATACTATTATCCCAGTAACACCATTTATGCAAAACTGTCAGGTTATTTGGGATGAAAACACATTAGAAGCCGTTGTGGTTGATCCCGGTGGAGAGGCAGAGAAATTAATTTCTGCCATCGAAAGTCGTGGTTTGAAATTAACTAAAATTTTGCTTACTCATGGTCATTCAGATCATATTGGTGCATCCGCCATTCTTTCTAAACATTTCTCCGTACCTATTTATGGTCCGCAAAAAGAAGATGCTTTTTGGATTGAAAATCTCTCTGAACAAAATGCGATGTTTTATATTGGTGAATGCCCTGACTTTACGCCAGATCGCTGGCTAGAAGAAGGGGATAAGATCATGTGTGGTAGCATTACATTCGATGTCCTACATTGTCCCGGTCATACACCAGGTCATATCATTTTTGTGAATCATAATGATAAATTGATATCAATGGGCGATGTGCTATTTAAAGGGGGCGTTGGACGTAGTGATTTTCCTCGAGGTAACCATCAAGATTTAATTGCATCAATTAAAAACAAAGTGCTTCCCTTAGGTGATAATTACCAATTTATACCTGGTCATGGGCCTATGTCGGATTTGGGCTTCGAACGTAAAACTAATCCTTTCTTATGAGATAGAGAGGAATACCATTTTGTTATTCTTTAAATTAATTCTAATATAGATTAACAGCTCTTCAGTTATAAAACGCGCGATGAACTTAATCGGGCGTTTTATAGTTTAATGATAATTGTGAGCATTTTTTATTATATAAATGTATTGATTCTAAAATTAATTTTATTGCCTCATTAACTTACTTTACGCTATCAGTAAATATTTTATTTTTAATATCCTATTGATATATATTGGGAGGTTTTTTTATTGCGGTCATAATTTTATTTTAGTCTGAAAGGTTTTTTTTGTTTAATCCTTTTAGTTATATTTTTTATGCTAACAGTGATTTAATCATCAAATGTAATGAATGAAACTCTGTACTAAATATATATTATTAAGTTTTATTGATTTGTATTTATTGTTATTTTTATTATGTATCAACTAATTGTTACGCCCATATTTTTTAAAATTACATAATTAAATTATATTTTTATTTTAAGGTTAATATATGAACGAAAATAAGGATGTTGCTAGTTCAACTTTAGAAAGTAGTAAAGAAATTATGGTTAATCCATCGGATTATATAAGTGTTAATTTGCATTTGAAGCCATTGACAGGCACAGAACAACCCGTTGCTATAGGTATTCCAGTTATTCATCAGAAAGCATTGGCAAATATTGCTAATGAAGAAAATATCATTATTGGTATTCGCCCTGTAGATACCAAATCAATGAGTTTAATTGAGTCAGGGCAATATAGTAGTAAAAATGCCAATGTTAAAGGTAAAAGCTCTGACTGGGGGCCGCATAGTGGTTTTATTCCTGTTTTACAACAATTCGCAAAAACATCGGGGAGAAAGCAATTTGATAAATATAATCATTATGTACAAGATTCCCTTTTTAAGGGGTATGCTGTTTCTATTCAGCTCGAAATTAGTATGCAACGGATCGAAGAATTACTAAAGTTTGGCGCTATTTCTTCATTAGGACCTGTTGATAGTAACGGTTTTTATCCAACAATTGTCACCATAGATGGACAAAAGCAAGTATTCTGGTTGAAGAAAAATGACAACACACCAAGCAGCTTGTGGAAATTGTACTTTCAAGATGGTGATAAAAAGGTTCCCTTTCAGGTATTAGGTGACCCGAAAACAGGTAAACCCTTGACTGCGGATTATGATTTATTCAGCATTATTTACCCGTTTTCAGAACTGGAACATTATGTAAAAGTCAGTGAAATGCCAACATGGGAAGAGTGGAAGTGGAGTGTTAATTATGATGAATTAACACCGAAGGAAAAAATATTTTATGATAATGAAGTGGAATATAACCGTTATGAAGGGCCTGATAATAAACTAATCAATAAAAAATTAAAGCAGATAAAAGATAAAATTAATCATCAATTAGGACGAGAACAAGGTTTTGAATTAGTGCACCATGGTGCTGAAGATGCTAATCCAACCAGTATATTAAGTGAAAGTTTCCCCATTACATTTTTCTTGCCAGAAAATTTGAAAGGTAAAAATAAACTCAGGGGCACAGAACAATCGATTGATAGCTATTTTCCAATGAATGCACAAGGTTCTATTATTATTAATGATGTTGAGGAGTTATCTAACTTCCAACAACTATTAATTAACCAAGGCTATCGAGCACCATTAAATAAAAAATGGAGTATTGGGGATGGTAGTCAATTTTTTGATCCTAAAAGAAAATTATCGGAAAGCTTTATTGAAGGATTAGGCTCCGTTGCACAAAAAAAAAGTTTAGTCAAAATATCAGATGATTTTATGGCGGAGCTAAGATTAGATGGAAATAAAAAATCAAAACAGGTAAATAAAGAATTAACAAATCAAAAAAATAGTGGCTTCAATAATATTTATTTGAAAAAAGGTAAAAAAAATTATTCTTCGACACTTGCAGGGGAGCATTCGAGTAAAACAGATTCACTTCAGTTATGGTATAACGCGATAAATCAATATAAGGCAACTTACTTGCTGCATACGCAAAAAGAAAAAACGAACCTACCTCCCGAGTATGATTACAATGTCATTATTCAATTGGCTGGTGATGTGGCAACTACTGACTCTGCCGCGAATGCTTTCTCTAAACACCCTGATAATTCAATGGTCATTCAATACGACTTAGCAAGCCAGCAATATATGGTTTTAAATGGTGAGCTTGCTAATGCATTAGTTGGTAAAACACGTTGGATCACTATTGGTCATGGAGATTATGAAGGAAAAAACCAATCTACACTATATGGAAATAAAACGGGAAAACAGTTTGCTGAGGGGATGTTGTATTTAAAACAGAAATTATTTAAAGGTCATAACCCCAATAAATTAGTCATGGTGGGGTGTGACTTAAGCCGTGGAGGCGTTAATGAGAATTTTGCTATAACAATGGTAGCAGCATTAGGCGAAAATAATATGACAATGCCAGTTGTTGCCTATAATCGCCCAATCAAAGTCTCGGAAACAGGTAATAAACTCATTATGCCTTTCGCCACTGAAATTGAAGATAGTGATGCATTTCCGACCAAAGGTTTTAAATATACTTATCAGTATGACCCTAAAACAAAGCAAATACAGGTCAATAATCAGCCTCTTCCTCTATTTTTTATTAACGAATTACGTCGTGGTGAGCTGTCATTTGACCAACTAACACATAATAATAAATCTGACGTTATGGGGATATTTAGAGATCCGAATACTAATCAATTAGATTTAGATTTATTACGAAAAGTATCTTATAACGCAGAAGCATATAAATTATTTGTTGCTGAATCTAAAAAATATGTCGGGCAATTTCCTGATAGCTTCTATTATGACCTATCGATACAAATACTCGAAAAAGGTATCAATGAAACGCCATTATGGAAAATGGTCGATAGTGAGCAGATACGAAAATATAGCAGCTTAGTTCCAAAAACTGATCACGCATCGGTGAAAGTTATTATTCGTTTATTTGATGACATTACAGGAAGTAAGTTAGCAGAAAAATTTGCGGGAACGCAACCTGATGACACTATCATTATTCAAATGGATATAAACTCTAAAAAATGGATGATTGAGTATGGGGAGCCTTCTATTCTTTCTATGATTGAAGACCGAAGACCGGTTAATTGGGTTTTATTGGGGGATTCAGGTACGCAGCACGCTTCCAATGCGAATTTAATCGCAGGATTAGTTGAAATAAAAAACGAATATTCATTTTTAGCTCCAGAAAATATCTTATATCACTCATTGAGTCCAGAAGCGGCTACTGAAGTTGCGGAACATCAACGTTTTATTGGTGAACTCGAAAATTCACTAAGGCAACAAGGTATTGAAACGACAGTTTCATCTAAATTGACTCGGGAAGCAACATCTACGCTTCTAGCAACAAAACAAGGGGAAGCCGCTAAGGGGTACTTGTCTATCACTAGAGCACAAAAGATTCAGGCTCTGCTTGAGAATGCTGCTTTAAATCAGGCCGATATTACCAAGTTAAAATTAGCAGAACACCCCTATTTAGCCGCTGATTTTATGGATGTAGAAGGTAAATTTGACTTACAAAAATTCAAAATAGCTCTCAATGACCCGTTGGTAAGCATAGCGTATAATCAGGCTCTTAATCGAGGGGAAACACAGCTCTCACCGCATTTAGTTGCCAGTATTGAGCAGCAGAATAATCTGCATAAAGATGCGGTAGATATATTAGTACTTATTTCAGCGATTAAGCAAAACCCAGCAATTATCAATTATCTTAGTGAGAATTCTATCCAGCGACTTCAATTGTTATTTCCGTCAATCAATGGTTTTGACCGCCGCGAAATTCTCGCGACACTTACAGATAATAATCAATATATATTACTCTGCAATCAACTAAAGGCGTTTAGTGAATTAGCAGAA
The DNA here is from genome assembly GCF_050487165.1 of Providencia sp. Me31A. Taxonomy (NCBI): domain Bacteria; kingdom Pseudomonadati; phylum Pseudomonadota; class Gammaproteobacteria; order Enterobacterales; family Morganellaceae; genus Providencia; species Providencia sp. Me31A. The sequence goes on from NZ_JBKQGZ010000007.1 coordinate 128,545, forward strand.
CATAATTTCACAGCTGACAATGCTCCATTTAAATCCATGTCATTTAGTAAAGCATTTCGTGATTTTCAACATTATCAAATAGAACGAGCACAACAATATAATCAACGGATTAATCAATCAATAAATCACTTGTCTGAAGGCCAACTTGGCTTGATAGATCATGGCATAATCAGGAAAAATGGATTTTCTCAACAAAGTGACAAGCAATTGGGACTTGCTTATGGTTTAGAGTTCCATTTATCAGGACAAGAGGAAGCGACTCGCTTATTTGAACGTCAAGCTCAGCTTGAATATAAGCAGAGTACTAAAACAGAGGGCGAATTTATTCTTCAAAAACAATTACAAGAATATACTAGGAATATCCCTTCTTTAGTCTTATCAGATGGAATTGTTCTATTAGACCAATCACTTGCGGGTTTCTTAAAAGGAATTGATAGTCAAGATAGAAAAATCATCCAATTGAATGGCTCAAATGCAACATATACTGTGAATTTTACTCAACGTAATGGTCAATATGAGTTTAATTTATTTGATCCAAATGGGATCTTACTTTCCGTAAAACATAAAAATTTATCTCGTGCAAAAACGCAATTTAGTAAAGTCATTCATGACTATTTTAACGAGCCAATTCAATTAGCGGAAGGGCAAAAAACAACAAGATGGCAATATGCTGGGTTCAAAAAGGAACCAACAGGAGATATACGTTTTAATATTTATCAAGTGACTCTGGATAATCCTAACGTTGTCGAATTACAGTCTCTACGTTTGCAACAGCGTCAGCGATTGTTAGAACATACTGATTTTACTATTACAAAAAATCAGTGGGCATATTTTGGGGATAACCGACTTTCCTTGATGATGCTAAAGAATTTAGGATGCACAATAAAAGGGCATCAAATCTCCTCAAAAGATATAGCTGTAGAAGGATGGCAACGTCATGTTCGTTTTGATCCCGACAAATTAATGACTCACCTTACCTTAATGGAAGGGAGTGACGCTGATATGGCTTTAGCTAACCTACTTGTTGAGCGTCAAAGGCAACAAACGGAAGTATCGTATTTGATTGATGGTAAGAGTGATTTTCAGCAAAGTGCAGTATTAAAAAAACAACTTCAATGCCTTGCTAAAGGTATTGAAAATAATAAATTAGCACCACCAACTATCCAAAAACTGCGCCAAATTGGTACGACTATTCCTCGTTACCAACGTTTAGCCAATCGCTTTGGGCAAGTAATGGGGGCAACAGGTGGTATTCAGTCTGTTATTGGTGTTTATACTATTCTTAATCGTTTAGATAACCCAGATATTACAAAGAGTGACCGTCAAGAGTTAGAAAAACAGTTATACCTAAGCTGTGCATCAGCATTTTTTAATTACGGTGATATGGTCGTTCAGCCGATCTTAACCAATATCATTAATGCTCGTGGAGCAACATCAATAGCACGGGCACGCCTTGCCGCTGGGACGGTTATTGTTTTTAATTTAGCGGGCATGGGGATCGATGCATATCAAGCTTATGAAAGTTTAGTCAAATTAGAAAGTGTGACAGACGTGAAACAACGGCAAGATTTGATTGTTAATGCGGCTTTTTCACTTACCAGTTTTGCCGTAAATGGGATGACTGTTGTAGGAATACTAGCGAGCTCTTCAACAATACCCGTAGCTGGGTTAGTTATTGGTGGAGTCTTAATTATTGGGGGCTGGGTTTATAATGGTATTAGAGCTGTCGAGAATATTAAAGAAGAAATTGATATTTCAGCAGGCCGAGAGCTTGAAGAAGGCATTCGCGGCGCTTTAGGGTTAGAACCGACCCTAAGAACACAGCAAGAAATACTAATTAAGCGTTATATAGACGCATTTAAACAAGCGGATTGGGAAAATGATTTAGCGTATTTTGAGCAATTTATTTTACAAGCGGGGTTTGATAACCACCTAAGCATAATAGAAAAACCAATTTATCGGCACGTTCCTAAATATTATTTGGTGGATCAAGCTGGGAATTATTTTGGTGGTAATTTTGTCCGGACTCGTAGTGCTATGGGAATGTATCATAATAAATACATACAAGCAGGGGCGATATCCCTTAGCTATGAAGATAGTGAAAGACTATTATCCAATTATTATATCAACCCCTATGGAGTCGCGAGGCGACTTACCGATAAAGCTGTCGAACAAACCTTTAAAAGAAAGCTAAAAGAAACAACTGATCTTGAACGAACAGGAAGCGTAACTACTCACGAGTTTTACCAATTTAATCCCGAATATCAGCACTCGTTATTAGATAAATTTAAACAAAAGCATTTTCGTAATACAAAAATACCTTCATCATCTACACAGCAGCAATTAGCAGAATCTGGGGCTGAGCAATTGAATTTCTATACTAGAAAAACGGAGTTTGGCCCTGTGGGACAGTTAGTATTCAAAGGTGATGTTAGACAACATAGTGAATGTATTGTTGATGATAAATCACGTATATCATTATATTTGGATAATAAAGATAGCCAAGGAACAAGTTTTAATAGTTCAAACGGAAATGACATCATTATTGGGAAAAAAAATCAACGTAACGCATTTCAAATTTTATCAGGTGAAAAATATTTTGCGGGAGGAGATAAAAACGATCTATTTTATTTAAAGGATGGAGAATTATCATCACTACTAAGTAATGGCGCTAAATCGCCGACAAAATATTTAGATGGGCAAGATGGTCTGGATACATTAATCATTGATAACCTTCCGGTTTCGTATAGAGCTTATATTGATTTAATGCAGAATCGCGTTGAATATCAAAAAGTAGGTACTCATTCATCGATTGCCGTCGCACATTTACAGGGAATAGAAAATACAGTCGTGCGAGGAAATAGTAATGACATTATTCGTGGTGATTATAATGACAATATACTCGATGGCGGTATTGGTAAAGATATACTTATGGGGTTCAGTGGGGACGACAAACTCATTTTAACACAAGGGCTTGCCAGTGGTGGTGAAGGAAATGATAGATATCATATTCGGCGTTTTACGTGGCATCAGCAGGTGAGTGATTTATATGAAACAAAGCGATACTATGATAACAAAAGTAGAGAGTTTAAGAACAAACAGCAACTAAACCCCGCCTATAGTCAGGGGCAGAAAACCTACATTGCAGATATCGTGATTGAGGAATATACAAAAACTGCAAGTATAGTGAATTTGGAGTATACATTTAATGAAATAAATGAGGTGTATGTGGATGGAGAACATTTATATATACACTTTACGTTGCCATCGGAAACGGTTGGGGGGAAAGCTTTTTTAAATATCAAAAGCCAAATAAAACTACAACTTAATAATGTTTATAACTTTACATCACAAGGACGAGTTCCCCATCATAATTATCAAATTAAAACTAAAGATGGTTTCATCTTAGACCTGATACTTACTCCTCAAGACTCTCATGTGCCAGATCTTGTACGAGATAAAATTTTTAACATTAGTTATCATCAAGCATTTGATGAATTGGTATCAAATGAAAATAAAAAAGTTGCATTTGATGAACAGAAGCAGACAATATTGATTGATAATGCTCGTCAATATAAAAGACCACAATGGGGGGAATTTATTCCTATTGGGTTAGCTGAAAACCTAATATATAAAGGCAGTGATTCAAATAATGTATTGAGTCATGTTAAATCAGGTAACCATATTTTAGTGACTCCGGGTATCGATACTTATCAAGTAACACAAATAGGTCACCAACAAGGAGATATTGTATTTGATTTCTCTCAAATGATGAAAGGACTTTGTGAGAAAGATAAAGTATTTTTATCACTTCCAACAGTGAATGGGTACGCTCTGAAAATGGAAGGAAAGCGCTTAGTGCTTAAAAACAATTTTGGGGAGACTCAATTAGCGATTCGATTTGAGCACGTCACTGACAATATAAAAAATAATATTTTATTGCAAGATAAATACAGTAACTTGTTTACTGTTGATCTTAGTGCAATAGAAAATCAAATTATTCCTATTAACCCTCTAGCTGCCTCTACAGAAAATGATGATGTGTTATTGCTGCCTACTGGCTATATTTCTGATGCTGATATCATTATGGGGCTTGGTGGGGATGACGTTATCATTAATAAAAGTCTGCATGGTTATGTGCTTAGTGGTGGAGAGGGAAATGATACTCTGAAATCAGAAAGTGGCCATAATGTACTATATGGTGGTGTTGGGACGAATTATTTGTTTGCTGGTGATGGTGATGACTTATTATTATCAAGTCAAGGTAACGATACGCTAGTTGGTGGTAAAGGGGATGACCATTATGTCATTGATGGTCATCAGGCCGGAGTAGTTTATATAGATGATGTGATAGGAAAAAATCATCTACACCTAATTGGTTTTAAATCCCAGGCTATTGAAGAAAATATCAACGACATAGACTATCTTACTTATTTATCCCCTATTGGTAAAATTGTACGAGTTAAACAGTCACGAACTGGCTTAGAAGATTATCAAGTTCATTATTATGATAAGCTTAACGATAAATATCAAAGTATGATGCATAACGGAATGGAGCCGTTAGTTAGCTACTTAGCTCATCAACTGTCCTTGTCAAAGGCCAACGGTATTATGGAGATATGGAGACCAGTTGATGCGATATACGATTTACTCAATGGGGTAAACAAGTCGTTAACACAAACGATAGGTGATGATGCTATTACTCTTTTCAAGGAAAGTCCGAGGAAACACTGGTTAATTGATGGTTTGGCTGGGGACGATTACATTGTTGACCTATCCGCACATGGAAGGATCATCAAAGGTGGGCTGGGTAATGATAAATTAATTACTTCTCATGGTGAAAATGTGCTTTATGGTGGTCGAGGAGATGATATTTTATTGGCGCAAAATATGGGGCAGGATGTGCTGATATCTTTAGATGGTAAGGATGAACTTGCAGGGGATAGGGGGGATGACCTGTATCTTGTTAGTGGTCATGGAAAAGGCGATGTTACGATATCTGACTTATCAGGACGTAACAATGTCGTGCTAATTGATTTTAATACTGACGAGGTTAGCTATAAAGAAATTTCCTCAAAATTAGCAGAAACAACCTATCAGTCACAAACAGGGCGCAGTGTAACTATACGGCATAATAATCATACTGCATCAACGAGTAATGTGACACAAGTAAGGCATTTAAAGGATTATGAATCGTTATCAAAACAAAATATAGATTCAACAGTTGAACATTTAATTCAAATACTCGCACAGCAACGCATTGAACATGAAATGAACTTTAGTTCTGCTAGTCATAATGAAGCCCAGCGTAATAAATGGGGAGCTGTACAAACGACAGAGCATTTTTTAAATAACCTTCAAAAATAGAAAGTCCCCCATAATGGGGGCTTAGCTATAGATACCCCCTAACTTAATAGAGAGGGGGTATCTAAATTAAATAGATATATTAAATAATTCTATGGATTTGAAGATGGTATAAAGAATTTTTGTGTTTGTTCTAGTATTGCGGCTGTGGAATTATTAATAGAAGCTTCGATAATTCGTTCACCTGCTTTTTGTACCGGAATAGTAATCAGATACTTTCCGTTTAGTTGAGGGTTTTCCGAAATTCTGATAATAGATTCCTTTATACCATCGACTTTAATTTTAATATCACTATCTCTAACATAGATTACAGGATTTCCGGATTTATCTTTCAAACTAATAATGAATGAAACGGGTAGACCAGAATAGGCGGGAACACTCGATGGTGGAAAGTCGATTTTAGCGACATGTTTAGGCCCAGAAAGTTTTTTAACTGTAATTGAGATAGGATTACTAGAAATCCCACTTATGGAACCAATAATTTTCTGATAACCGACAGTTGTTAAAAGTAAATTAGCTGTATAAGTACCGTCATGATTATCTTGTAATTTGACAATTTTCATTGTGTCTAAGTGGATTTGGTTTTCTGTTAAGCCTGCTAAGTGGTTACCAAATATATCTTCAACGTTAATAATTATTTGTAAAGTATCACCTGAATATAGGTCGTTTTTGGTACTTGGCTTGATTGTCATATTACCGATTTGTGGGGTTATACCAACATTATCTCCTTGGCTGACACTAATAATGGTTGGAGCGATATTAATTTGTCGTACTTGTGAGCGTGCATTACCCGCCGAAACGATAAGGTCATAGTATCCACTTTTTAGTGCTGGGAGCGAACTTGTGTATTCTCCCGGTTTATTTGGCAACTCAGTTATAACGAGATTATATTTTTGGCCATCAAGAATTGCAGTGATTTTTTTAACCCCTAAAATGGGGGCTTTATTGGCATTCGTTAATTTAACGGAGATGCTACTTTGGGTACCTGCGGCAATTGGCTGGTTATTTCCAACAGTAAGAATTTCTATATTAGAAAATTGGAGTGTATTGTTAGACTTTATTACATTAATATCGAGAAATTTTTTTATCCCATTCGCATTAAATATGAATGGACGAACTCCTGGTTCACCGACATTAACGACTAAAGTATAACTACCGTCTTTGTTGCTAATATATTTTATTTCTTTTTGATTATGGGTCAGTATATTATCAATGTTTATCCCAATAAGAGAATTGCCGAAAGAGTCTTTGAATGTCACAAGAAATGTCATCAAACTACCAGAAACAACAGGGGGCCGAGTTAAGTCAATGAGTTCAATATCAGCAACAGCCCCTAATCCCCCAGATATTCCTTCTCCATTCGTTTGTGAGACATTAAGTACCTGAGGCGCTATTTTTATCGTTAATGGAGTGGATGATACATTGGCTGTGGTGATGACGATTGTTGACCTGCCAGCGTTTAATGGTGGTAATGTTAATATATATTCACCTTTAATTTGTGGGTTTTCTGTTAATTTTATTTTTACTGTTTCTTGATTATCTATTATCGTTTTGAGTTCACTAGAATTAACATCAGTGACCAAGTTTCCAAATTTATCTTCCAATGAAATAAAAATAGGGCTTTGTGTTCCCGCATCAATAGAGTGGGCTGGATTAGTTATGTTGATAGTTGCCACATTGTTAGCTCCAGAAAGATGGTCAACTGTTACGAATAATGGGGGACTAAAATGTTGACCGATAGAGACTGTTAAATCATGCTTTCCAGTTTTTATTATTGGTAGGGTGATTGTATAAGTGCCATCATTATTATCTATCCAATTTAAATATTGATGCTGCCCTAGCTTGATTTTATTAATATCGAGTTGAGTTATTCCTCGATGACTTGCATCTTTGGCTATCATCGTTACCGTAAACAGGTCTCCTGGTTTTATATTACGAGTCGCGCTAGTCTTAATAGATATGGTTTCAATAACACCTGTTGAACCTTGTGTTCCACTACCATCAGGTTGTGCTGCAATAACAGGGTTAGCGGCTGTTACTTTTAGCGTACTTACTGCAGAACTTATACCGTTAATAATAACCTGTATCGTATGTTCGCCTATTTTTTGTGCTGGCAGACTCGCTGTGTACTCACCATTACCCGTGGTTACTTCCGTAATAGAAATATCCGTTGCTATGCCCCCAATAATGGCTTTTTTCATTCCACTAATACCCGTTATTGGATTATTTTTTTCATCGGTTAATTTGAGGTGAATAACAGCACTTTCTCCTTCCATAACAGGTGATAGAGAAGTAATAAGGACATTAGCTAAATCACCACTGACAAAATTAACTTCAATTGTTTGTGTGCTATTATTTATCTCTGCGCTAACTTGACTAATCCCTACTGTGGTACTTGTTAAAGGAACTTCTATAAAGCCTTTATCATTAGTGATACCAGTAGCAATAATATTTGCGTTTGTTGCTGAAAAGTTGACTATTGCTCCTGCAATAGGATTACGATAGTTATCGGTAACTTGAACTTTCACTCGGTTAGCTGACTTACCATCAGCAATAGCATTATTTTTGATTAACATTAGCGAGTTGATTTGTCTATCTATAATACTAGCACTTAGTGATACAGGTATTTTTATTGGCTCGCCGTGGTCAACAACAGCGATAATGTCATGAGTTCCCGTAACATCAGCTGTAAATAATACTTGCGCTTCTCCTTGAGTATTCGTGGTTGTATGATATTCATACGGCTGAGTTAATTTCATCGCTTGCATTTTCTTCTTAATTGGCTGCTTCTCTTTAGAGAATGAAGGTGAAATAGCAGAACTTTTATTTTTGACTAGGTTGAACCCCACAGGTAGAAAAAAAGTGACTTTCGCATTAGGGACGATATTATTATTAGCATCTCTGGCAATAATTTTTACCATATTGACATCGGTACCATTAGCAAATCCTTGCCCGTGTTGCTGAATGTCATTTGGCTTAATAATTACAGTGTCTGAGCGCGTTACTTCAATAATAGTTTGTTCTTTAGAGGATGGATTTCCTTTATTATCATAGGCGATAGCCGTGAGATAATAACGGTTAGTATTTGCTTGCTCTTGTTGACTTGATGCTGTTTTATATGATGGCAATATAACGGTAGCATTTTGTTTTTGTGAACGAATAATACCACCAGCGACAAGTAATTCGGGAGCATACCAAACAATCTCTTTTAATGGATATTGGCTGGTTACGGAGTTAACGAGTGAAATTTCTTGCCCTGCTTTCCCTAAGATCTTTTTGGGTAAAGATAAAGAAATAAGCGTTTTCTTTTGATACTCAAGAATAATGTTATTATTCCTCTCGACAAAGTCGTAATATCTACCCGTTAAATTGCGCATACTGGCAACTTTTGTGGCATCTAAGTGTTCAGCTAAACTTTTATTGAACGTTAGGTTAATTTGCGCTTTAACGTTAGTCTCTTGTAGGTCGTTATTGCCAAGTTTGTGATCCACATTAAAAGATAATAGTGGGATAGGTGTCCAATTAACACCGATAGTGGCTGCAATAGGGTTTGTTTGTTGTTTATTTTTTGCAAATAAAGCGACACTGTGACCAAAATATTGTTCAAACTGAATGTTACCACCAAGCGCAGGGTATGAGCCTAGCCACCCTTCTGCTTTAACATCCCAACCTTTGGCTGGGCGAGCATTATAATCATGATTAAATTCTGGCGAGCTACGCCATGAGCTAATACCAAAGTAGTTATTCGCACTTAATTTTATATTATCTTTCCAGTACTCTGCACCAATGCCTAAACGTGAGTGGTAATTTGATATGTCATGATCAAAAAATGTATTGAATCCTATCATGCTTGATTTGCCAAAATGACGTATCCCAACACCATTATTAGTTTGTAAGCGATTATCTGTTTGATGAATACTATGCTGGGTGAAAAATAAGAGGTCGGTACTATTGTACCAAGGAATTAACCAATCAAATTCTGAACCTTTAATTGATAATTTTTTATTCATATCAATACGAACGCGTGCATTACCCGCTTGAGATAGCCAATTTTCGACCTCTTTGGAGGTCGTATTGACCAATCTATTGAGTGCATAATCTTGTGTTAGAGCTGCCAAATCTTTGCCATTGTTTTTCTGAGTAATAAAATCGGCAGCTGTTTTGCTATGTTCCGCGATCAATTGTTCATTATTATTAGGTTGTTCAAATAAATTTTCATTGATACCTAACGTGGGTAGTTGATGGCTATTTAGTAAATTGGCATGAACAGGAAAAACGATAGTGGACCATATAGTGGTAAAAAAGACGAAAGCATGTGTTAGTTTTGGTCTAAGTGGTAATGAAGAAGAGGGCATTCAAGTATTCCTAAAATCATATTAATTTGATGATTGTGAAATACCCAGATAGGAAGTGCTTGTGAATTAATCTTACTAATTTGGAATATCGATATGAAAATGAACATATTGATGAATAGTAGGCTGTAGCCTAGACTAAAGCTAAATATTTTAGTCGGTGTTAATAGGTTTATGACAGAGAAAGTAACGTATCGCTATAGAAATTAAAATGGCTAAGCTAGATAAATTCTGAGCTTAGCCATTTTTCTAGAAACGGTTTCTTTACTAAAAAATACCGCCTTGTTTAAAGGGCGATTCAATCGCCACTTTATTTGTAGTGATTAAAGTACTTTAACAATAGCGTCACACAATGGAACCATGTTTTCCAATGTTAGGCCTGCAACGTTAATACGACCAGAACTGACCGCATAGATACCAAATTCGCTACGTAGACGCTCTACCTGCTCTTTTGTCAGTCCACTGAATGAGAACATCCCATTTTGATTGATGATGAAGCTGAAGTCCTGTTTAGCGCCTTTTTCCTCTAATGTTTTTACCAACAGCTGCCGCATGCGTTTAATGCGCTCACGCATCGCCGTTAATTCTTGCACCCATTCTGCTTTCAATGCTTCATCTGAAAGGATGGTTGTTACAACGGCGGCACCATGTGCTGGTGGGTTAGAGTAGTTAGCACGAATAACAGCTTTTGCTTGGCTAAATGCACGTTCTGCATTATCGCTGTCTTTTGCGATGATGGTACAAGCGCCGACACGCTCATTGTATAAACCAAAGTTTTTTGAGAATGAGCTCGCCACAATCATTTCAGGGTTGTTTTTAGTGAAAAGACGCAGGCCTTCTGCATCTTCATCTAAGCCTTTAGCAAAACCTTGGTAAGCAAAGTCAAAAATCGGTAATAGGCCTTTTTCTGCGCACAGGTCCGACAGCTTAGCCCATTGCTCAGGAGTTGGGTCAATCCCTGTTGGGTTATGGCAGCAACCATGCAGTACAATCACATCCCCAGCAACAGCGGATGACAGGCTATTAAGCATACCATCAAAATCCATACCGTGATTAGCGGCATCATAATAGTTGTAGGTCAGGACTTCTAAGCCTGCAGCTTCAAAAATATTTTTGTGGTTTGGCCAAGTTGGGTTGCTTATCCAAACACGTTTTGCATTGGTTTGTTTAGCAATAAAATCCGCAGCAATACGTAGCGCACCAGTACCACCCGGTGCTTGCGCGGTACGTGCACGTTTTGAGGTGACAATTTCATGTTGTGCACCGAATAACAGTTCTTGTGTTACACGGCCAAATTCTGGCATTCCGCTAATCGCGAGATAGTTTTTGGTGTTTTCGTTATCAAGCAAGAATTTCTCTGCTTTTTTAACGGTATCAAGCACAGGGGTTTTACCTGATTCGTCTTTGTAGACGCCAATACCTAAGTTAATTTTATTATCGCGGGGATCAGCACGGAAACTATCGGCAAGACCTAAAATTGGGTCAGCGGGGGCAGAAGTAATTTTTTCAAACATGTTGTCGATTCCAAAGCTCTGTAGTGGTACCCAATACAATTAACAACGTATGATGACCTAAGTGAGAATACCTTTGGCTATTCTTGCTTGTACAGTCCATACGACTGAAATTGATGGATATAGCTGAAAACGGGTTTAGTCGAACGAGTCGAGTTCTCAGGTTAACGTGTGAAAGGGGTTTTGCCAACCGTTTTGCTAAAAATTGGCGAGATCTTGTGAGCTAGGTAGGAATTGCATGTAATCTGACCATAAATATCCATAAAGGTGGCGAATTTATCTGGCTTGATGATTAATTAGCTTGATTTATAGAAGGTTAAACAAAGCACAGGGAAAAGTCAGGGTAAAAGTATGTAAAATAAAAAAGCAGCACCGAAGTGCTGCTTACAAAAACATGTTACCGTTTTCTAAATTATCAGCTAACTGATAATTAGAATTGGTAAACTAAACCTAAACCAACTACGTTATCAGTGCTGATACCGTAAGTTTTGGTGAATTCATTTTTATCTAACAGGTTGATTTTGTAATCAACAACTGCAGACATGTTTTTGTTGAAGTAGTAGTAAGAACCTACAGAGATATATTTAACTAGGTCTTTATTACCGTATGCACCTAAGTCTTTACCTTTAGATTGGTTATAACCTAAAGATGGTTTCAGACCGAAGTCGAATAGGTACTGTGCAACTAACTCAACGTTTTCAGTTTTGTTCGCGATGCCTTCTTCGTAGTTATCACCTGAACCGTAACGAGTCATGTTATGAGTTTGACCATACATTGCAGCTAAGTAAACGTTGTTAGCGTCGAATTTACCACCCACGTTCCATGCTTGAGCTTTTTTACCACCAGCACCAGAATATGCTTTTTGGTTTGGAGTACGGGAAGAGTTTGAGTAACCACCACCCAGTGTTACGCCCCAGCCTAAGTCATAAGCGGTTGAGAAACCGTAGCCGTCACCGTTGTCTTTTTTCATACCAGCTGAAGACAGGTTGTCGTCGCCGTTTTTACCTTGATATTGCAGAGCGAAGCTCAGGCCATCAACATAACCGAAAGCATCGTTGTTACGGTAAGTTAACAGGTTACGGTTACGACCAGTCATGAAGTTGTCAGTTTGTGACATAGTGTCCGCACCCCATAATGGGAATACGTCGGTCCATGCGTTCGTGTCATAAACAACACCGTAGTTACGGCCGTAGTCGATTGAACCGAAATCAGCAAAACGTAAACCAGCGTAAGCTAAACGGTTTTTGTTGTCGTTGTTATTTTCAGATTTATTGGTTTTAGTTTCCCATTCGAAACGACCAAAACCAGTCAGTTGGTCAGTGATTTGAGTATCACCTTTAACACCTAAACGAACGCGTGAATCATCACCGTCTTGGCTTGGAGCACCGTTGCTACCACCGTTAGCAAAGTAGTGACGAACGTCAACTTTACCATAAACATCTAACTTGTTGCCGTCTTTATTGTATACTTCAGCTGCGTTTGCTGCACCCGCAGCTAACAGAGCTGGAATAACCATTGCAAGAATATTGCGTTTCATCATTATTATTACCCTCATTGGTGTTATTCGGACACCTGCCACTGCCAAAAATAATTCGCAAAAATATTTTGAACTATTTGTGAGAGATTAGTGTCGTCTATGTCGGCGACCAGTGTTCCATTGCTAAATAAAATTATCTACCCTCAAATTGCTACAAAATCAAAGATTCTGAAACTAATGGTAACAAGGTGTTTCAAAATGTAAAAAATAGACCAAATAATAACCACTCGTCGTACCAGTGTGAAAAAAAATATAAAATTTAGGGAACTTTTTTAAAAGATGATTTGAGTTTTTTTTGAGCAACTTAGCGAATCTAAAGTGAAGACTTTTGATCAGAAAAAAGGAAAAGATAATGTAAAAAAGCAGATTATTCTTAGTGCTCGCAGCTTAGCGCCATTTTGGGGTCAATTATAAGGTGATAACGTAAAGATTGTGATTCGGTTATCAAAGTACTGCAACAAATGTAATACTCAGGGATAATGAGTTGGTTAAAGTCATACTAAAAAAATCGGGCCAATACACGATTGACCCGATACTCATCATACTTCAAGCCGCATGTGGGCGCTCAGTTTGCCGAATCACATACTTATTTATGCTCATCGGCTATTTTCGCTCGTAGCCTACATGTAACTCGAATTATGTAGAACATAAGGAATGCGCTTAGAATGCTGCATTTCGTGGCGTGCGAGGGAATGGGATAACTTCACGAACGTTGCCCACCCCCGTGACGTAAGCCACTAAGCGCTCAAAACCAAGACCGAAACCAGAGTGAGGCACTGTGCCGTAACGGCGCAGATCACGGTACCACCAGTAATCTTCTTTATTCATGCCCATTTCTTCAAGGCGGGCATCTAACATGTCGAGACGTTCTTCACGCTGTGAACCACCGATGATTTCACCAATACCTGGAGCTAACACATCCATTGCTGCAACGGTTTTACCGTCTTCATTGAGGCGCATATAGAAAGCTTTGATGTCTTTCGGGTAGTTTTTCACAACCACAGGCGCTTTAAAGTGCTGTTCCGCTAAGTAGCGCTCATGTTCAGATGACATGTCGACCCCCCAATAAACTGGGTTTTCGAATTTTTGGCCACAGGTTTCAAGGATTTTAATAGCATCCGTGTAGTCAACTTGCGCAAAATCTGAGTTTACAAAGCTTTCCAAGCGGTTGATAACGTCTTTATCAACACGTTGAGCAAAAAACTCTAAGTCATCACGGCGCTCTTCAAGGGCGGCTTTAAAAGCGAATTTCAGCATTTTTTCTGCGAGGCCTGCGACATCATCTAAAGTGGCAAAAGCCACTTCAGGCTCTAACATCCAGAATTCGGCAAGATGGCGGCTGGTATTTGAATTTTCTGCACGGAAAGTTGGCCCAAACGTATAGACTTTGCTAATGGCAGTAGCATAGGCTTCCCCGTTTAGCTGGCCCGATACAGTTAAGAAGGCTTCGCGACCAAAGAAATCTTCGCTAAAGTCAACTTCGCCTTTGTCGTTGCGTGGCAGGTTGTTGTAATCCAGCGTGGAAACGCGGAACATTTCACCGGCACCTTCCGTGTCTGATGCTGTGATCACTGGGGTTGAAACCCAGAAGTAGCCTTGTTCATCAAAAAAACGATGTAGCGCTTGCGCTAATGTGTGGCGTACACGAGCAACCGCACCAATTAAGTTAGTACGAGGGCGTAAGTGCGCGGCTTCACGTAAGAACTCAACGCTGTGGCGTTTAGCGGCCATTGGATAAGTGTCAGGGTCTTCAACCCAACCAACCACGTTGACTGCTGTAGCTTCAAGTTCAAATGATTGACCTTGGCCAGGGGATTCTTTTACGGTACCCGTGACTTCAACTGAGCAACCAGTGGTGAGATGCAGGACTTCGTCATTATAATTAGGTAAATTATTATTAATGATAGCCTGTAACGGGTTAAAGCAGGAACCGTCATAAACGGCGAGGAAAGAAAAACCAGCATTTGAATCTCTCCTTGTACGTACCCAGCCTTGAACGGTGACTTCTGAGCCAACCGCCACACGGCCTTGCAGTACGTCGACTACAGGCGCTACTATCATATAATTCACTCTCTTCATATTAACAATATCTACTTTGACTATCTCAATCCGTCATACTTCGAGCTGTAGATGCGTTGGCTTCACAAACTGACCCTAGTCACATACTTATGTATGCTCCTAGGGCTCAATTTGTTTGCCGCCTTCCTACAACTCGAATTATTTAGGATGCCATTCAAATTGTATTAAATTCATTTTTTTAATTGCATTGCGGTGTCGTGAGTTAAAGCGCAAAACAACCAGTGTATGACAAATAAAATAGTAAAGTAGGGGTATACTTACGAAATCCCATATTTCAGGGGCCAAAGCTCTATGTTACTTGCCATTTGTTAGGAAACAAGTAAAAAATCGCGATAAAACATTTCTGTTGGAACGAACCGCGATTGTTGAGCTTAAAAGCTATAGTAATAGTAAGTGAATAAAAGAAAAAGAGGGTTTTAAAGCTCTGAGCAATAAAAGTGCCTCAGAGCTTTGAAGAGAGAGGCTAATTAACAGGCCTTTTCCATTTTAGGCAAGTCAAAGGCTTTTCTGAGTTGATTGACAAACTCATCATCCTCACAAATCGTTTTACCTGGGCTGTCCGATAACTTCGCCACAGGTTTGCCATTACATTCAATCAGCTTAATCACGATATTGAGTGGTGTCACATGGGGAATATTACAGGTTAGCCGTGTGCCAATGCCAAATACAAGATTAATCCGTTTATGAAAATAACGATATAACTCAAGGGATTTTTGTAGGTCCAAGCTATCAGAGAACACCAGTGTTTTGCTCATGGGGTCAATACCTAAATTTTGGTAGTGAGCAATAGCTTTTTCTCCCCATTCAATGGGGTCCCCTGAATCATGACGTAATCCTTGGTAGCGCTTCGCAAAATTAGCATCAAAATCACGCAAGAAGGCATCCATAGTGATACAGTCTGTTAATGCAATACCAAGGTGATTTGGGTATTCATCTAACCAAGTTTGTAGCGCTTCACGCTGGCTATTTGCTAACTCAGGGCTAATTTGCTGGTGAGCTTGAAACCATTCGTGGGCTTGAGTGCCAACGGGAATTAGGTTTAATTCATGAGCGAGTTTGTAATTACTGGTGCCTACAAGGTAAGGGAACTCATGTTTAAGCATAGAAACAATGGCTGACTGCACATCATATGAGAAACGACGCCGTGTCCCAAAGTCCATGAGTTTAAAACCGGATAGATCCAGTTGATGTTCATCTGCTTGTTGGTAGAAAACATTTAGCAGCTTTTTAAGCTGTTGGACGGCATCATCTGGAGTGACCTCTGGGTGCCTATCTTTTTGTACTATTTCACTTACAAGAGCGAGAAGAGGCACTTCCCACATAATCACTTCACGCCAAGGCCCGCTGATACGGATGGCAAGCTGATCTTCGTCAGTGCTACTGATAACCACTTGCTCAGGGTTAAAGCGAAATGTTTTTAGCCATGTAAGATAGTCTTCTTGGAAAAAAGGTAAGCGACGAAGAAAATTCAGTTCATCATCAGAAAGCGACAAATTTGCCATTAACTGAACTTGTTGCCTGATTTCATTGGCGTAGCTGCCTAAAAGCTCACTGCTACGACAGCGAAACTCAGCGACGACCGGTACTTGATGGTAACGGTGGAAAACGGCCTGCTGCATATGAAGCTTATAAGCATCGGTATCAAGCAGTGATGTAATAATCGGTGTAGCGTCTAAATTCATGGCGCGCAGACATCCTCGCGGAGCTTAACTACTTATATACCCGAAATTCTTTAAGTTGCAGCGGTGTTGACTACGCTCGCCGAGTCACATAGTTTATCTATGCATCCCGTCTATCATCCCTTGTCACCTACCTACAACTCGAATTATTTGGGGGATATTAGCTAATTTGCTAAATCGTTAAAGTTGCAAAAGTATACCCACTTTACCAAAAGATAGAAGCGATAATCTACCAGTCTGTTACAAGAGAGTATAACAACCTTAATTCACGCATTTATTTATCGATAAGGTTTGCATGTAAAGCCGAGAAATCAGGTAAATAGGTTTGATCGCCTAGACCTTAGCTTTGACATACAAAAGTGTTAATTACGCCAAGATACTAACATGACGTAAAATATTTAATAGTGCTATAGCACCAACAAACAAACGATTTTGTAACAAAATTGGATAGGGTGGGATATACAAAGGTAACATTATAATAAAAATGGATAACATCTTTTAATGAAAATGTTTCTCAAATCCGTTCACATTATTGTGTCTTATAGTATTGTATATAGTAATTAAGCAGTACGATATCGAATATAACGAATTAAAAGGTTACTTATGACTCAGTTAAGGCAAGCGAAATATCGTCAGGATTATCAAGCACCTGATTATACTATTACAGAGATTGACCTCGATTTTAATCTTGATCCTGCGAAAACAGTAGTTACTGCGGTTAGTAAGGTAAAACGTCTTAATTCACAGTCATCAACATTAGAACTTAATGGTGAAGACTTAGCACTCATCAGTATTGAAGTTGATGGACAAGAGTGGACAGACTATAAGGAAAGTGAAGGAAAGTTGGTTATTGAATCACTCCCTGAATCTTTCACGTTGCGGATTGTGAACGAAATCAACCCTGAGAAAAATACCGCTTTAGAGGGCTTGTATGTTTCAGGCGATGCTTTATGTACTCAATGTGAAGCTGAAGGCTTTCGCCACATCACCTATTATCAGGATCGTCCAGATGTGTTAGCGCGCTATAGCACAACGATTACGGCTGATAAGTCACGTTACCCTTATTTATTATCGAATGGTAACCGTATTGCACAAGGTGAACTGGAAAACGGCCGCCATTGGGTTAAATGGGAAGACCCATTCCCAAAACCAAGTTATTTATTCGCTCTGGTGGCGGGGGATTTTGATGTTTTAAAAGATGTCTTTATTACCCGTAGCGGCCGTAAGGTGGCTTTAGAATTGTTTGTTGATAAGGGTAATTTAGATAGAGCCCCTTGGGCGATGCAATCCCTGAAAAATGCCATGAAGTGGGATGAAGAGCGCTTTGGTTTAGAATATGACCTTGATATCTATATGATTGTTGCCGTTGATTTCTTCAACATGGGGGCAATGGAAAATAAAGGTCTTAATGTATTTAACTCTAAGTATGTATTAGCAAAAAGCGAAACGGCTACAGACAAAGATTATCTGAATATTGAGTCAGTGATTGGTCACGAGTACTTCCATAACTGGACAGGTAACCGTATCACTTGCCGTGATTGGTTCCAATTAAGTTTAAAAGAAGGGTTAACGGTTTTCCGCGATCAGGAATTTAGCTCTGATTTAGGCTCTCGTTCGGTTAACCGTATTAATAATGTCAAAGTGATGCGTTCAGCTCAGTTTGCCGAAGATGCAAGCCCAATGGCACACCCAATCCGCCCAGATAAAGTCATTGAAATGAATAATTTCTATACACTGACGGTGTATGAGAAAGGGGCGGAAGTGATTCGAATGATCCACACACTGCTGGGCGAAGAAATGTTCCAAGCAGGAATGCAACTTTATATTCATCGCCATGATGGAAGTGCCGCAACCTGTGATGATTTTGTACAAGCGATGGAAGATGCATCGAATGTAGATTTATCACTGTTCCGTCGTTGGTACAGCCAGTCAGGTACACCAGTGCTAACTGTACGTGATGAATATTCCCCAGAAAAACAGCAGTATACGTTGCATGTTAGCCAAATGACACCAGCAACTGCCGATCAAGCTGAAAAATTAGCGTTACATATTCCACTTGATATTGAACTGTATGGTGAAGATGGGGCTGTGATTGCATTAAAACGTGATGGTAATGCGGTAAATTCTGTTTTAAATATTACACAAGAGTCACAAAGTTTTGTATTTGATGAAGTTACTAGCCGCCCAACCCCCTCATTGTTACGTGAGTTTTCAGCGCCCGTTAAGCTAAATTATCACTATACGGATGAACAACTTGCATTTTTAATGCAGCATGCAAGCAATGAATTTTCCCGCTGGGATGCAGCACAACAATTGATTAATAATTATGCCAAAATCAATGTTGCTAAGTACCATAAAGGTGAAACGTTAGTTTTACCTGAATCTGTCGTAGATGCTTTCCGTGCGGTATTATTAAGCGATTCGATTGACCCTGCATTAGCTGCGCTGATCCTGACTTTGCCATCAGAAAGTGAAATAGCTGAGTTATTTACAGTAATAGATCCTGTTGCGATCCACGAGGTGGTCAATTTTATTCACCATAAACTCGCTGTTGATATGCATGATGAATTCTTGACGGTCTACCGTTCAATCAATATAGCGGGTTACCGTGTTGATCATCAGGATATTGCCAAACGTTCACTGCGCAATATTTGCCTACAATATTTAGCAGCTGGTGATGATATTGAGCTGGCGAATAAGTTAGTACAGGAACAATACCAATTAGCGGATAACATGACGGATTCATTAGCGGCATTAACTGCGGCGAATGATTCACAATTACCATGCTTAGCCGCACTTATGGCTGACTTTGATGAGCGTTGGCATCATGATGGGCTAGTTATGGATAAATGGTTTACGTTACAAGGCTCAAATCCATCTCCAGAAGTGTTATCGCATGTACGTGAATTATTGAACCATCGTTCATTTAGCATGAGTAATCCGAACCGAGTAAGGTCTCTCGTTGGCGCATTTACAGCGGGTAACCCAGTGAACTTCCATGCAGAGGATAGTAGTGGTTATCAATTCTTGTATGAAATATTGGTGGATCTGAATACACGTAACCCACAAGTGGCTTCAAGGCTAATTGAACCGTTGATCCGTTTAAAACGCTATGATGAAAAACGTCAAGCTCAAATGCGTAAAGTGCTTGAACAACTAAAAGGGCTAGACAATCTTTCTGGTGATTTGTTTGAGAAAATCACTAAAGCGTTAGAAAGCTAGTTGAACACATAAATGTATAAGATAAACCTCTAATCTAATTTTAGGGGTTTATTTTTTTAGGGGCGAATAAATCCTATTATTAAGGGAGAGTTTTCATAGTTCAGTTTACCTTAGTGGCTATAAATGCACTTAAAATACATTTCATTGATTTTTTCATAGTAAAGTTACATCTGAATAGGGTAGTCTATAGCGCGTTTTATCCGACGAAAATAGTTCGCACAGTTAAAATTCGACAATCAGTCTTTGGCGAGGGTTTTGGCGAGCGATACGATGTCTATTTTATTGAAATGCACTAGTAAAAATAGGTTATTGGATATGTTATATCATCTTGCCCGCAAGGCACTGTTCCTGCTCGATCCTGAAAAAGCTCATGAATTGACTTTTCGCCAGCTTCAACGTTTGAATCATTCCCCTTTTCAATGTCTTATTCGTCAGTCTGTTGCTACCAAACCTGTTCAATGCATGGGACTCTCTTTTAAAAATCCACTTGGCCTAGCGGCAGGTTTAGATAAAAATGGTGAATGTATTGATGCATTCGGGGCTATGGGCTTTGGTTTTATTGAAATTGGTACGGTGACACCTCGACCTCAGTCTGGTAATGATAAACCACGGTTATTCCGTTTAGTGGAAGCTGAAGGTTTAATCAACCGTATGGGATTTAATAATAAAGGCGTTGATAACCTCGTTGAGAATGTCAAAAAATCTACCTATGGCGGAATTATTGGTATCAATATTGGTAAAAATAAAGGTACGCCAGTAGAACAAGGTAAAGATGATTATTTAATTTGTATGGACAAGGTATATGCGCATGCAAGTTACATTACAATTAATATTTCTTCACCAAATACGCCGGGATTACGAACATTACAATATGGCGAAGCGCTTGATGATTTATTAAGTGGTATTAAGGCTAAACAACTTGAATTGCAATCTTTACATCAAAAATATGTCCCTGTTGCAGTAAAAGTTGCACCAGATCTATCTGAAGAAGAAATAATTCAGGTAACTGATAGCTTAGTCAGACATCATATAGATGGCGTTATTGCGACAAATACCACATTAGACCGCAGTCTGGTTCAAGGGTTAAACCATTGCAATGAAACGGGAGGATTAAGTGGACGTCCTGTTCAATTAAAAAGCACCGAGGTCGTTAAAATTATTTCCCGTGAATTAAATGGCAAACTACCTATTATTGGTGTGGGCGGGATAGACTCGCTCACAGCGGCACGTGAAAAAATGGAAGCAGGGGCTTCATTAATTCAAATTTATTCTGGTTTTATTTATCATGGCCCAAAATTAATTAAAGATATTGTCAATCATATCTAGTAATTTGTAAATTTACTTATCGAGGGGGTATCTTTATTCCCCCTTTTAAACTATATTGCTAATAGTG
This sequence comes from Providencia sp. Me31A, assembly GCF_050487165.1. Taxonomy (NCBI): domain Bacteria; kingdom Pseudomonadati; phylum Pseudomonadota; class Gammaproteobacteria; order Enterobacterales; family Morganellaceae; genus Providencia; species Providencia sp. Me31A. The sequence continues at coordinate 149,682 of NZ_JBKQGZ010000007.1, forward strand.
GTTATTTTTATATCAAATTGATATCATGTGCAGCAAATTTTTAGATAATGACATTATTTGATGACCAATAATGTGTTTTTATTTAGTAGATAGAATTTAGTGCATAAAATCTAATGTATAAAATTTGATACTATAAATGTAATCATTGAGTAAATTTAGGAATGTTCATAGTGATGATCGTTCTTATTATATATTTACCGATAAGTCGCTAAAGGATCGTTTATGAATATTAAACCTGATGATCATTGGCGTTGGTATTTTGATCATGACCATGACAGGGTGATGTTAGATCTCGCCAACGGCATGATATTTCGTTCATGTTTTCCTGCTAAGATGCTGACGGTATTTGCGCGTAGTGAAATGCCATTTAGCATCGAAGATGCAGGGGAATATTATTTATTTGATGAACAAGCAAAGAGACTAAATATTACGCAAGAAGAAAGAGCGGAATTAGTCTTAAATAGCCTCGTTGCTTTTCGGTTTTTAAAACCTCAGATGCCAAAAAGTTGGTATTTTTCTTCATTTAATTTTATTAATGCACCTAAGCAAGGGCAAATAATTCAAGTGTGTTTAGAAAATACGAACTGTTATTTTACTTTTATTATTGCGGAAGCTGGCCCTTCTGCAAGTTTGTGTTTATTAGCTGACCCAATATTAGAATTACCTGATCGTACGTTAAGATTTTGCGATCCAATTAAGATCATGAATGATCGTATGCTTGAGTATTCTTCAAAAGTAAAGCGGCAGCTATATGGAAATGTCATTTAAATGATCACGTCTGATCTTAATAAAAAGCAATTTAAAAGATCGTCGTGACGTGGTTATATATTGAACTCGGAATTTAACACCATCATAATTGACTCTGTATGATGGTGTTAAATACTTTGAGATGAGTATCTATTTGAATGCTAATTTGACTGACGTTTTTGGAATACAGCTACAGGCCAATATATAGCCGTCCTCTTTAATGGCACTTTGTTTTAATGGCTTGACCTCACCAGACACCAGTTTAATTTTGCATCGCCCACAAATTCCTGCTCGACACGAATATGGGATAGATAAGCCATGAGACTCAAGTTGTTCAAGGATCACATTTTGGTTATCACCGGTATATTCCATTTCTTCAAAAACTAAGCTGACATTTTGGGTTTGTGCATTCGAGTTGCTATTATCCGCAGTCTTTTCTCTTTCTTGGATGATATAAGACTTAGCCGTTTTGGTTTCTAATACGTTTACTGTATCACCTACACGAATAACGCCTGTATTTTTGATAATTACATTTTGCCCAAAATCGACATCGCCTTGCTCGTCACAACGGAAAGTTTGTAATGTTGCCAATGGTTCGCTGTGGGGATGCTTAATTCCTTTTTCTGGACTTACAGTAGTTAAGATACAGCGGCTACAAGGCCTATCGAGGGTAAAGATAACATCGCCAATTTGGATGGTTTTCCAAGTATCTTCTTCGAAAGGCTTAGCACCAGTAATAATCAGATTACCTCGAAATTGCTCTAATTTAATACTAGCAGGACAGCGCTTTTGAAGTTCTTGGACTGAAGCTTCATTAATTAGTAAAAAAGGGTAGCCGTCAGCGAATGACATTGGAATATCTTGGTATTCTTTTACTCGTCGTGATAATTGAGGACTGAGCCAACGTAATTGCACTGGCTCATCAAAAAAGGTGCTTAACCAATTATTTATCGACTCAGGAGCAATAAGTGCATGAAAATGATTCCCCCAAACCTCCGTAGGACTCTGCTTCTCGTCAAAGTCCTGATACAATATCGTCGCACTTTCACCGTTAGGTGCTCGTAAATGGAGTCCATTATTGAGCATAACGGGGGTAAACAGTAACATTTGCGGGTATTTTCTCGCCGTAATAAATTTGCCTTCCAGAGTGGTTACCATAAAATTACGATCAAAAGTCAAACCGCTAGTATCAGCGAAGGCGTGAGATAAACGAATCCCCCGCATAGATTTAACTGGGTGTGTATAAAGGCGCGAAAGCGTAATCATTTTTTAATCCTTATAATTGTTGCGTAGCAACTTTATGATAACTGCATGAGATTAGCTATAATGCGCAACAATTTTTCATCGAAATCGGTAATAAATACTATGAATTCTCTGTTTGCCAGCACAGCTCGTGGCCTAGAAGAACTATTGAAAACGGAATTGGAAGCGCTCGGCGCTAGCCAGTGCAAAGTTGCACAAGGGGGTGTCTACTTCCAGGCCGATGAACGGGTCATGTACCAAAGTTTGCTATGGAGTCGACTGGCATCGCGTATTTTATTGCCATTGAATGATTTCGATGTATACAGCGACTTAGATTTGTATCTCGGAGTTCAAGCTATCGATTGGACTGAAATTTTCTCTGTAAATGATACTTTTGTGGTGCATTTTACAGGAACCAATGAAGAGATCCGTAATAGTCAATATGGCGCACTGAAAGTGAAAGATGCGATTGTTGATAGCTTCGTTCGTAAGTTAGATCAGCGCCCTGATGTAGCTCGCCAACAAGCTGACATCCGCATTAATGTCTACCTTAATAAAGAAAGAGCCAGTGTGGCACTGGATTTAAGCGGGGATTCTCTACATATTCGCGGCTACCGTGATCTTGCTGGGCAGGCGCCATTAAAAGAAACCCTCGCGGCTGCAATTATTAATCGTTCAGGATGGCAGCAAGGAACACCGTTGGTTGACCCTATGTGTGGTTCTGGAACACTGTTAATTGAAGCTGCTATGATGGCTGCGGATAAAGCTCCGGGCTTACATCGTAACCACTGGGGTTTTTATGCATGGTCGAAATTTAATGCGCAGTTATGGCGTGAATTGACCACCGAAGCACAGGTCCGTTTTCGTCAAGGTTTAAAAGAGACCACATCGCGTTTCTATGGTTTTGATATTGATAAACGTGTATTAGAAATGGCGCGTGCGAACGCACGTCGTGCGGGCTTGCAAGATATTATTTCTTTTAGTCATGGTGATGCGGCTGCACTTGAAAACCCTGTCAAAAATGAAATGACAGGAACCATTTTGAGCAACCCCCCTTATGGTGAGCGTTTAGAAAGTGAACCCGCCTTGATAGCGTTGCACAGTCAATTAGGTCGTGTGGTTAAAGCGCGTTTCCCAGGCTGGCGTTTGTCGATTTTTAGTGCATCACCTGAATTACTCAGTTGTTTACAGTTGCGCTCAGAACGTGAGTTTAAAGCAAAAAATGGCCCGTTAGATTGTGTACAAAAGAATTATCAACTGGCAGCAACACCGTCAGAAACAGTGGCTGAAATTTCCCCTGATTTTGCTAACCGTTTGCGCAAAAACTTGAAAAAATTAAGCAAGTGGGCAAAGCAGCAAGGTATTGATTGTTATCGTATTTATGATGCGGATTTACCTGAATATAATGTTGCTATTGATATTTATGGTGATAAGGTCGTGATCCAAGAATATGCACCACCGAAGACGGTTGATGAGCGTAAAGCGCGTCAGCGGCTATTTGACGTGATCACCGCCACCATGAATGTATTAGAGCTCACCTCTAATCAACTGGTGTTGAAAACACGTCAGCGTCAAAAAGGCAAACAACAGTATGAAAAATTAGCACAAAAAGACGATTTCTTCTTAGTGCAAGAATACAATGCCAAAATGTTAGTCAACCTAACTGATTACCTCGATACGGGGTTATTCCTTGATCACCGTATTGCACGTAAAATGTTAGGGCAAATGTGCAAAGACGCTGATTTTTTAAACCTATTTTGTTATACCGGTTCTGCGACAGTACATGCGGGGTTAGGTGGGGCGAAAAGCACCACTTCAGTTGATATGTCACGTACTTACCTTGAGTGGGCAGAGAAAAATTTACAAGCCAATGGGTTAACAGGTCGTCAGCATCGTTTAATTCAAGCAGATTGCTTAAGTTGGCTGGCGAATAGTCGTGAACAATTTGATGTGATCTTTATCGATCCGCCAACATTCTCAAACTCCAAGCGTATGGATGGCACATTTGATGTGCAACGTGACCATATTCAGCTGATCACACATTTAAAACAACTGTTACGCCGTGGTGGAACCGTGATGTTCTCTAATAACAAGCGTGGTTTCAAAATGGATCTTGAAGCGGTGACGGCATTAGGATTACAAGCACAAGAGATAACCGCTAAAACGCTTTCGGAAGATTTTGCTCGTAATCGTCAAATTCATAACTGCTGGCTAATTCGCCACGCAGAGTAAAGGATAGAATCAATGGCTTTAATTAATTTATCGGGCGCATACCTCTCTTTTAGTGATGCCCCTTTACTTGATAATACTGAAATTCATATTGAAGATAACGAGCGCGTTTGTTTAGTTGGTCGTAATGGCGCAGGTAAATCAACGCTGATGCGCGTGTTGACAAAAGAGCAGCCGTTAGATGATGGTCAGCTTATTTATGAGCAAGATTTGATTGTTGCTCGTTTGCAACAAGATCCACCACGTAACGTGGAAGGCACTATTTTTGACTTTGTCGCTGAAGGTGTTGCCGAACAGGCGCAGTATTTAAAAGATTATCACCATGTATCTAAACTGGTGGAAAGCGACCCAAGTGAGAAAAATTTAAATAAGCTTGCCGAATTGCAAGAGGTGCTAGATAGTCGCAACTTATGGTTATTGGATTCCCGTATCAGTGATGTATTAAAAAAATTAGGCTTACCAGCTGATGCTGAACTGTCTTCACTGTCGGGAGGCTGGTTACGCAAAGCAGCTTTAGGCCGTGCCTTGGTGAGTAATCCACGAGTGTTATTTTTAGATGAGCCAACTAACCACTTGGATATTGAAACTATTCTCTGGTTAGAGAACTTCTTAAAAGACTTCCAAGGTAGCATTGTTTTTATTTCCCATGACCGTTCATTTATTCGCAATATGGCGACACGGATCATTGACTTAGACCGTGGGCAGTTAGCTTCTTGGCCAGGCACTTACGATGATTATTTAATCAGTAAAGAAGAAGCCTTACGCGTTGAAGAAATGCAAAATGCGGAATTTGATAAAAAATTAGCGCAAGAAGAAGCTTGGATACGTCAAGGCATTAAAGCGAGACGTACACGTAATGAAGGCCGCGTGCGCGCATTAAAAGCCTTACGCGTTGAGCGTTCAGAACGTCGTGAAGTTATGGGTACAGCTAAAATGCAAGTGGGTGAAGCGTCCCGTTCTGGAAAAATTGTTTTCGAGATGGAAAACGTTAATTATCAGATTGATGATAAAGTTCTAGTTAAGGATTTTTCTGCGCAAGTGTTACGTGGCGATAAAATCGCTCTCGTTGGGCCTAATGGTTGTGGTAAAACAACATTGTTACGTCTAATGTTGGGTGATTTACAAGCGGACAGTGGACGAGTGCATTGTGGAACTAAGTTAGAGGTTGCCTATTTTGACCAGCACCGTGCAGCACTCGACCCTGATAAAACAGTGATGGATAATTTGGCTGAAGGTAAGCAAGAAGTGATGGTAAATGGCAAGCCTCGCCACGTTTTGGGGTATTTGCAAGACTTTATGTTCCCACCTAAGCGAGCAATGACTCCGGTTAGAGCGTTATCTGGTGGTGAGCGTAATCGTTTATTATTAGCTAGATTATTCCTAAAACCGAGTAACTTGTTGATTCTTGATGAGCCAACCAACGACTTGGATGTTGAAACCTTAGAGTTACTTGAGGAATTGGTTGATGGGTATCAAGGAACAGTGTTACTTGTGAGCCATGATCGAGAGTTTGTTGATAACAGCGTAACGGAATGTTGGATCTTTGAAGGCAATGGCGTTATTAACCGTTATGCGGGTGGTTATTTTGATGCTCAGCAACAAAGAGCACAAACCGTGAGTTTAAAGACGGAACAAACGAGTAAAGTGACTGCCAAAGATAAAGCGGTGAAGTCAAAAGAAGCAGTAAAGCGCTCAAATAAGCTAAGTTATAATTTGTTACGTGAGTTGGAACAATTGCCTGCTAAGCTTGAACAATTGGAAACAGAGATTGAAGCATTACAAGCCCAAATTGGTGATGCAGATTTCTTTAATCAACCTCATGATGTAACAGAAAAAACGTTGACGAGCTTAGCGGCTAAAGAATCAGAGCTAGAGCAGGCATTTGACCGTTGGCAAGAACTTGAGATGCTAAAAAATGGCTAAATTAGATTTAATTTAAGGAGTGAATACACTTTGTGTACCCATGAGTCTCATGAACATGTACTTTGTCCTCAGTGTGATATGTTGGTTGCTGTTCCTGAATTGGAGCAGGGGAGCAAAGCCACTTGTCCACGCTGTGAGACGACATTAGTCTCAAAGTGGCGATATCCATACAAGCAGCCAGCGGCATATGCGTTTAGTGCGCTAATTATGTTGTTTGTTGCTTGTCTGTTCCCTTTTGTCAAAATGGGAGCGGCAGGGATTGAAAATGAAATATCGTTATTTCAAATTATCGAAATCATAGCGACAACCCGTTATAGCGGGTTAGCGCTATTTTTCCTGTTTTTTTCTTTAATTATCCCTGCATTTTGCATGATCACCATTATTCTTTTAGGGCTACAAGTGCGTATCTCGAAAGATATTAAGGTGGTGATCACGCGTATCTTGTTCCAAATGAAAGCGTGGTGCATGGCAGAAATTTTTCTGGCGGGGGTGTTAGTCAGTTTTGTAAAACTGATAGCTTATGGCGATATTGGGATAGGTTTGAGTTTTGTACCATACTGCATATATTGTATGTTGCAAGTTAGGGCGTTTCAATGTTTAGACCGCCATTGGTTATGGAATCGCATTGAAGCTGCTCCCAAACTGGATAAACCGCTAAAAGTTGGCCAAACGGGGATTAAGCAAGATATCCGTTTGTGCCTTGTTTGTACGGCTATTTTGCCTGCGGAACAAGAAAAATGTCCTCGATGTTCTTCCCGTGGCAGCGTACGTAAACATCAAAGCTTACAATGGACGATTGCACTGCTAATTACTTCAATTATGTTGTATATCCCTGCTAATGTGCTGCCAATGATGACAACCTATACACTGGGGAGCGCATTAAATTCAACCATTATAGATGGGGTGATTTTATTATGGGGGGATGGTTCTTACCCAGTTGCCATGGTCATTTTCATCGCCAGTATTATGGTTCCTACTTTAAAGATGATTGGTATTGCATGGTTATGTCTCGACTCAAAAGGGTACGGTAATCGTGACCCACATCGTATGCATTTTATTTATGAGTTGGTGGAGTATGTCGGTCGTTGGTCAATGATTGATGTGTTTGTGATCACGATTTTGGCCTCGTTAGTTCAAATGGGGCAATTGATGAGTATCGTCCCTGCTTTAGGAATTATTTTCTTTGGCATAGTTGTTATTCTCACAATGTTTGCAGCGATGACATTTGACCCGAGATTAACTTGGGATCGTTGTGAAAGGAAAAATGCAGTGAAAACTGCTGAACAAGAAGGAGCCATAGGTTGATCTCAAAAGAAATGCCACAGGCTGATGCCAAGGTCAGCAAGCTAAGGAGTTGGTCACCCGTGTGGGTGATACCAATCATAACTGTTTTACTTGGTGCTTGGATCTTATTTTACCATTTCAGTAATCAAGGCCCTGAAGTGACATTGATTACTTACAATGCTGAAGGTATTGAAGCGGGTAAAACTAAAATTAAAAGTCGCAGCGTCGATATTGGTGTTGTAGAAAGCGTGACATTGGATGACAATTTTAGCCGAGTGTTGATTAAGGCTCGCTTAAATAATGATATGAAGGAACTGCTTCGTACCGACTCCGCATTTTGGATTGTGAAACCCACGATTGGTCGTGATGGTGTAACAGGGCTTGGGACTTTACTTTCAGGAGCTTATATTGAGCTACAACCAGGCTTAGCGGCAAAAGAGCATTTTGAGTTTAAATTACTAGACACACCACCTTTAGCATCACCAGACGCTAAAGGAATACGTATCGTTTTGACGAGTGATAAAGCAGGTCAATTAAATCCGGGAGATCCTGTTTTATTCCGCGGTTATCGCGTTGGTTCTGTTGAAACCAGTAATTTCGATATGGAGCAGCGTGATATGCGTTATCAATTATTCATTAACGCACCCTACGACAAACTAATCAGCTCTAATGTCCGCTTCTGGAAAGATAGTGGTATCGCGTTTGATATGTCCTCTCAAGGCGTTCACGTTGAAATGGGGTCGATTGCTACATTACTGACCGGTGGGGTAAGCTTTGACGTACCGGATGGTTGGGTGCCAGGGGCGAGTGTTAAGGAAAATGCTCAGTTTGAACTCTTTGATAATCAAAGTAGTATTCAAAATTCATTGTATACCCAATATCAAGAGTTTATTTTATTTTTCTCCGATTCAGTACGTGGGTTGCAGCCAGGAGCACCTGTAGAATTTCGTGGGATACGCTTAGGTACGGTTGCTCAAGTCCCTTTTTATACGGAAGGACTCGATCAATCTCTGGATAATGATTTTAGGATACCTGTTTTGATCCACATTGAGCCAGAGCGTTTCTCTAAAGATGTTGGCGCGAATTTTAATTTAAAAAATGAATTAAAACTGGCAATGAAGGATGGATTAAGGGCATCGTTAAAGTCAGGTAATTTACTGACGGGGGCGCTTTTTGTGGATTTAGATTTTGTGCCAAATTTAGAGCCTTACAAAGGCCCAACGGTCGTGGCTGGGTATAAAATTATCCCAACAACGAGTGGTGGTTTAGCTCAGATCCAACAAAAAGTGATTGCGGTATTAGACAAAATTAACAATATGCCGATTGAACCAATGCTTAGCCAAACCACACAAACGCTGGCGGAAGGGCAAAAAATGGTTAAAGAGGCAAACGCGATGTTGGCTGAATTAAACAAAGTGATGGGGAGCAAAGAGTTCCAAAACTTACCGCATGACCTACAAAAAACATTGCAAGAGATGAACCGCGCAATGAAAGGTTTCCAACCGGGTTCACCAGCTTATAATAAAATGGTGGATAATATGCAGCGCTTAGACCAGGTATTGCGAGAAGTTCAGCCACTTTTACGTACGTTAAATAATAAGAGTAATGCATTAGTGTTTGAAGCCGAACCGACGAAGGATGTAGAGCCGAAGGGAGTGAAAAAATAATGAGATATTTATTATCAATATTTGTTTTACTGTTGGCAGCATGCAGTAGTACCCCAGAGAAAAAGTATTACCAATTGCCAATGAAAGCTCCTCAGACACAGTCTGCGGCGGTTATGGATAAAGGCCAAGTATGGCTACAACGCATTATGTTATCTGATGTACTGACATCAAACGGTATTACTTATCAGACGACAGATGTCAGCTATACCAATGCGAGCACTCACTTGTGGGCTAGCCCATTAGAGCAGCAACTAGGTCAAGCAATGGTGAACGAGTTATCAGCGGGATTACCCGATAAACTGGTGTCTTTGCAACCATTGCAGAACTCACCTGATACATTGGATATCACGTTGACAGCATTTAATGGCCGTTATGATGGCAAAGTATTGGTGCAGGGGTTCTGGACATTTACACATGGTAAAACCATCATTCGTCGTAATTTTGATGTGCAGTTAGAACAATATGAAGATGGTTACCCTGAGCTTGTGCGTATCCTGTCTGCGGGTTGGCAGCAGGTGGCTGATAATATTGTAAAAGAAATAAGTAAGTACTGATTTAACAAGCTAATTAGCTTATACAAAATGCACCTTAGATTGACATAGTTAATATGTCTATCTGGGTGCATTTTTTATCCTAAACATTAATATTTTCAATGTATATAGAGTGCGAGTAGTGGTTTTTTCGTAATCATCTAATACTATGATAAATAAAACAATATTCTATATTCAATAAAATCAATCTGTTATATCAATAACTGTATTCAAATCACATTTATGCCATTTATGACAAATATATGAAAATCTTTACTTGATTTTCTTATTAACGGGCGTTATTTCTATAGAGTACCTATTCGCGAATGATAGGTACTGTTTTCTTTTCCATTCTTAATAATGAGGGAAGTAAGGCATGAAAAGACAGAAGCGTGACCGTTTAGAAAGAGCTTTATCAAGAGGTTATCAAGCAGGTTTAGCAGGTCGCTCAAAAGAGCTGTGCCCATATCAGGCAGTAGATGCTCGTTCGCACTGGCTAGGTGGGTGGCGAAAAGCGATGGAGGATCGAGCTGTAGCCGTTATTTAATGCCACTATTTTCTGAGCCTTTAGGTTAAAATAACCTGCCCGTCCTTTGGAACAATTTGCGGTTTTTTAATTTAAAGACATCAATCGATTTAAGAACCTCCGCGATTGCGGAGGTTTGTATTTATAAGCTTAGAATGCGCTAGTATCTTTGAATAAGCCTACTTTTAGGTCAGTTGCGGTATAGATTAATTTCCCATCAACTAAGACTTCACCGTCGGCTAATCCCATAATCAGTTTGCGGTTAATCACGCGTTTAAAACTGATGCGATAGGTAACTTTTTTAGCTGTTGGTAGGACTTGTCCTGTGAATTTTACTTCGCCAACGCCTAATGCTCGTCCTTTACCCTCGCCACCAAGCCAGCCTAGATAGAAACCAACTAATTGCCACATAGCATCAAGTCCTAAGCAGCCAGGCATGACAGGGTCATTCGTAAAGTGACAGCCAAAGAACCAAAGATCTGGGTTAATATCCAGCTCAGCTTCCACATAGCCTTTGCCATATGTACCACCGTCTTCAGTCATGCTGACGATGCGGTCCATCATCAACATGTTGCCTGATGGCAGTGGCGGGCCATTTTCACCAAATAACTCGCACTTACCAGAAGCAATTAAATCATCTTTTGTGTAGGACCCGCGTTTCTCAACCATATTCTTCAGATAGCCTTTATTATGTATAGGGTTACAGGATAGCTTACAGTTGTACGCTGAACAACTCCGATCTGCTATTTTTTACGCAATCTTTACTTAACTCATCCACTTTAAGAACCAAGGAAGTCTAGCTTTATCTGGTGAATTAGCGTGATTAATGCGTTCATGAATTAAAGCTAACAGGTGTACATTTTCTTCTTCAGTTTGTTGTTCAAAATAAGGTTGTTTTGTTAAAAGTGTGATTGCTTGAGCGACATGTTCAACGGGCCAAATATGAAATTGCTCTGCTTGTACCGCTTCAATCACCGTATCTTTGGTACACAAATGTCGTACGTTAGACATTGGAATAATCACGCCTTGGTTACCCGTTAAGCCGCGTTTAGCACAAATATCGAAGAAGCCTTCAATTTTTTCATTCACACCACCAATCGGTTGAACATAACCAAATTGGTCAACGGCACCAGTTACCGCAATTTGTTGGTCGATGGGCTGTAATGCGAGTGCACTAATTAAGGCACATAGCTCGGCTAGAGAGGCACTATCACCATCGACTTCACCATAGGACTGCTCAAAAACAATAGAGGCAGAGAATGGCTGAGGTTGCTCTAATTTGAGCTCATAGTTTAAATACGCTTGCATGATCATCATGCCTTTGGCATGAATATTGCCACCTAACTCGGCTTTGCGTTCTACATCCGTAAATTCACCATCACCTAAATGTGCCACACAGGTAATACGTGATGGTTCTCCAATGGCTTCAGGGTGCCCTGGGTATTGTAATACGGATAATCCATTGACTTGGCCAATCACTTCGCCTTCAGTTTTTACAAAAATTTGTTCTTGTAAAATATCGTCTTGAGTGCGTTCAGCCAGAAAGCTATGACGCCATTGGCGATTCTCAATTCCTTGGATAAATGAATTCTGAGTTAATAAATTATTGACTTGATAATGTGCCGCATCTTTAAGGCATCTTGTTAGCCATAGCATATCAAGGGGAAGATTAAACTTATCCTCACAATAACGAATAGCTTGTTGGATCAGGGAAGGCCAGCCATCCGGTGAAATATCTGGCAATTTATGGGTATCAATAATGGATTTAATATAACGCATCCATAGAGTTAATTGTTCTTCATCTTCAAAGAACATAATAGGTTCATATTCGCCGTAGATGGCCATTTCAAATAGTTCTGGTGATATGTACTCCAACTCTTCTAAAGCGAGTCGGTCGCCAACCACAATAACTTTCAGTTCGAGTGGCTGGGGCTCAACTTCAATTGGCAACGATTGGTTATCAGAGTAGGGCAACCATTCTAGCTGGCGGCGACTAACCATACTTTTTAGTCTATTCCACATAAGTGGCTGGCTAATTAATGCATTGGCAGCGATGATGAGCACACCGCCATTAATGTGATGTAATAACCCTGGTACAAGATTTAAAGACGGAGTGACGTAGCCAAATAATTGTTCTGGCTCTATCCAATTGCGATATGCAATGGTTTGACGAGAGGAAAAGCGGCTTTTAATGCCTTCTTTCCATTGAATAGAGTACTTATCTTCAGATAATTGATAGTCACCATCAATACCTTTTACATCGAGTAACAATGAGTTAGTTGTGTCAGCGTAAATGCTAAGGTATTCCTCGTTTTCATCAGATTTGATAAACATAAAGCGTGTTTGGGCACATTCATCAACAAAATGTTGTATCCCATTGAACAGCCTAGGCTGGATGTCAGCAAATGTTGTTGGGATTAGTGTTTCTGAGGAAACAAATTTTGCCTGAAATGACGATAAGTTAGGAATTAGGCCTTGCCATGTTAGTTCTTGACTGATCACTATAATTATCTGCTATTAATAGGGTTATAAATAAAATGCCTGCTAATTAGCTGGGCGCATATGCCTGAATTAGGTTTATTGAATAAAGTTGCTAAATCATATTGTTTGTTTTATAAACAATTTTCAGGTCAATTAATTACCCAGTGGGCAAGTTTGTTATATTAGCCTTTGATAGGCAATCTTGCAGCAATAATTGTTGAATTATCGATTAGAATAACGAAAACATGAACACAACGGGTAATGTCATTGGCCAAGTGAAGCCAATAAGTATGGCGCTAAGCATACGCATAAAGCAATTTGGGTCTTTTGTGACGAGCAGGGTGAATAACATTGCGCATAACCCGCCAATCCCATAGATGACGAGTATGTTTTCAAAAGTGGACATGCAGTTTTATTAATTTGTTAACAGATGGATGCGGATTGTACACTATTTTTATAAGAACGGGTTATCTTCTTTCATTGAAAAATGATTATTTAACTAAATCGAATTTCTGCTTGAGCAATTTGTTTATAATATTGCTAATATAAGGATAGATTCGGTTTTATTCAGGAAATATTATGAAATATCAGCAGCTTGAAAATCTTGAATGTGGCTGGAAATGGGATTACCTCGTCAATAAAGCGAGAGCTGGTGAAGCGATCACGCGTTACATTGAAAGAAGCGCGGAAAAAGAAGCGATAGACTTGCTGTTAAAAATGGAAAACAGCCCAACAGAGGTGCTTAATTGGATTGCATTACATATGGCTCCTGGGCTTGATAACCGCATGAAGCAAAGCATTCGTGCAAGGCGCAAGCGTCATTTTAATGCAGAGCACCCACACACGAGAAAAAAATCGATAGATCTGAATTTTGCTGTTTGGCAGCGTTTATCCAATTTAGCAGTGAAACGTAATAAAACATTGTCTGAAACGATTATCCAGTTAATTGAGGACGCTGAACATAAAGATAAGTATGAAAACCAAATGAGCTCGTTAAAACAGGATTTGCAGGCGATCTTAGGCGCCTCTAAAGGTTCAGACACAGAGATACCTTAGGGATCCAATAAGATCATTCTCTTTTGATGGTGCTAGATTGAAGATCTTGATAGGCAATAGGTCGTTTATGCTTAATACTGATTTCATAATGCAAAAAAAACCCCAATTTACATTGGGGTTTTTATTCAGTTCAAAACTCAAACTAGGCTAAGAATTAAGCACCTGGTTGAGATACAACTTCAGTTGTACCTTGAATTTCGATTTCAACGCGACGGTCTGGCGCTAAACACTCGATCAGAGCAGCACGGCCTTTAACAGCGTCACATTTGTTACCAGTTACTGGATCTTCTTTACCACGACCTTCAGCAGCGATTGCGCTTGCTGGAACGCCTTTAGATACTAAGTAGTCAACTACAGACTGAGCACGTTTTTGTGACAGTGGCAGGTTGTAGTTTTGTGAACCGATACGGTCTGTGAAACCAACTACCAGTACGCGACCTTGAGTTGGGTCGATGCTGCTCAGTTCGTTGTACAGTTCGTTCAGAGCTTGCTGACCTTCTGGTTTCAGAGTTGCTTTGTTGAAGTTAAACAGAACGTCTGAACGCAGTGTGAAACGTTTGTTTTCAACAACTGGAGCCGCTGGCTCAACAACTGGAGCTGGAGCAACTACTGGAACATCTTCTTGACCAAAGCGGTATGCAACACCAACGCTCAGCATGCCGTTGTCTGGACGAGTACCGATATTGTCTTTATCACCCATGTTGCTAACCCATTGGTAGTCTAAACGAGTTGCCCACTCTGGAGTGATTGCATACTCAAGACCCAATGCGTATACAGGTGCAACGCCAGTATCAGTTTCTTTGAAACGCTCGCCATCTTGGTGAGCTTTTGCTTCTGTACGGTAAACCATACCACCTAAACGGGTATAAACGTCTAAGTCATCCATGATTGGATAGCTTAATTTGGTAGTTAATGAAACACCCATAGATTTCAGGTCACCGCTGTTGTCAGTACCTTTGTATTTCATTTTACCGAACCAGTCATAGCCCAGTTCAAAGCCTAAATACTGGTTATATTGGTAACCAGCATATGCACCAGCACCGAAGGTATCGCGGTCAGTTGAAGAACCAACTGAGCCCCAACCTTCATAGTCTGTACCAGTTTTTGCTGGGTTTAGGTTAGTATTTTCATAATGAGACCAACCTAATTTAGCACCGGTATACCAAGTGTTATCTTTTGGAGCTGCTTGTGCAACTGTTGCAAAAGCGGCTACTGCCACTGCTACTGCGATAGCTGTTTTTTTCATTTTACGCCTCGTTATCATCCAATATATTGGCTTGGCTTCACTGAGCCTTATTATATGCCATTGGTTCAATTTACTTGCTAGGTTTCGCGGACATTATCTACAAAAAAATATAAAAAGTAAAAAATAATGCCATAAGCTTAACAAGCTAAAGTCTACAACGAACTTAAAAAGATACAAGTAGAGTGAGCAATAAACGTTAAAAAAAGTATTTTTTTAGTGTATAAATCAGAGAGATAAGCTTATTTATCTTTATGTTTATTTATTATCTATCTGATTGATCTTCAATACTTTTCATTTCACTTTAGGGATAAATATTACTAAAGGTGAAATTTAGTAAGAAAATTCTTAATCTTAGCTAGTGATAGTGATTTGAGTGAATTTTTAAGTGATTTGGTTGTCTAGATTGCGTACAAGCCATATTATAGGTTTTCTGTGGGCGCATGATAAATCCAATAGAATGGCCTTCTTGTGCAGCATATTGCAGACGCTCAAAGTCTTGTTCACTCATTTCTGGCAACCATCCTAGAACCACACTATAGTTACCACTTCTTAATGCCTTTTCCATTGCATCAATAGTTGTAATGGTATCCATATGATTTAACTGCATAACTTTATGAGTCGGGATTCCAGATTGCTCTAACCAGTGTTTACTTAACTTTTTATTTGGGCTTAACCAAAGCAACCAACGTGATTGAACACCGAATTGGCGCAGCATAGGTAGCAAAATATAATCCATAATTGGGTGCTTTTCATCGTAGACAAGTTCGCTCACCATACCTTGTTGTATCGTGCTATTTGCCAGCTCAATAGATGGTATAGCTTGCGCATAATTATTAAGAGAATGTTCTGTTGTTTCGTTCCAAGAGTAGATGCTCATAATTCA
Source organism: Providencia sp. Me31A (assembly GCF_050487165.1). Lineage (NCBI taxonomy): Bacteria > Pseudomonadati > Pseudomonadota > Gammaproteobacteria > Enterobacterales > Morganellaceae > Providencia > Providencia sp. Me31A. The sequence goes on from NZ_JBKQGZ010000007.1 coordinate 165,496, forward strand.
CCTCGTTACAATGCTGTATGAACATACAGTAACTGTATATTTATCCACTATCAAGGTTATTTTTTCAAAGCGCTTCGCAACTTTGTCGTTTTTTTCTGCTTTCTTCTTGGCATTTTTTATTGCAGCTCTCAAAATTGTCTGTACGTAATTGGTTGTAAAGCAAGACATTATAAAACTTATTTTCTCAAGGATGAAAATTGCACATAGTGAAAAAGGAGCTAAGGAGTATGTTATTAATGGACGAAAAGTTTTTTTATTTATCGCGCTTGTTAGGTCAATTTGGTGAACTTAAACGTAAGAATCATTTTGGGGGATTTTGCTTATTGGTAAATGATGCCATTGTAGGATTAGTTTTGGATGGGGATTTTTATCTTAGAGGTTGCTTAATGGCACGCAGTCATTTTGAAGCATCAGGGCTTAACCGCTTAGTTTATAGTAAGAAGGGGGTTCCTTTAGAGATGCGATACTATCAGATTTCAGAGCAGATTTGGTGTAATGAAGCTTTGATTTTGCAATACATCGAGCTGGCATACCATTCAGCTATTGAAGAGCTAAAACAAAAAAAAGCGATTACGATGCGGATAAAAGACTTACCAAACATGAACATGTCGGTTGAACGTGCATTAGGGAAAATTGGTATTTCTCAGGTGGATGATTTGCGCACTATGGGGGCAAAAGCCTGTTTTATGAAGTTAAAGCAGTATGGTAAGCATGACCCAAGTATTCAGTTATTAATTGGTTTAGCTGCGGCGATAGAAGGGTGCCATAGTGCGGTGTTACCCAAAACAATTAAGCAAGAATTGATCGCTTGGTATAACAGCTTCGAGCTTAATCTTGTATAATTTTGTTTAGAATTAGTTTGTTGGATGTTTATGATGCTCTGTAGCATCAAGATGAAGGAGATGCGGGTATAAATTATATTAATGTATTTTATACCCGCTTACCGGTGTATTTATGACGCACTGATTTTTATGATGATTTGTTTTATCTCAGGAATAAGTTCAAGCAATAGTCTTGTCTGTTCCATGATAAGCAAGGTTTTTTCATCATCACTCGTCGAGATGTTATCAATTCGACTGAGTAAGCTCTGGCGAAGTTTATCTGATTTTTCATCGATGACATGTGGGTCTAGTGCAGTGATTTGCAAGGATGATTCAACATAGCAAATTGCGTCGTTGAGCAATGCTAAGTTGTCTTCATTTTGCATTTTTTCACGGTGAGCGCCTAATGCGGAAATGTAACTCAGTAATGTATGGTTTAAACACAATAGGCGGAACGCTTGTTCTTGGGTGACCCTATAGGACTTAGGGTCTGAGGCCATGTTAGAGACAATAGACGCGAATTCAGCATCATTATTATGGGCGTCGCGGCGTGCAACTCGATATTCGAGACGGTTATCTTTACCTTGATAGTATTGTAGCAAAATGGCATCAAGGTATCGGCAGTTACTGTCCATTGTTTTTTGAATCACTTGTGGAAGTTGGCGGAATTTCCAATCAGGCCAGATAAAACTCACAGCGAGTAACGCAATAAAGCAACCAATTAAGGTGTCAATGATACGGGGTAAAGCGACATCAAACCCTTCACCAAGTAAATTAAAACAAAACAGGACTAATAGGGTGATAAAAAGGGTCGCTTGTGCATATTGGCTGCTGCGAAACATAAAAAATAGCAGGCCAGATATGACGATAAGCACGAGTTGGCCTTCAATGGATGGAATTAGATTTAATAGTGGTAATCCAATTAAAATACCAACAATGGTACCAATAATTCTTAGTGCTAAGCGACGTTTTGTCGCATTATAGTTAGGTTGGCAAACAAATAAACTGGTGAGTAATATCCAATATCCTCTTTCCATATCAAATAGCTGAATGATGGCATAACCGGTACATAAGAGTATCGACATCCGAACGGCATGGCGAAATAACGATGACTTGGGGGTTAAATGATGCTTCACCCGAGTAATGATATCACCAAAGCCAGACAATGATTCATCAGATAATTGTTCTATTTGTTTGTTGTTTTGTTGCCATAAACTTTGCTCAATACCTAAGCCTTTAAGTTGTACATCAATACCTTTCAAATTTTTAAGTAAGTTATGTAATGCCTTAATTTCATGCAACTCAGGGGATTGTTGTTTAAGCAATAATAAGGAATTTTCAAGATAGGTAAAGGTTCTCTCAAAGCGTGGGTTATGTTGATATTGCTTGCGTAAAAGAATGGACTGCGCCACTTGTTGGCAGGCTCTTGCTTGCATGGTTAATAAACGTTGAAAGCGAAATAGAATATCGTAATGGCGTAAGGTTCGGCTAAGCTGTTGATATTGAATATGAGAAGAACTTGCTCGCTCATGAATGTCTTGAGCAACAAAATAGTAATGTAGTGTATTTCGAGTGCCTTTTTGGCCTCTATCGCCTTTAAGTCGGCTCAACAAAGCTATCTTGGCGTGGTTCATGGTACTGACTAAATGACTATTTACTAACGCGAGATCATAAACTGAGCGCTGATAATCATCTTCAAGATCGGGGTCAAATAAGTTAGCTTTTGCATCTAGGTAAGCTGAAAGTTGTTGGTAGCATTGCGTGATAGCGTCTTGTAATGGCCGGACAGGAAATAAAATATGGCCAATTAATGTTAAAACGTTATACCAAATAGCTCCGATGAGCAATAAGGTAGGTTGTTGATACCAAGTATCAAAAATTGGAACGCCTAACATGGTATAGATAGCAATTAATAGAGCGCCAAATGCAATTGTTGCGTAACGTTGTCCTAAAGCGCCAAGTAGGATAAAGCCACAAGTTGAAAAAGCTAATCCAAAAAAGAAAAATAGTGGGTAGGGGAATAATAGTTCAATTGAGACTGAGGCAATAAAAAAGCAAAAAAGAGTAATAATAAGATTTTTTATTCTACCTGTTAGCCTATCATCTAAGTCAGTTAAAGCAGCGGCAACGACACCCAAGGTTAATGGGATCGTAATTTTAGGCTCTTGGCCTAAAATCCATGGCACTAAGGTTGTGCCTGTCAGGGCTATAAAGATTCGGATATAATATAAAACATGGCTGTTATATAGCACACGACGATAACTGGTAAGCAGCGTTAACACAAAGTACCTCAAAGGTAAGACAATCCCGAGTCTATATAGAATAGCGTGTTTACAAAGAATAAAAAACCGTTTGGAATCAAGCAAACCATGTTTTTATCATTGATTTTTTAGGTGCAGGACGTATGGAACTGAAATCAACACAGATTGGACAGCGTCTGGCTCAGCATCCCTACAATCGGGTTCGCTTACTCAACGCGGGTATCGAGGTAAGTGGTGAGGATCACCAATATCTTATTCCATTCAATGAACTTATTGGCCTTCGTTGTAAGCGGGGCATTGTTTGGGGTGAATTAGAATTTGAAATTATGGACGAGCAAGTCGTTCGCCTACACGGTACTGAATGGAAACAAACTCAGCGCTTTTACCATTATTTGTATGAAAAATGGCAACAGTGGAGCACGGAAATGAGTTTGGTGAGTGCGAAAGTATTAAACGAATTGGTAAGAGAAATAGCGTTGCTAAGTCAGCAAGACCATTGGCTAACGTTACGGCAGCTCACCCAGATTAAAGATAAAATATCTCAAAAATTTTCATCACTTCCTTTGCCTTTGGCCCGTATACCGCAGTTTGAAAATTGTTCAAAGCAATACCATCAATGCATTGATTGGTTGAATAATGGCCAGCAATGCCGTAAACAGGCTAATGAGCAATGGAGTGAGTCTGTTCTTGTTCGCTATCATGATTTTTTTCAACAGGTTGAATCGACTCCACTTAACTATTCACAATCTTTATCTGTGATCAATGGTGAAGATAATGTGTTAGTGCTTGCTGGTGCGGGTAGCGGTAAAACGTCTGTTTTAGTTGCGAGAGCAGGCTGGCTCGTGTTACGTAGATTAGCTAGTCCAGAGCAAATTTTATTGCTGGCTTTTGGTCGTAAAGCCGCAGATGAAATGAATGAACGTATTTCGCAGCGTTTACAACAAGATATTGAAGCGAAAACATTTCATGCACTTGCGCTGCATATTATTCGAGAAGGAAGTAAAAAATCGCCGATTGTTAGTGAATTAGAAACAGATAGCCAAAAACGACAATCTCTGTTGCTGACAGTGTGGCGGGAACAGTGTTCCTCGAAGAAAGCGCAAGCAAAAGGTTGGCGAGAATGGCTTTGTGAAGAATTACAATGGGATATTCCAGATGGCGAATTTTGGCATAACGAAAAAATTAGCAAGAAAGTGGCTACACGACTAGAGCGCTGGCTTAGTTTAATGCGCATGCATGGTGGTAGCCAAAAAGAGATGGTTGATAATACGAATGAAGAAATTAGGTATATTTTCCAAAAGCGTATGCGTTTAATGGCTCCATTGTTAAAAGCATGGAAAAGTGCATTAAAAGAGGAAGGTGCAGTTGATTTTTCGGGGTTAATTCATCAAGCCGTCAATATTTTAGAAAAAGGACGCTTTATCAGCCCATGGAAGCACATTTTAGTTGATGAATTTCAGGATATTTCCCCACAGAGAGCTAAGTTATTACATGCCTTACGTCAGCAAAATAAACAAACAACATTGTTTGCAGTCGGTGATGATTGGCAAGCAATCTACCGTTTTAGTGGTGCAAAATTGGATTTAACCACTTCATTTGAAAACAACTTTGGTGAAGGGGAACTTTGTGCTCTGGATACAACATACCGTTTCAATGAACGAATAGGGGATATTGCCAATCGCTTTATTTTACAAAATCCAATTCAACTCGATAAACCATTAAATAGCTTAACCAAAGGTAACAAAAAATCAGTCGTTCTTCTTTATGAAGATGCATTAGAACGTCTGTTGGATAAAATGAGTGGTTATGTGCTTGATGATGAAACAATATTAGTATTGGCTCGCTATCATTATTTAAAACCTGAAATTTTGCATAAGTCACAAACTCGTTGGCCAAAGTTAAATATTCAATTTATGACCATACATGCATCGAAAGGGCAGCAAGCAGAGCATGTGATTATTTGTGGCTTAAATAATGGTAAGGATGGTTTTCCTGCACCTGCAAGAGAATCGATTATTGAACAAGCGCTGTTGCCTGAACCCGAAGATTTTGAACATGCGGAAGAACGACGGTTGCTGTATGTTGCGTTAACACGGGCTAAGCAGCAAGTTTGGCTATTATATAACCCTGACACACCATCAATATTTGTTGATGAACTCAAGCAGTTAGGTGTAGCAAAGCAGAAAAAACCGTAGGGAGGGACATTGTGTACCGAATGTTCCGGCACACAATGCGGAATAATTAGTTAGTACGCTTGGTTAGATAGCTTTGGTAATCAGGGATCACAATGTCGATAGTGCTATCAAAATAAGGTGAAGTAATTAAAAAATCAGCGGTTGCTGGGTTGGTTGCAACTGGAATGTTCCACACTGTCGCTAAGCGTAGTAATGCTTTTACATCTGGGTCATGAGGGACTGCATTGAGTGGGTCCCAGAAAAAGATTAATAGGTCAATTTTTTGTTCTGCAATCATTGCACCAATTTGTTGATCTCCCCCCATTGGGCCACTCAGCATGCTGGTGACGGGTAAGCCTGTATGTTGGTTGACTAAATTACCTGTCGTTCCCGTTGCATAGAGTTTATGTGTTTGAAGTCGCTCATTATTTTTTTGTGCCCAAGAAAGTAGTGAAGACTTACAGTGGTCATGGGCAACCAAAGCTATATTTTTTGAGGCTGTAATTTTACGGGTAGTGGATTCCATGATGTTCCCTTAAATAAGATGTGCTGTAGCATCTTTAAAAACTGAGTGAGCAATGATGTACAACATATATCATAATGCTAATAAATAGTTTACTGGTTTTAGGAGATATTTTGATGAGAGATCAAGAAATTGCTGAAATTTTAACGAGTGTCCAGACTATCGCTTTAGTCGGCGCGAGTGATAAGGCAAATAGGCCGAGTTATGAAGTTATGGAATATCTTTTACATCAAGGTTATACCGTTATACCCGTTAGCCCTAAATTGGCAGGTCAGAAGTTGCTGGGACAATTGGTTTATGAAAAATTAAGTGATATTCCTCAATCTATTGATATGGTTGATGTATTTCGTAATTCCGAGGCGGCGGTAGGTATTGCAAAAGAAGCCGTGGAAGTCAAAGCAAAAGTTTTATGGTTACAAATAGGGGTGATTAGCGAAGAAGCGCAACAGATCGCTTTGCAGGCGGGTTTACAGTTTGTTATGGATAAATGCCCCAAACAGGAAATTTCAACTTTAGGCCTTGAAAAATAAATTATTTTTTAATGTAAAAAAGTAAAGCAGCGATATGCTGCTTTACGGTTGCGCTCATGCGTAATTATATTGTTAGTTGCGTAGGCGTGGTGCCAGCAACTGAGACCTGATTGACTCCGCTAGTTCATCCATAGAAGGTTGTTCGGGATGATCTTCTGCGGTTTCATAGGTAATTTGGGCTTCAGCTAGATAAGTGTGAACAGCATCACCGTTGTCATCTTCCATTACAACATGATACCAAGGTAGATCGCGTAGTGTGCTGTTTGCGGCAATATCATCATCATGTGGTTGTTCGAGCGAATATTCGGCATCCACATCAACAACAACGCCTAGGTAGCCGAGAAGTTTGTGTCTGACTTGTTGCCCGATCCCATATTTGCTGGTGATCATCATAGCGACCTCCTAAAAGCCTTGCTTATACTTCAAAATATATATGGGCAGTGCTGTGCGTTTTCAAGCTAAGATATGGACAATTATCAATAACGCAATACACTGTCTTTATACGCAACTATTAAAAGCAGTGCCTCAATAGCAGATTATCTGTTCAATGAATAAAAAACAACTGCTAAAAGAAGTTATCAATAATTATGCTGTGACAATGGAGGCTTATATGGCTGTATTAGGTCGCTACTTCTATATTTATGGTCGGGTTCAAGGCGTTGGCTTTCGTTACCAAACTTATCATTGGGCAAATCAGAACGGTATAAAAGGTTTTGTGTGTAATCGTGATGATGGTAGTGTTAAGCTTGCTATTTATGGCTCAGAGCAAGATATTGAATTTGTTGATGAGTGGCTAAAAGCAGGCGGGCCACCCGGTGCTAAAATTGACCATTTTTTCAGCGAAACATGGAAGACAGAGCCGATAGCAGACTTTTCTGTCCGCTATCAGTAAGAAATTAAATACATTTCACAGGTTTTGGCAGGCCTGCAAGTTTAGTGGCTTGTTTGGCTGGGCCTTTAGGAAAAAGGCGATATAAATAGCGACTATTACCTTTTTCCTCCCCGAATTGCTGAGAGACGGCTTTAACCAGCATACGGATAGCTGGAGATGTATTGAATTCTAAGTAAAAATTTCTCACAAATCGGATGATTTCTAAGTGCTCATTAGTGAGTTCAATATCCTCTTGCTGCGCGAGTAAAGGGACTAATTTTTCACTCCATTGCTGGCTATCGAGCAGGTAACCCTGCGAGTCTGTTTTAATTTCTTGATTATTAAAGATCAACATACTCTTTTCAACTCAAATAAAATTAGGTCTCAAATTTAGCAAAAATAGAGAAATAACCCAAGTAAAGTCATTAGAATGTTGATATTTTCGCCCAAATGTATGAAAGGCGTATATTTTTAAAGCGAACGATCAAATTAGGGGTTTACATCCACGAAGAGGATGTTTATAGTTCACGTCATTGCGGAGGGGTGGCCGAGCGGCTGAAGGCAGCGGTCTTGAAAACCGCCGATGGGAAACCATCCGAGAGTTCGAATCTCTCCTCCTCCGCCATCTTCATTTCCAATCAAGTCTACTAAAGTCTCCTGACCTCAGTTAAACCAAGAATTCTAGCGAAATCTCACTCTACCGAAGTCTACTAACGTCTTTCTAAATCTCTACAATTTGTTGTATAGTTTTTTGTATAGAAATTCCCTCTACAATTTTCCTATACAATATTGGTGATTTATGAAGCTAACAGATATGGCAATCAAGCGTGCCAAGCCAAAAGAAAAATCCTACACGCTGGCGGATGGTAACGGGCTATCTTTGTTAGTTGAAACTAACGGTTCCAAAGGCTGGCGTTATCGCTATCAATTCGCTGGCAAAACCAAAATGATATCTTTAGGTATCTATCCTGTCGTCACACTCAATGAAGCAAGAGCGAAAAGAGACGAGGCACGAAAACAGGTTGCCAATGGTATTAATCCAAGTGAAGCTAGAAAATCAGAAAAAGCGGCAACAATTAACCAAACTGAAAACACCTTTAAAAATATAGCCCTTGAATGGTATGAGGGTAGAAAGGATCGCTGGTCTGTTGGTTATCGTGATGACATGATGGACGCATTCGAAAAAGACGTTTTTCCTTATATAGGTAATCCCCAATTGCCGAAATCAAACCAATGGAATTACTCGAAGTACTTTCTATTATGGAAAAGCGCGGAGCAACCGAGAAGCTAAAGAAAGTGCGTCAACGTTGCGGTGAGGTGTGGAAGTACGCCATTATTACTGGCAGAACATGCTGTAATCGCGGCAAATCAAAGTTGTTCAAAATAGTTAAAAGCTTCCATTAGTTCACTTTCGTTTTTCGGCTTATTCAAATCTACACCTGTTGCTTCCATTGTGACTTTAATCAATTCCTCTCGTGTTATACCAAGTCTAGCAGAAACATGATTAGCGCAGCTTCTAGCATGGGATGCTCTTTGATTTAACGGCAGTTCAGAGTTAAGGGCTTTTGACCTTGAGCTATTGTGTGACATAAATTAATCCTAATAAATTCAACATTAGTTATTGTAGCATTAAGAGGCTCTGAAATCGGAGGTTCGTCACTGGCTGGCAATACCACCACAATGCTAATAAGCACTCTGAGTAAATATCAATGTGTTATAGCCTATCACCATTGGTCACTGAAACGATGACCAATGATCGCTAATCGGGTTTTGTGACAGAATTAATTACAATAAATAGGTTATATCTACATGCGGAATTATCCCGTATGTAGTTTTTTGCAATTGAAAGTTGGTTAATGATTGGGAAGTAGACATAAAAAACCCCGAGAAGAATCGGGGGTGGAAATATAGTCCAGAACAAACTTTTTCTATTATGCCATTACATGTAATTCAATGTATAAGTTAATCACAAAGTAGAATTAACTTGTTTTATTTTGGTTGTTATTTAGAATTATTTTCCAATAAAATTGGTTGTGAGTAGTATGAAATTCTAACGTATGGGTATGCGTTGATGATATGAAGATGAATAAACCAGAAATGAGAAAAGCAAAATCAATCACGATCACCACATCAGGAACGGTAATTAAAGCCCCAGAGAGAATTAAAACAGCCACAGGTAAAGTTATACCACAATGACTGTTCAGGCGGAGAGTGACAAGCGTAGCCCGTATCCATTAAAGATAGTGGCATTCGATATTAACGCGCTGGAGCTTCTGACCTGCCAGAAAGGCAACAAAGTCACGGCAAAAGATCGCTATGAATGGATTAATGGTTATCAGCTAACAGGGGCACAGATAGTTACTAGTTAATAACAATTGAAGAAGCAGACTTTACAGTATCCATCCCCCGGAGTAATGCAAGCGATAAAGCAAGACTTCCTCATGCCAAATTGATTCAACACCACTAAATAGACTGATATCTCCAGTGGGGCTATTTTGATAGCGTAAGCCCGAGCCATCAATTAAATCAGATGGCCCACGATAAGGGGCGTTATTAGGTATTTTTAACAAAGCTTTTTTTAAAAAATTATAAACTTCGTTTTCATGACCATTTTTTACTTGTTGGCTAGAATATACCATTGACCAAATAGGTTTATTATCTAATGAAACGACTTCTTGTCCTGCAAATTGATTCATCCCAAAATATACATCTTGATAGACCAAGTTTTCGTCCTTGAAGGTAAGCATTTTTGAATTAGGAAATGGGGCGGTGGATGTGGTTGCTGAACCTGCATAAGTATTGATTTTGGCGCGAATAAGAAAATCGGTGAATCCCTTGTTATCAACCATATAATATTCCCACTTAACTAGTGATAATTATAGTTCCAATTGGTTATAACATCGATGTCTAGATAATGAAATAGTATTAATGCTTTTTTTCTAAGTTAAAAATGCCAAAGCTCCTATGTAAACTAACTCACAATTAACTACCTTGAACTTGCCCTCTTTAAGATGGTCAACTTAACTAACCCGAAAATATCAGAGCCGTTCGAATAAGCCCACGAGCCTACCCATTCTATTTTGTACACCTCATATTGACGGGAGAAAATTAACTAAAAATCTTTAAGAGTTACACTTATTAAATGAAAAATATTTTCTGGTTGATTGCTCAGAATTTGACAAGTATCGGCTAATAGTTAATTAATAATTGGATTCGTGTAAGAGTTTAAATTAAAGGTGGTGAGCATGAGTTTTCAGCACTTTCGAATAGCTAGACCAGTGAGTAACTTAGCAAAAAGTAGTGAAATGTATAGTCGTGGATTAGGGCTAGAAATAATTGGCTCATTTTCAAATCATGATGGCTTCAGCGGGTGCATGTTAGGAAACGTAAATCTGGGATGGCATATTGAATTTACAGAATGTCATGAGCACCCAGTATCACCATCCCCTACCAATGAGGATTTATTGATACTGTATATTCCTAATCGAGATGAGTGGCTCAATGTTTGTTTGAAAATGGATAATGCAGGATTTAATAGAGTGAGACCATTTAACCCATATTGGGATATTGATGGAGTAACATTTAGTGATTGTGATGGGTATAGGGTCGTCTTGCAAAATAGAAAATGGGGTTAGCGTTTTACATGTTTAAGCTTATTTCTGATTGGAGTTTTATTATCTGCAATGAAATTACCAATTGATAATATTCATGTTATTGAGATGTTTTATTTTAAGGAAAGTAGACCGCTATTTGTTTTTTCGAGTGAAAAAGAGAGGAAATGATAGGGCGTGTTATTGATTTGATTTAACTGAATGATATTAATGCGATTATTTGATTTAGTGTAAGTGATATATACCTTAAAAATAGTTGAGTGTTGGCTTGCATAAAAGTGTACAGGAAGTCATGAATGAAATCTTACACTTTCTGGCTACCCCTTTGGTGGGGGAGTAGGTAAACTGCCAAGCTAATTTAGGTTAAGAGATCATCAGGAGTCAATGATGCGTTTTAAAACACTTGGGTTGGCATTGTCATTGGTATTATTTACATCGGTGAGTAATGCAAAAATACTGAATGAGAAAAATCCAGAGGGTTATCAACAGTTTCGTTTGGACTATATGGAGATGGTTGATATCGCGAATAAAAACAAGTTGCCTCATCGTATTTTTTATGAAAAGCCTTCAGAAGGGCCTGATGCAAAATGGTTTGATGCCGTCAAACAAGGCGATTTAGATGCGGTCAAAATGCAGATTGAGCAAGGTCAAGATATTGAAGCTAAAGATAATGCTAATTTAGGACAAACGGCACTGGGTTGGGCGGCTTTTATCGGTTATGAAGACATGGTGGACTACTTGATAGCACAAAAAGCGAACCTTTGGGCTACAGATAATGGTGATGTCTATAATGCCCTTAAATCAGCATCGTTAGGTAAGAATGTGAATGTGGTTAAAAAACTCCAAAAGGCGTTAGAGGGAAAATTCGATATTCAGGATTCATCATATGAAGATGATGGAGAGACACTTGTCATGATTGCTGCTAGCAATAATCGTATTGATATCGTGAAATATTTTATTAGTCAGCAGGTTGATTTAAATGTAGTGACGACGGCAAAAGATAATCAGGTGGGGTCATTTAATCAAAGTGCGTTGAGCTATGCGTGTGAGCGTGGGTATATTGACATGCAAAAATTGCTTGTTGCGAATGGGGCAATTAACCACCGCACAGGGAATACGCAGTGCCAATAGCGCCGAAGGCATGAACATTTATTGACTATGTGAGCGAGATAGTCTCAAGAGGAGGCTATCTCGTAGGGCGGAAAGCCCCTTATTATACCCGATATTTCTACTATGGTAGCACTGTGACAGGCGATTTTTTGGAAAAAACAACTAACACTAATATAGGAGTGAAACTATTAACATTTTGACGTTTTTGTTAGTTAGTAAAGTTCTATGACTTTTGTTTTTATCTGGTCGTTAAGTTTAATAGTGTTTGTATAGTATTAAATATATTAATGATTATATCTGTTATTAATACAGATTATATGTCTGGTTCTAATTTATAGACTGTTGATAATTACATTATAATAAGTATCTAATTAAGATGGCCATCTAATAGCATTAATTAAGTTCTAATTAAGATGATTGTATAATGGCACTAATGAATAAACTAAATCAAAATGATTAATCAATGGCGTGATTTATTATATACTCCATTAATTTATATTATAAGAAATTGATAATAAAATAATGAATGTAATAATACGTCAACACTTCCTTAAACGAGTACGAGGGAAGTATCATATTGAAAATGCAACATTACACGTATAATACTCAATATCAACAAGGCGTTACGAAAAACACGTTTCATGTACTCAATATTAATGAGAGTGAATAATTTCAGTAATTAGCGAATTTACAGGATTGTCTAGATTACTTAGCGAAAGATTATACATCGTGTTATCACAATGGTTATCGTTCTATTGGGATGAGCAGATGCTAATTCGCGTTTTGATAACTGTTTGAATAAAAACATAATATCATCATGTCATCCATTGTTAAGTGAGTAGAATCGTTGTTAGCTTATTCCTATACATATCAAAAAAGCAGCACTCTGTAGACTGGTGACGCAACGGGTTGGCTAACTCTTAGAACGCCAGACAGTTGGTATCATGTTAATTCGTAAAAACATTAACTAGTGTGCGTCATAAAAATAACTATAAATAGTAATTTAAACCAGTTTAATTCAAATAACGAATGAATATATATTGGTAAATATTAAAAGCATCAATATATAACCATGATAAATTCATTACATTTTCTATATTTAGTATTATAATTATTAGATACATATCAATTCAGATGAATAGCAATAATCTATACGTTTTTGTTTTTAATTATCCTGAAATCGACATGACCACTACTAACTTTTTTGACTTATATTAAGGAATTAGTACAGTATGAAAGGAAAAACGATTCGTGATGTTACATTTGATTTATTACGCCAGCTTGAATTAACTACTTTATTTGGTAATCCAGGCTCAACTGAAGAAACTTTTTTAAAAAATTTCCCAGAGGATTTCCGTTACGTGCAAACATTGCACGAATCATCAGCAGTTGGCGCAGCCGATGGCTATGCTCAAGCAACTCGCAAACCCGCTATTGTGAACGTTCATACTTCCGCAGGTTTAAGTAACTCAATGAGTAACATCATGACTGCGGCACAAAATAAAACACCATTAATTATTACCGCTGGAAACCAAACACGAGAAATGTTACTCATGGAGCCATGGCTAACTAACGTTTCTCCTACAGAGTTGCCTAAGCCATGGATAAAATGGAGCTACGAGCCTGTCAGAGCTGAAGATGTCCCTGCTGCTTTTATGCGAGCGTATGCGATGGCGTTACAGCCACCAGCTGGCCCTGTCTTTTTATCTATTCCATTAGACGATTGGGATAAACCTGCGTTAGGTGATGCTGTCGTACGGAGTGTCGCATCACAATATGCACCCGATCCTACCCGTATTTCTCAATTTGCAGATCTACTCTCAACGGCGAAAAACCCAGCGCTTATTTATGGAGCTGGAATTGCTCGTGGGCAAGGTTGGGATGTCGGTATTCGATTAGCTGAGAAATTGAATTGCCACGTATTCTGTGCACCAGCATCTGAAGTACCATCATTCCCTGAAACTCATCCTCTGTATGCTGGAGGTTTGCCTTTTGCCATTGAACCATTATCAAAAAAACTAGCAGGCTATGATGTTGCTATTGTCATTGGAGCACCAATTTTCCGTTATTACCCATATGTAGCTGGCGAGTACATTCCAGAGGGATTGCGGTTATTACATATTACGGATGATCCTAATGAATCAGGAAGAGCACCAGTTGGTGACAGTTTATTATCTAGCCCAGTCTTGGCGCTAGAAGCCTTACTTAATCTTGTACAAAAACGTACTGCAACACCGCCTCAAACACCACAACAATCACACAGGATGTCTCCTCACCCTGCTGCTGAACAGCAAGAAGGAGAACAACTTTCAGCATTAGAGCTGTTTAAAGGTTTGCGTGAGTTTACACCTGAAAATACAGTATTAGTTGAAGAATCTCCCTCTAACTTGGGTGAGTTGCATACCGCATGGCCAATTGATAAGCCTGATTCTTTTTATACTTTTGCTAGTGGAAGCCTTGGCTGGAATTTACCAGCGAGCATTGGTATTGCATTAGCCGAAAGAGATAGCGGTAGAAATCGTCCTGTTATCGCCATTATTGGTGACGGTTCTCTACAATACTCAATTCAAGGTTTATGGACAGCTGCTCAGCTAAAATTGCCCATATTATTTGTTGTACCACGTAATGGTGATTATGCAATTTTGAAATCTTTTGCAAAATTAGAAGATTCTCCAGGTGTTCCGGGTCTAGATTTACCTGATTTAGATATTGTTTCTTTGGCAAAAGGCTACGGATGTATTGGTGTACATGCAGAAACATTAAATGAAATCAACCAAATCTGTCAGGAAGCATTTTCTCGTTCAGTCCCTACTGTCATCGAAGTTCCTATTATTCCAACAACACCTCCTTTGTTGTAATTAAATAAATTAAAGGGTGCAATTAATATTATTGTGCCCTATTTTTCGAATAATAAGAGGATATCTGATGTTAGATACAATTATTACTGCGCTATTGCCAATCGTAGTAACGCTTTTACTCGGATATTTTGCAGGGTCTCGGCATGATTTTAATAAAGATCAAGCCACTGTTTTAAACAAAATGGTGATGCTATATGCATTACCATTATTGCTATTTGCAGGAATTCTGAGCACTCCATTAACTGAGATAATCAGTAATGTTGATGTTTTTTTGTGGATCTTCGTTGGTATGGTTGTGGGGTTCATTGCTGTTTTTCTTATATCCCGCTTTATCTTCAGATCTAATGCGCGTTTAGCCGCATTGCGAGCTATTGCTATTGCAGGCCCCGCAGTACCTTTTGTTGGAACTCCTGTATTAGGTGTGTTATTTCCTATTGATGCAGATATTGCAATTGCAGTTGGCAGCTTATTAATGAATCTAATTCAGGTTCCATTAGCTTTAGTTTTTTTAGTGGGAACCGATATTAATGATACGTCAACAAGTAAACAAAGCGCTGTTTCAGTTGTTGCCAATAGTATAAAAAATGCAATTATACAACCTGTTGTATGGGCACCTATCCTTGCTTTTATTTTATTATTAATTGGTTTGGATATGCCTAAGTTCTTAAAAGGTTCATTTATTTTATTAGGGCAAGCAACGGGTGGGGTAGCATTATTTGCCGTAGGCGCTGTTCTTTACGCACAAAAAGTCAGTTTTTCTATTCCAGTAATCATAAACGTACTTAGTAAGAATATTTTATTGCCATTAATTATTCTGATGATAATGATTGCTTTATCTATACCTCATGTTGAACGCGGTTTAGTTTCTGTTACCTTAGCAATTCCTACAGCATCAATCGCGGTTATTTTTGCGGTGGAATATAAAACAGGTGAACAAGAAATGGCATCAACCCTATTTTGGAGTACGATTTTGTCTGTAATAACAATGGGCGGCTTCATTTGGTTTACAGGAAGTTAACGAAGTTTCAGGTTGATTAAAAATAAATGACCGTGAAAAATATTATCAATATATTTTTCACGGTCAGGTCATTAGTTGACCATCTACTCCTAATTGCTTCATCAAATTTAGGGGGCGATAATCACTTTATTCTTGCAACTTTCAGTATATGACTTTGGTAATTTTTGTTTCATATCGATAACTTATTTTAAAGGTGGATAGGCTCCTTCATTAAAATATCCACATTTATTAAAGCACAATATGACCTACCAGAAAGGGAAAAAAGCCACGGCAGCAGGTCGCTATGAGTGGTTATCAACTAGCAGAGACGAAGATAGTGACTTGTTGGAATTTGTTTGTAAATGTAAACTTTGATGTTCACATATGTTTTATCTTGCGAGTCTTATCAAATGAAAAATTTATTAGTTTTAGTGGGTTGTATTTTTACATTATCTGGGTGTGCAGTGACTGAATATAATTATACTCCAGACTCACATAGAATAAGCGAACCTAAAGTAGGGAGTGTGAATCGAGCAATCATAGGTCAAAGTTTAGTCAGGGAAGGGGATATAAGCGAACTGAGTGCGATTAAGGTTTTAAACCCAATACAAATAGATTTAGCTTATAAGATTATTCCTGGTGTATTTAAAAAGGTTGGTTCAAGTGATAAAGGTGATTTTTATATGCCAGCTCAAACCATTGACTCTGGTTCTGTCGTTGTTGAGGCTCTTGGTCAACCGTGGAGTTCAATTTTAATAAAAAAAGAAGCTAATGCGAATGAAATTTGCATTGTGACTGATTTAAATGTTGCTGTTTGTAGTGATAAAGCCCAAATTGAATATCTTAAATTGAGTAATCCCGATGGCAATTCATTTGAGCAGGCTTTAATTTTTAATGGGATAAATAATCAGATAGTAGACATTAGCTATAGAAAAATAGGCTCAAGCATAGAAAATCAAGGGTTTGGAAATAATATCCAGTATAACCTTAAAGAAAGTAATATTATTTCTTATGAAAATGTAAAATTAAAAATTATCGATAGCTCTGAAAATTCATTAACATATGAAGTTATCAGTAATTTTTCTAGCCATTAAAACGACCAAAACGAATATTTTTTCAAAATACAGCGTTAAACAAAGAATTTACTTTATATGTTTAACGCTATTGTTGTAACTTTGAGATATTCTAGTGATAAAAACACTCAGATAACTGTACGAGTAAGGTTAATGCTGAGATAGAAATTCATTAAAATCAGCATGATAAATATAGGGGGAGAGTTATCTAGCCTGTAAAGTTTTTCAGAGTATCTTACTGAGTATTCTCTATTTCATTGATTTTCTTTAAAACAGGGGTGGTTACATTGTTAGCGTATTCCATTGTGCTTAGGTAGATAATATTATTTTTATCAAATCCAGCACTGTTAAATTGAAACTTTAGGCCAGGAACGCAGATAAGTAGTTTTGCATCTTGAGAAATTAATTTTTCTATATTTGACTCTGTATTATCAGGATGAATTTCCCAATCTAAATTTGTTTTGCTTATTTCATTTTGTAAGGCTGATATATAGCTATCAACTGTATTTCCATCAAGGAAGCGAGCAATAAAGCTGGAGCCATTAACCCATGGGAAAGTGATCCTTCCAAGCGTTGGGCTTCGGCTATAGACTAAATAAATTTTTTTCTTTTCCATTTTATTCCCAAGACAAAATCATATTTGAAAATGATTATCATACTCATTCAGTTGAGTGTCAATTTTATTGTTACTATCACTTGCCTAGTTTAAGTCGTTTGGATGTATCTATGGAATAACGGCCTTTTAGGAAGAACACAATCTAACTATTATCGGGCGCTATGATGCTTCAATGGTAATTGATTAATAGTAAGTAGATAGTTGTACAAAAATTGCTATCTTCAATGTCTTTGTATCTCCCAGCAATAAATCATGATTGTCTTTTAAACCTATGTCACTTACTCTAAATAAACAATTTAATTTAAGGAGAGGTGGTTAGGATGAATATTCAGTCCGATCACAACAGTTTTTTCATCTTGTCTGATGACAAGCAAATTCGCCTTGCAGAGATCACTTTTGTTTATACAGGGGATGATTTAGCCATTATTGATCATACACTGGTTGATGAAAGCTTAAGAGGGCAAGGAATTGCAAAATTATTGGTGGCTAAAGTGGTTGAACGGATGAGGGATGAAGGACGTAAAATTACTCCGTTGTGTCCATTTGCAAAGGCTATATTTGATAAAACACCCGATTATAATGATATTCGTCAATAGTACTCATGGATGTAATATTTATCACTTAATGAAATTATTGTTAAATAATAAATGCCTATTTTTTATTTACAGCTATGAATGAACTTTCATATGTCGTTTTTTTAGATTCACCTTGTGCCTTGAGATACACCATTTTTGATTGAGGCATTAGCGGCAGCGCAGCAAACCGTTCCTCAGTTGCCAAGCGGTTTATTGTTTGATGAATGACGTGTAATAGCTGACTAGAATTAACGACGGAGCTAGCGAGTATTTCTATTCATTTAAACCATAAATTACGGAATAATCAGAGGGTATAAATAATTAAATAGGCTGGTTTAAAAACATTAGTGTATGCCGTAAATAGCTCAAGATGGGCATCAACGTTTTTACAACGTGGGAGTGCTATTTGCACTGGCCGTATTGATGTCATTGCGCCAGATTTTTACTCTTAATAATGACAAGTATTAACCCTCTATCATGGGGAATATCTAGATTTCGGCTAATAAGATGTTTTTCCTTATTTGTGCTAATGACTTAATTTGTTTGTCATTGATATGGTTCGATGGCGACAACCAAGCGATAAAAGCGTCATTGATGTCCGGCCATTCATTATCAATGATAGAGAACCAGTCGGTATCACGGTTTCTTCCTTTTGTGACTAATGCATTTCTAAACCGACCTTCGTACTGAAAACCTAAACGTAAGGCTGCGCGATGAGAGGGGGCGTTTAAGCTATTACATTTCCATTCGTAGCGTCGATAGCCTAAAGTATCAAAAATATATCTCATAAGTAGCCAATGGGCTTCTGTGCCCATTATAGTGCCACTGAGTAGTGGTGAGAAATGCACATGACCGACTTCGATAACACCATTATTTGCATCGATTCTCATGAGTGAAAATACACCGATTGCAGTGTTTTTCTGGTTATCTAAAATAGCAAAAAATAATGGATCGTTTTTCTCAGAAACTTTAGCAACCCACCTTTGATATTCAGATAGATTACGTGGAGCTTCATCAGTAAGCCAAGTCCAATGACGAGTATCTGGGAATTGGGAATAGGCGCTAAATAAGTTTTCAGCATGTGAAAGGTTTAGGGGCTCGATTCGGCAATAATGGCCAGATAACTGAATCCGTTGCGGTAATGGTCGAGGTGACCAATCAGGAATGGCTTTGCCTACGGGCTGCCCAAACTCATTGTATATTGACATTGATAGCTCCATTTAAAAATAGGATATGTTTTTAATATAGGCTAATTGTGGATTGATAAAAGTACCACTTTATTTGAAAGTAAAGGAACCAGTTGAATTGTTATATTGAATGCAGTCTATTAAAACTATCATTATTAAACTCTATTTGGGGAATCAAACAAAAACACGATTAATAAACGGATAAATATTTAGTTATGCTTAAGATTCTAGTTTAGACCTGACGACCTTAATGCAAAACACAAATTATGGATATCTGTGAGTGGGGGATATAGTCCTTGAATATTCACTGGTCATAATTAAGTAGGTCATCAGCGTTAATAATTATTACGTGCTTTCCTTTGTACCTAATCAAATTTTCTTGTGCCAATTTTGATAATGTTCGATTTAATTGCCGCACAGAGACACCTAGCATAGCCGCAATAGACTCTCTATTTTCTAATTTAAAATCAGAACCATATTGGTTATATGTAAAAGCTAGGTAGCGCCTTAATTTATATTCAACGTCATAGGATGAATTAGAGTGTAACTGTGATGCATGATAGAGTTTTTTACTAAGCTGTTGGCAAATAAATTGTAAAAAAATGGGGGAGTTAAGCTCATTTTGTTGAATACTGGATAATGGTAAAGCAAGTAAATAGCAATCCGAGAGTGCTTGAATCGTGCTATGGATTAGGTTTTCTTTATCAGGATCATTAAATAACTCTAAGTCCCCAATGACAGAAAAAGTATTTTCAAAAGAAAAAATAACTTTATTTCCATTTAGTTCATAGCGTTCAATCTGTAATCTACCGTCTACTAAGAAATATAAGTATGAAGCCTTGCTGTTTTGTAATGTTAAATACTCTGAAGCTTGTATTTTGACCAGTCTTGCGGAATTTAATGTTTCGGAGTGAAGGATTTTATCAAGTTGGTATTGAGCAATAAAGCCATCATATTTTTGAGGAGAAGTGATTATTTTCATGGTTTGCTCTCGCAGTATCGTTTTCATGAAGCGAGAGTATGGCATAGAATGGATATCTAAAAGAGGTCATATGTCCTTTTTTAGTATTGATGGGAGTGGACAGTAACAGGTGAGTGTTAAAAGATAATCCATTAAGGCTATGAATACCATTATATTAGATAAAGATGCAAGCTTGCTTTCATGGAAATTAATGTCTAATAGAATATTATTTATTATTAAGTTTTTCTCCGGTTGGTTTTGTCAGTTCATATCATCTTGAAATTCGTAACCGTGAAAAAGCATTAAGTCTAAGCCCTCATATATTTGAGCTTTATCATTTTAGATATATGATAAAGCGTTACACTATACAGTATGATCAGATGATGCATATTTACAACAAGGATAGGATTTTATGGTAACAATTATATATGCGCACCCTTGGGAAGGGAGCTTTTGCAAGTTTATACTTGATAATATTACTAAAGGGTTATTAGAGAAAAAGAAAAAGTATCAACTAATTGATTTACATGAAGATAACTTTAATCCCATTCTAACGAAAGAAGAACTTGCGCTCTATTCGAAGGGGGATTATATCGACCCACTCGTTGGACAATATCAAGAAAAGCTAAAAAATAGCTCAGAAGTTATCGTCATATTTCCTATCTGGTGGATGGGAATGCCTGCTATTTTAAAGGGTTTTTTTGATAAAGTGATGCTCAATGGCTTTGCTTGGTATTACAATGAAGAGCAAAAAAAACTATTACCGCTATTAGATATTAATAAAACAACGATAGTGACAACATCTGAAGAGCCAACCGAGCTAATCACTAAGGAGGGAGATCCGGTGAGTGATGCTATTTTTCACTGTCTGACTGCGGTTGGATTAAAAAATGGTAAATGGATGAACTGTGATCGAGTAAGTCACGGACCTAATGAGTACCGATTAAAATTTATTGATTCGGTATTAGAAGAGATTTAATCTATAATTTCATCAATATCAGAATAACTATGGTGCAATTATAAAATATAATTTCACCATACTCTAAAGTAGTCACATCATATTGATAATTTTATTAAAAATAAATTTTTTTAAAGTAATAAAATATAATCTAATGCCTAATTTTTTGTGTTATAACTAACGTAGTAGATACTATTGTTTAAAATTAAAGGTGCTTCTATGTCAGAAATAAGAGTTATTGCAACAATAATCTCAAAGGATAATGAAATTGATTTTGTAAAGTCTGCTGCTAAATCAATAGTTGATGAAAGTAATAGAGATGAAGGATGTATTCAATACGAATTACATCAAGATAATAAAGAACGGAATGTATTTGTGTTTTTTGAAATATGGAAAAATCAAGAATCATTAGATAAACATAATGAAACTACACATTTAAAGGGTTTTATTGATAAAATAAAGGATAAAGTTAGTTTATTGGATGTAAAGGTAATGAGTAAAATTGCGTAATGTTAATTATGTTTATATAAATAAGGAATGCATAAGCATTCCTTATTGCTTAATTATTTAAAATTGAGAATAAGATGAGTTTGGTAGTCATGAATATATTTTTCAATGTTAGGTTCTTTAATGACATCGTTAACCATAAAGGTTGGATATTTTTTCAACCCTAGGAATTGTTGTGATTTATGAAATGCAAAATAAACACCATCCACTCCTCGGCCATCAAAGAAGTTATCAAACTCATCGAATGCTTCAATTGGTGCATTCCAAGTTACCGAAAGCATATATTTTTTTCCGTGAAGTAGGCCGCCAGTACCATACTGCTTATTTGGATCTTGTCGTGTACGACCATCATTCACATACAAATGGCCGTGTCCGAAGGTATAAACGTCATCCATGTATTTTTTTACCATCCAAGGCATCATCATCCACCAACTCGGCATTTGATAAATAATAGTATCTGCCCAAATGAATTTTTTTACTTCATCTTCGATATTGTAGCCTGATTCAATATGTGTTTCTTGAATTGAGTGCCCTAATTCACTTAGGCTGGTTTTAGCTACTTCGTGCAAAGTTCGATTGAGCTTTCCTGCGGAGTGGGCAAATGTTTGTCCGCCATTGAGTAAAAGAATTTTCATCTGTATTGCCTTATTTGTTCATTAATACGTTGTATTTAGGCTAACAAATTAGAATGAGTACATGAAGCGGAGTGTTATTTCGTAAGTTTATCTTAATGAGAGTTTATTATCTTAATTTTACTATTATTAATATTGGTTGAGTGAAATGTTTCAATGTTGGCTGCTTTCAAAGTAGAAAGTATTAATCATAGAGATTATTGATTTTTTAGCAAAAGTCTATTGAGAGTATTGCTGTTTTCGTTAGTATCATTACATTGTATTCTCTTTGATATTCAAATTAGCAAAGTCATTATTGGTTAGGGAATATTTTAGAGATGTCACTATTGAAGGAGGAGGGGCTAGGTTTCATACTAAGGCGCTGAGATATAGAAGTATATGTAGAGCAGTAAAATTGCATATGTTTTCTTATTATTAAGGACGTGAAATTAGTTAATTTGGTGTTATTTTTCATGCGAATTTTAAATGTTTAACAGAAATATTCTGGGATAGATAACCAAATAATGGACAACCAATACCGAGTAGAGAGGGAGCTGAGCCATATTATTTATATAAATATACTTTAAGTATGTTTTGCGGTAATGGAATATATGCTAGTTTACCTTTGGGTAATTAAATTATACTCACACTATCTCAAATGTTAAATTTTATATATTTCACCTTAAATTTAATCTTGTCTAAAATGTCAAAATAGTCTGATTTTTCAAAATGTAACAATTGTCCTAAATCAATTTAACAATAATTACTCTATTAGTAGTAATTTTAATTGATGTTTAACTACTCAGTTAATATTAATTAAACTTTTATTTTCACATTAATTGATTTTAGGCAATATCTAATCATATTAGGCTGCTATTCTCTCACCGATTTATACAAAAAATATAAAGAGGTAGCAATGAACGTTAGTCGCAGAAAGTTTTTTAAAATCTGTGCTGGCGGGATGGCAGGTACAACTGTAGCTGCGTTAGGTTTTATGCCTGGAATGGCAATAGCTAATGTACGTGAATATAAATTACTCCGTTCTAAAGAGACGCGTAATACTTGTACCTACTGTTCTGTTGGTTGTGGATTACTAATATATAGCATGGGCGATGGCGCCATGAATGCTAAATCCGCGATATTCCATGTCGAAGGTGACTCAGACCATCCGGTAAACCGCGGTGCTTTATGCCCTAAAGGGGCTGGTCTGCTCGATTATATCCAAAGCGAAAATCGTTTACGTTATCCTGAATATAGAGCACCAGGCTCTGATAAGTGGGAGCGCATTAGTTGGGATGATGCTTTCACACGCATTGCACGCTTAATGAAAGATGACCGCGATGCGAATTTCATCGAAAAAAATGCGGAAGGAACAACAGTAAACCGCTGGTTATCAACAGGGATGCTTTGTGCATCAGCTGCCAGTAACGAAACGGGAATGCTGACACAAAAATTCGCCAGATCGCTAGGAATGCTAGCGGTTGATAACCAAGCGCGTGTCTGACACGGACCAACGGTAGCAAGTCTTGCTCCAACATTTGGTCGCGGTGCGATGACCAACCACTGGGTTGATATCAAAAATGCCGATGTCGTCGTCGTTATGGGCGGTAATGCTGCGGAAGCACACCCTGTTGGGTTCCGCTGGGCAATTGAAGCGAAAAATAATAATGATGCCACACTGATTGTCATAGACCCACGCTTTACGCGTACCGCATCAGTTGCTGATCATTATGTACCAATTCGTTCAGGTACCGATATTACCTTTTTATCGGGCGTTTTGCTGTACCTGATTGAAAATCAAAAAATCAATGCTGAATATGTTCAGAACTATACCAATGCATCATTGATTGTTAGAGATGATTTTGATTTTAACGATGGCTTATTTAGTGGTTATGACGCAGATAAGCGTAGTTATGACAAAACCAGTTGGAACTATAAGTTTGATGAAAATGGTTACGCATTACGCGATGACACATTACAAGACCCACGTTGCGTGTGGAATTTACTTCACAAACACGTATCACGCTATACGCCTGATATTGTTGAACAAATTTGTGGAACACCAAAAGCTGATTTCTTAAAAGTTTGTGAAATATTAGCAACCACTAGTGCTGCGGATAAAGCAGGGACTTTCCTGTATGCGTTAGGTTGGACACAACATACGGTTGGTGCTCAAAATATTCGTACGATGGCGATGATCCAGTTACTGCTAGGTAATATGGGGGTTGCTGGTGGTGGTGTGAACGCGTTACGCGGGCACTCAAACATTCAAGGCTTAACTGACCTCGGTTTACTATCAACCAGTCTGCCAGGCTATTTGACGTTACCATCAGAAAAACACCTGAGCATTGATCATTATTTATCAGCGAATACCCCGAAAGCAACATTACCAAATCAAGTGAACTTTTGGAGTAACTACCCGAAATTCTTCGTGAGCCTTATGAAGTCTTTCTATGGTGATTCTGCACAAGCTGAGAACCAATGGGGCTTTGATTGGTTACCGAAATGGGACCAAGCTTATGATGTCATGAAGTATTTTGACATGATGAGCCGTAATGAAGTGACGGGCTACATTTGCCAAGGTTTTAACCCTGTAGCCTCGTTCCCAGATAAAAATAAAGTGGTTAGCTGCCTCAGCAAGTTGAAATACCTGATTGTTGTCGACCCATTAGTCACTGAAACGGCTAATTTCTGGCAAAATCATGGTGAGATGAATGACGTTGATACGGCTTCGATTCAAACCGAAGTGTTCCGTTTACCATCCACGTGTTTCGCGGAAGAAGATGGTTCGATAGCCAACTCAGGCCGTTGGTTACAATGGCACTGGCAAGCTGCTGACGCGCCGGGTGAAGCTCGCAATGATGGTCAAATATTAACAGGTATCTTGTATAAGATCCGCGAGTTATACGAGAAAGAAGGTGGTAAAGGCCAAGCTCCGCTTATGCAGATGAAATGGAATTATAAACAGCAATTCCATCCTGAATCTGAAGAAGTAGCCAAAGAAAACAATGGTATGGCGCTGGCTGATCTCTATGATGCCGATGGTAATTTACAAGCGAGAAAAGGCGAGCTGCTTAGTTCGTTTGCCTTGTTGCGTGCTGATGGTACGACCGCCTCATCTTGTTGGATTTATACGGGGAGTTGGACAGAGAAAGGCAACCAGATGGCTAACCGTGACAACAGTGACCCATCGGGTATCGGTAACACCCTTGGCTGGGCTTGGGCATGGCCTTTGAACCGTCGTGTTATTTATAACCGTGCATCATGTGATACCCAAGGTAAGCCGTGGAATAAAGACCGTGTATTAATCGAATGGAATGGTAAAAAATGGGTGGGTAATGATGTTCCTGACTTTAATGCATCAGCACCAGAAGTCGGCACTGGGCCATTCATTATGCAGCCAGAAGGTTTAGGCCGCTTATTTGCGATTGATAAGATGGCAGAGGGGCCTTTCCCTGAGCACTATGAGCCATTTGAAACGCCATTGGGTACGAACCCATTACACCCAAATGTGGTCTCTAACCCTGCGGCACGAATTTTTGATGAAGACAAACAACGTCTTGGCGATCACAAAGATTTCCCATATGTCGGCACCACATATCGCTTAACTGAGCATTTCCACACTTGGACTAAGCATGCTCGCTTGAACGCGATTGCTCAACCTGAGCAATTTGTTGAGATCAGCGAAACATTAGCGAAGGCGAAAGGGATTGAGCTAGGTGATAAAGTTAAAGTCAGCAGTAAACGTGGTTTCATTAAGGCGGTTGCCGTGGTGACTCCTCGATTACAGACGCTGATGGTGGATGGAAAACCAATTGAAACAGTAGGGCTACCTATTCACTGGGGCTTTGAGGGGGCGACTCAAAAAGGCTTCATAACCAATACGTTAACGCCATCCGTAGGCGATGCTAACTCTCAGACTCCTGAGTATAAGGCATTCTTAGTTAACATTGAGAAGGCGTAAGGGAGGGAACATGTCCATGCAATCTCAAGACATTATTAATCGTTCCGCGACCAATAGCATTACGCCTCCGCCTCAGGCTCGTGATGATAAGCTTGAAGTTTGTAAGCTTATCGACGTGTCATCCTGTATCGGCTGTAAGGCTTGTCAGGTGGCGTGTTCGGAGTGGAATGATATCCGTGATGAAGTTGGTCATTGTGTAGGTGTGTACGACAACCCTACAGACTTAAGTGCAAAATCTTGGACGGTAATGCGTTTTAGTGAAACCACTGAAATGGGCAAACTGGAATGGTTGATCCGTAAAGATGGCTGTATGCACTGTACTGACCCTGGTTGCTTAAAATCCTGTCCATCGGCAGGCGCAATCATTCAGTATGCCAACGGCATTGTGGATTTCCAATCAGAAAACTGCATAGGTTGTGGCTATTGTATCGCAGGTTGCCCATTCAACATTCCACGATTAAACCCGAAAGATAATCGTGCATACAAGTGTACCTTGTGTGTTGATAGGGTGACAGTCGGTCAAGAACCCGCTTGCGTGAAAACTTGTCCAACAGGTGCAATTCGTTTTGGTACGAAGAAAGAAATGTTGGAGTACGGGGCTGAGCGTGTCACGAAATTGAAAAATCGTGGTTATGCACAAGCAGGGATTTATGATCCTGAAGGTGTTGGTGGTACACACGTTGTGTATGTACTTCACCATGCAGATAAACCTCAGCTATATCATGGCCTGCCAAAAGACCCACAAATTGATACGCCAATCAATCTGTGGCAGGGCATCTTGAAACCACTCTCTGTCGTTGGGTTTATCGCGACCTTTGCCGGACTGATTTTCCACTATGTGGGTATTGGGCCGAATAAAGAAGTGAGTGATGAAGAGGAGAAAGATGACCATGAGTAAAAAAAGCAAAATGATTGTGCGGACAAAATTTATTGACCGTGCCTGTCACTGGACGGTAGTCATCAGCTTCTTCTTAGTTGCTTTGTCTGGTATCGCTTTATTTTTCCCAACACTCAAATGGTTGACGGAAACTTTTGGTACGCCTCAAATGGGACGAATTTTACATCCATTCTTTGGTGTACTGATTTTTGTCGTGCTGATGTTTATGTTTGTGCGCTTTGTGAAACACAATATTCCTGATAAGCAAGACTTACCTTGGATTAAAAATATTGTAGAAGTGCTAAAAGGCAATGAACATGAAGTGGCGGATGTTGGCAAATATAATGCCGGTCAAAAAATGATGTTCTGGAGCATTATGAGCCTGATTTTTGTGCTCTTAATAACAGGCATTATTATTTGGCGCCCTTACTTTGCGCACCTGTTCCCAATGTGGATGGTGAGGTGGGGTTTACTGATTCATGCGGTAGCAGCCATTGTACTCATCCATGCCATTTTAATTCATATGTACATGGCATTTTGGGTCAAAGGTTCCATTAACGGTATGATTGAGGGTAAAGTTAGCCGCCGTTGGGCGAGAAAACACCACCCACGTTGGTACCGTGATGTCGAAGCGAAAGAGGCTCAAGCCGAAGCAAAAGATAAGAAATAATTTATTATTTTTAACCGATTAGCCTTAAGCCACCACATTGTTATTTGCAGATGTGGTGGCTTTTTAATAGCACTTATAACTTCACCACGCGTTATTATTTGAATTTAGGCTAAATCGCTTATTTTCAGGGTTGCTAAGTTTGGTTATGGTATAGGGATAACACAACAAAATAATTAACAAGCAACCATAACGAGAAAATAAATGAGTATTGAATCTGTTAGACAATTTTTGGCTCAGCACGCCCCTGATATTGATATTATTGAAACTGATACCCCAACAGCAACGGTCGAACAAGCGGCGTTAGTTCACAAGGTTGAGCCTAATCAAATTGCTAAAACGTTGTCATTGAAAGTAAAAAATGACATTGTGCTGGTGGTTTGTGCAGGAGAAGCTCGTCTGGATAATCAAAAGGTGAAGCAGGCTTTGGGTTCAAAAGCGAGGATGCTACGTGCAGATGAAGTGGTAGAGTGGACTAGCCACCCTATTGGTGGTGTTTGTCCTTTTGGTCTCCCCCATGAATTGGCAGTGTATTGTGATATTTCGTTACAGCAATATACGGAAGTGTTACCTGCTGCGGGCTCAGTGAATAGTGCAGTGCGTATTTCACCAAACCGAATGTTGGAACTGACAAAAGCATCGTGGATTGATATTTGCCAATAATCAATCACTGGCAGTGATTCTATAAAGCACATGTTCTTGTAGCCAATGACCATCAGGTAGAGCAGGGTGATAAAAGTTATTTGGCTGTTTTATCATCCCCAGCCTTTTCATTACGGATTCTGATGGTGTATTGGGGACTGCCGTAAAGGCGACTAATTCATGAATATTTAATTGTTCAAATGCGAATTTTATCACAGCACTCGCCCCTTCAGTTGCTAGTCCTTGATGCCAAAATTCCGGTTTTAATCGCCAAATGAGTTCAACGCAGGGTGAAAATGGCAATGTATCTGAGGGAATATTTAAACCAATAAAACCAATCAATTCTCCACTGGATTTAAGTTCTGCTGCCCATACTCCCCAGCCCCCTTGAGCCGAAAACTTAGCAATGATAGAGTCTAAAAGATGGTTACATTGTGGTCTATCTAGTACAGACGGAAAGTAGCGCATGACTGTTGGATGGCTATTTAGCTGATAAAATGAAGTGCGGTCTTTTTCTTGCCAGCCACGAAGTTGTAAGCGAGAGGATTCTAATTGAATGATATCCATTACTTATATTCTTTTAGTTTGTTATTCAGAGCATAAATGCCAGCTTGAACTATGATTATATTTTACGTTGTATTTATACAATCCTAATTTACATCAATAAATTATCTAAAGTTTAATTTAAGACCGTTTTTGAGATATTTATCGCAGAAAAAAAAGTGCATTACTTCATTATGAAACTAGTCGTAATCAGAAACATGAAGGATAGATATCTGAATTAAATACAGATGGTTTTTCACTTTTTATATTGATTGGGTAGAGGTATCTTAATGAAATGCAATTTGCTAACACTATGTTTATCCGCTGCATTATTAACACCTATTGCACCAGCATTGGGCAGTACTGACAATAAAGCGGATATGGTTTTAGACCAAGTCTTAGTTCTTAGCCGCCATAACTTACGAACTCCTATCGTTAATACGGGTATTTTAACCGAGGTCACTGATAAAAAATGGCCTGAATGGGATGCGAAAAGTGGTTATCTAACAACTAAAGGTGGCGCCTTAGAAGTGTATATGGGGCACTATTTTAGAGAATGGATAGATCAGAATAAGCTATTAACTGACGAGTTATGCCCAACCAGTAATGAAGATGTTTATATTTATACTAATAGTTTACAAAGAACTATTGCAACGGCTCAATTCTTTGCCGCGGGTGCATTTCCCGGTTGTAAAGTGAGCATTCATCACCAACCTGAAATTGGTAAAATGGACCCCGTTTTTAATCCAATCATAACCAATGGCTCTCCTGAGTTTAAAGAAAAAGCCTTGGCTGCGATGGGGGCTTATTTAAACGGTTTATCTCTTAAAGCGGGTTATGAAGAATTAGATAATATACTTAATATTAAAGATTCTCAAAAATGTAAGACTGATAAACTGTGCAATCTAGACAATCAAAAAAATAGTTTCATTATTGAAGCCGATAAAGAACCTGGTGTCAGTGGTCCTCTTAAAATTGCCAATTCAGCGGTAGACGCTATTGACCTGCAATATTATGAAGGTTTCCCTGCTAATGATGTGGCTTGGGGGTTGGTGGATTCACCAGAAAAATGGCAGAAACTCAACACACTGAAAAATGCCTACCAAGAAACCCTTTTTACACCAAAAGTGATTGCTAAGAATGTCGCTCATCCAATATTGAATTATATTGATAAGGGCTTTGTATCCGTAGGTAAAGGTGAAACAGCGAAATTTATTTTCTTAGTGGGTCATGACTCTAATATTGCCTCGCTGATGTCTGCGATGGATTTCAAACCTTACCAGTTACCCCAGCAGTATGAGCATACGCCAATAGGCGGGAAACTGGTTTTCCAACGTTGGACAGACAAACGCGCCAATAAAGGTTTCATGAAAGTAGAGTATGTTTATCAAACTGCGGATCAACTGAGAGAAAATGCATACTTATCGATGAAAACACCACCAAAACACGTCACCTTAGAGTTAAAAGGTTGCCCAATCGATAAAAATGGTTATTGTTCATGGAAAGACTTTCAAAAAGTCATGACGACAGCGCTAGAGCAGTAATTTATTAATTGTTATACTCATGGTCCATTTTACGGAGTGGATCATGATTTTTTATTGCTGAAATACGGATAACCATGCTGATTGAATTTACGCGATTAAGTCACATTTGTACGGCGGATATTATTGCTCTTAATACACACCCACTTGTACTAAAACACATGCCTTTGGGGAACCAGCCATTTGATGAAGAATTCTGTCAGGCTTGGGTGGCGGGAAAAGAGCAACATTGGGAACAATATGGGTACGGAGTATGGGCATTTAGGGTCAATGGCCAATTTGCTGGATGGGGAGGGTTACAAAATGAAGCCGGAGATGCTGATCTGGCTTTAGTGTTGCATCCTGATTATTGGGGAATAGGACAAAGTGCAGCCAAAAAGATTATCAGTGAAGCTTTTGAGACGATGAAACTGACATCGATAACTATCCATTTACCGTTAACTAGAACTAAATTAGCCGCAATTTTTCGCTATGGGTTTATACCAGAAGCAGTGGTAGATTTTGATGGAATTCCATTTCAGCGTTTTCGCTTGAGGCGTAGCGAGTGTCTTTAAGCTTATAAAAAAACCCTGCTAAAAGCAGGGCGTGAAAATCACGTAAATGTTTATGAGTCTCTAATCTACCCGAAATAGCCACAAAAATAGCCTAGTAAAATGTATGGCTTTATTGATTTTTGTAACAATCATTAAGCTTAAGCGTTTAATTGGTAAAATTAGTCTATTTTACTGTAAATATGCTCTAGTTTTTATTACCTAACCACTAAAACGCTTGTTTTAGCATAACGCACTACTGATGCAGCATTAGAGCCTAATAAGTAGGTCGACATGCTTGGGCGGCGTGAGCCTAGTAGAATAATATCAGCATTTATTTCTTCTGCTGTTGCTAAAATTTCATCTTTAACTGAGCCTACACTCGCTTTTGCATGTACTTTATCCGTCGGAATTGAGAATAGTTTAATTTTTTCTTTTAATTCAGCCAAAATAATCTCTGCTTGTTTTTCATCATCGGGGAAATCTCCCGGTAAAATAGTCCCACCGTAGCGTAAATAATTGGAAATAGGTGCTGTTACAGCAAGGAAATGCACTGATGCATTGTTCAATTTCTGTAGTGAGTTGACATGAGGAACTAACAAATTGGTGAGCGCGTCTTCGGTTACATCGATCGGAACTAAAATTGTATTGTACATAATTTCTCCTTTCTTTTTTTATATTATAAGTTTAGATCATTATCATACATTTTGATATTAGTTGTTAATAAATTAACAATAGCTAACCCTAATTGAATAAACAGAATGGTCAACCGTGACTCTTTGCCGTCACTGCGCGTTAATGCGATAGAACCCTTTGAGTTGAAATTTGGTCTTTTTTAGGGGCGATAATCATTGAGGACATTGAGCAGGCTCCGGTTGGTCAAAGGGGTCTTTAATTGGGTGGTCTGGATGCTCAATGCCATGGCACGTCGCGGTGACTTTCACTTGTTGGCACGGTAAGAAGTGGACTTGCAATCCACAAGAATCGTCATATTCCGGGATAGTCACGGTAGTCTGATATTGCCGGTAATTGGCTTCGTGTTTTTTCATATAATCGCGATAATTCGGATCACTGTATTCAGGTAAATCGATAGGAAAAGGGTTAGGGTCCACTTCCCACTTGATATTGACCTGCATATTGGGTTGCCATATTTCAGGTAGCATGATGCAGCACGTAAATCCTCCGGTTCGACCCCGATAGCCATTGACTGAAAACCAATTGATATTCGTGTCAGCGACATGGTTATACCCCAATAAATTCGCTCCAACATAAGCAATTTTTTCTCTTGGTTTATCGTCAGGCGAGCACCCTAAAATAAAGAGTGGAAGAATGGAAAAAGCTAAAGCAAACGCTCTCATATACAGATCCTGTCCATTGGAAATGGAAAACAGTATCGTACACTTAAGGTAAATTATCTATTCCTGAATGAGAATAATTGGAGTGACATCGTTGGTTTTTATCAGGCAGTGCGATATTAAAAAGCCAGCATTCCGCTGGCTTTTTAAACTAATCATCGTTATTAGCTAATGGGGGTCTACTGTCTCTTTTTTTAGGATTCGTTATTTCTGAATCCCTAATGTTTTTTTGTACAGCAATAGAGCCAAATAAACATAAGAAAAATGCAATTCCATAAAATCCTTTTTCGCTAGGAAGCATATCTGCGTTAATTAACCCTATAACCATCAAAGCAATAGAAGCAAAAAAAGCGACGATACATGCAATATAATAAGATTGAGTTGTTGGAATATTATCAATCTTATCTCTAACTGTTTTTTGTATGGATATTGAAGAAAATAGCCCTAGCAATAGTATTGCGAAATAATATCCTTTTTCATTCAACTGCATTTCAGAGCGCCAAAGCCCTGCTAGATAAACTATAACACCACCAATAACTGCAACCCAAGATATAAAATTAAAAGCATTAAAACTAGAAAAATCCTTATCAAACAAGTTATTATCTTGCATAAAGTATAGCTCCTTAAGTAAAATCAAGGATATTCTATATCTAAACTGTTCGTTTTAGTAATTTTTTTATGATTGGTTAATAAATAAGCTTGGTCTTTAAGACTAAACGTCAGCCGAGGTTCTGAGTGACACAGGAAAGAATTAAGCGAAAGATCTACGCAACACGAGAAGAAGTGTAAGTATCCCGGAAAAAAGTCCCATTCACTTTCAGAGATCTTCATCCATACTGATATGTATCCTGAGGAGATCGCTATGCGTAAAGCCCGATTTACTGAACATCAGATTATCGCCGTTCTGAAAT
>NZ_JBKQGZ010000008.1:0-189881 GCF_050487165.1 Providencia sp. Me31A
AAGCGACACTCCAAGGAGGGGATAAATTGAGTATTCGGGCGTAAAGAGACTTTTCGTCCATGATAGTAATCCCTGATCATAAAATATGCATTATGATATTATCAGCCACCATAACAAGGGAAGTCCCTGATATTTACAGTGTTATTATATTTTATCTAGGGCGAGTTTATTGTCTTTTGGTGGTGGGTGTTCTATATCTCGCCCGATTAAAGCATTTCAACTTTTGTGGGGCGATTCAAGATGGGGAGAGCTTCATTGCTCTATCCAAAAGCGCATTAAAGGACTGGTTGTCAGTATAGAATCGAAACAGATGGTGAAAGTTAGCTTCAAAACGAACAGTGCTATATTCAATCAGAGCCAGTGGTTATAAATTCCCCTAGCTGAGAGTTCATTAACGGACTCTCAGCTATCAGAACAAGAAAGGAGTATGCACCCTAAATCGAAAGTAAAAGACTGTAAAGTCGATAAATTCAAGAGCTCTCCACTATTGTAATATAAAAACTTTCGGTAGCATTAACATAATTGATATATGTTTAATATTTATGGGTTATATTTAACCCAATATGACTTAAGTTTAGCGATGGAGCGAGTGAATATGAAACGTTGGTTAGCAGTGGTTCCTGTGACTATGATGCTAGTTTCTAGCGCTGTATGGGCGGATTCCTTACAAGCGCAGCGTGAGCGCTATCAAGCTGTTAAGACTGCTTGGGATGCGAATCGAATGGACGAAGTGGAGCGCTTATTACCGACGTTACATGATTATCCACTTTATCCTTATTTAGCCTATCGTGAGCTCACTCAAGATCTCGATATTATCTCACCACGTCAAGTTCAGGAGTTCATTAATCGATACCCAACCTTGCCTGTTGCTAGAAACCTAAAAACGCGATTTGTGAATGAACTAGCCCGCCGCCAAGAGTGGAAATCATTGCTTGAATTTAGCCCTGAAGCGCCAAACCCCGCAGAAGCCCAATGCAATTTCTATTTTGCCAATTGGGCAACAGGAAATACTCAGCTTGCATGGCAAGGCGCTGAAAAAGCTTGGCTAAATGGCCATTCAATGCCAGCGGCTTGCGATAAATTATTCAATGAATGGGAAAAAGCCGGTTATTTAAGCGCAGAGATGGTACTAGAGCGAATCCATCTAGCCATTAAAGAAGGGAATACTTTCATTGTCAGCTATTTAGCAAAACGCTTGCCAGCAAGTTACAAAACGATTGGCGATGCATTAGTCAAATTACAAAATGATCCCGCTTCTGTAGTGAATTTTGCGAAAACGGTAACACCAACGGATTTTACTCGCCAAGCCACAATAGCCGGCTTTAGCCGTTATGCTCGTCAGTCACCAGATGCAGCCCGTACCGCATTACGCAGTGTTAGCACCGCACAAAAAATGAATATGGCGGAAAACCAATTACTTAAAGACAGTATTGCGTGGCAATATATGGGGGGAGTGACCCCTGAACAAGCGCAATGGCGTGATGAAGCCATTCAAGAAAGTCATTCAACAGCACTTAAAGAACGTCGTGTTCGTCTGGCTTTAGGGGAAGGGGATAAGAGAGGTGTTGCATCATGGTTGAAACGGTTGCCTGCGGACGTGAAGAACAAAGAAGAATGGCAATATTGGCAAGCGATAACGTTAATTGATGAAGGCAAAAAAGCTGAAGGGAAAACGCTGTTACGTCAGTTAACGCAAAAACGTGGTTTTTACCCGATGGTTGCAGCTCAAGTATTAGAAATTGACTATCCTGTGTATGTGAAAAAAACAGCTAAGCCTAATTCAAGCATTAACCAATTGCCCGAAGTGCAGCGTGTTCGTGAGCTAATGTACTGGGAAATGGATAACCTTGCCCGTTCCGAGTGGGTGAGTTTAGTCGCATCACTACCAGCTAATCAACAGGAGCAACTAGCTCGTTTTGCATTTGATAATAAGTGGGCCGACCTGAGCGTTCAAGCGACGATCACGGCTAAATTGTGGGATCATCTAGAAGAACGTTTTCCATTAGCATGGGATAAAGAGTTTACACTTTATACTAAAGCGAAAGATATTCAGAAGAGTTATGCAATGGCGATCGCTCGTCAAGAAAGCGCGTGGAATCCACAGGCTCGTTCCCCCGTGGGGGCAACAGGCTTAATGCAGTTAATGCCTGCAACTGCAAAACATACCGCACAGAAAAAAGGCATTAATTATGTGAATGCAGGCCAATTAATGAACCCAACAACCAACATTGAACTGGGTACAGCTTATTTGGAAGAAGTGTATCAGAAATTTGGTAATAACCGTATTTTAGCTAGTGCGGCTTATAACGCAGGCCCATCAAGGGTGACTCGTTGGTTGGGTAACAGTGCCGGGCGCATTGATGCAGTGGCATTCGTAGAAAGTATTCCTTTTTCTGAAACTCGGGGCTATGTGAAAAACGTATTATCGTATGATTTGTTCTATCGACATTTTATGGGGCAAAAGAATAGCAAGGTGCTTCTCCCAAATGAATGGAATATGAAATACTAAAAAATACTCTTCATATTTCGCATTGTAGGGGGTTCTTGCGTTAGCGCTAGTCACACACTTGTGTCGTGCTTCGAGGGCTTAGCGTATTTGCCGCCTACCTATAATCCGAGCGGTTTAGCGTATTGGTGTGTCGTAGTTAAGTGGAATTTGGTTGTTTTTTGTATTCTTAAAACGTGAAAAGCGTTTGGTTGATGATTTCTAATAAGAGTGTGTTATTATTTGTACTAGTTCAATAGTATGGGTGGGTAAACGATGACAGCAAATCAACAACACGATCCAGCACTGACCGCTGATGAGAACGCTGACTGGCTGCAATTTGTGAATTTATTGCAACTGGCATTCGAGCAAAATATTCAATTGCCAGTTCTGCAATTATTGTTAACTCCTGACGAACGCACTGCGTTGGCAACTCGGGTTAAAATTGTGCAAGAACTAATGCGGGGAGAAATGAGCCAACGAGAGCTGAAAAATGAGCTTGGAGTAGGAATTGCGACCATAACTCGAGGTTCAAATAGCTTAAAATCAGCCCCACTTGATGTGAAGGCGTGGCTTGAGTCTCAGCTTCTCTAAAATATTCGTCATATTTCGCACAGTGACGTTGTTGGCTGCTCTCGGCTACTTGGGTCACATACTTGTGTATGCTCCCCAAGTTATCCTCGCTGGCCGCCTAGTCACTAGCACGAACTATCTAGAATATTCGTCCTACTTCGCACAGTGAGGTTGTTGGCTGTTCTCGGCTACTTGGGTCACAGACTTGTGTATGCTCCCCAAGTTATCCTCGCTGGCCGCCTAGTCACTAGCACGAACTATCTAGAATATTCGTCCTACTTCGCACAGTGAGGTTGTTGGCTGTTCCCGGCTACTTGGGTCACAGACTTGTGTATGCACCTAGGGCTGAGCGCTACTTGCCGCCTACCTACAATCCGAACTACTTTGAGGATTCATATTGTTAGGTAGGTCATTAGGCACAAAAAAAGTATGGTTTCCCATACTTTAGTGTGAAAAAGTGGCACTTTATCCTACATGCAATTTTAATTATTTTGGGTATAATTAGTCTTCGACTTGGTTTAGCTCTTTATAAATTTCATGCTTAATGGGAACCAGTGCCAGTATCAAGGCTTGTTGGTAAACACTGGTGCGGGTAAGCACGCCGTCGGTGAAAAAGCCAATGGCTCCACCTTGTTGTTTGATATTATCGATACCGGTCAAAAAGGCCATTTCGTCGCCGAGTTCACGCCCTTCACGAATACCCGCCAGAATTTTTTCTGGGATCATAATACTTGCAGAGCGAGATTCACCGCGTATTTGCTTATGTTCAATCACTATCCAAGCAAATGTCATATCATCTTCAATACCTGCTTCGATACCGACCCAAAAATCAGCTTCAGGGCGAACTTGTCTTGAGGCCATCACACGTTGCCTAGCCCCTGTACGAGTTTCATTATTACCGATAGGTTGCTGTGGAACACTGCTATCGACATTAATATCTTCAATTTGATAACTGCCAGCCCCAAAAACAGCATCGAAAGCAAGGTGTATCGCTTTAATTTTGGCAGGATTAGTCGTTGCAGCTATAACTTGGTACATTAATTATTTTCCTTTGAGCACATACTTCGAAAAGTAATAACGGAACACATCTATGTTACAGGTTTATCTTGTTCGCCATGGCGAAACTGAATGGAATTTAGCGCGTCGCATTCAGGGACAATCCGATAGCCCTCTGACAGCCACTGGACGACTGCAAGCTAGGCAGGTGGCTGAAAGGATAAAATCGGAAGGTATTACCCATATTATCACTAGTGATATGGGACGCACACTGGAAACTGCACAAATAATTGCAAGTGTATGCGGATGTGAAATTACCACAGAACCGCGTCTACGTGAACTAAATATGGGGGTTCTTGAGCAAAGAGCGATAGACTCCTTGACCTCAGAAGAGGAACAGTGGCGAAAAAGTTTGATTGATGGTACTCATGGTGGTCGAATTCCTCAAGGCGAATCGATGGAAGAGTTGTACACGCGTATGTTCGCTGCACTTAATAGCTGCTTGGATTTACCTGAAGGTAGTCGTCCATTATTGGTCAGCCATGGTATCGCGTTAAGCACCTTGATTAGCCGTATTATGGGGGTTCCTGCCTATTCAGAGAGGCGCCTACGTTTACGTAATTGCTCGTTGTCTCGTGTGGATTATCAAAATAGTCCATGGCTTGCGAATGGTTGGATAGTTGAAACGGCAGGGGAAGTGACACATTTGACGCAGCCTGCGCTCGATGAGCAGCAAGGTTAGTTATAAACAGCAAGGAGTTTCAGTATACTGAAACTCCTTTATCTTATTGTGTTGTCGCAGTTTCTGTTTTGATTGGGACATAATAATCAAAAGTATCGATATGCGTTTTAGGATCATCACTGTCTGGTGTAATTTTATGCAGTTCGATATTTTTTAATCGATAATGTTCAATGTCATAACCTGGACGACGTGTTAAGTTGAGTTTTGGTAAATACACCCCGTAAATCTGATACAAAAACTCTTGTAATGCATCTCGAGTTGGCACGCCATTAAATGAAAACTTAACATAATTGCCGCTGGGCAAGGTTAGGTTGGTATATTTATCGGTGTTAAAACTCGCATCTTCAGGTTTTACCGCTGTAGTATAGAAGACGGTTTGCTCATCTTCTTTTTCAGTATTGTGGATTGCGTGATGCAAACCAAATACCTCTGAAGCGATAGCTGTTGTATTATCCAAGTAATAACGCCAAAAGGTTTGGCGCATTTGTGAACAAGCGGTTGACCATTCTTCTAATGCATAAGAGCAACTTTGTTCTAAACCAACCAACTTCTGTTCAGGCATTTGTATGAATTCATGTTCAATATGAATATGATTATCTAAGATAATTGGTGGGCAAATACCCGCTGCGCACCATTCCTCACTACGACGATAAAAAGCGGGTGTGAGGTTAAATTGCTTTTTAAATGCGCGGGTAAAAGTTTGTTGCGAGTCAAATCGATACTGCAAAGCAATATCAAGAATGGGGCGACTTGTTAAACGTAGAGCAACCGCTGCACGAGAAAGTCTTCTGGCTCGAATATATGCACCAATCGCTTGCTCAGTGACGTCTTTAAACATTCTTTGTAAGTGCCACTTAGAGTAGCCTGCTTTTGCAGCTACATTATCCAGCGAGAGTGGTTTATCTAGGTTGTCATCTATCCAGCGAAGTAGATCGCGAATAATATTAGTTTGATCCATGTATATCCCCAGCCAATACGACTTATAGAACAGATACAATCTATCAATGAATTGCTATTCTATATCAAGTTAACTTTTTCGTTTATAGTAAATGAGGTGTATTTACGAATTAGTTGGAAAAGTGAATAATTAGCCTTGTGTCTATGTGAGAATACAAGTGTTATAGGCTCCTGTTGAATAGGAAATTCAGTATGCGTTGTTCCGGATTAAAAAAAATTCTGCTCGTATCATTATTGGCTGCGTTACCGAGTGTCACATTTGCTGAAGAAATTGGTTCAGTCGATACTGTATTTAAGTTTTTAGGGCCTGATCATAAAATTGTTGTTGAAGCTTTTGATGACCCAGATGTCGATAACGTCACATGTTATTTGAGCCGTTCAAAAACGGGGGGGATCAAGGGAGGACTGGGTTTAGCAGAAGATACCGCTGATGCCGCGATTTCATGTCAGCAAGTCGGGCCAATTGAGCTAAGTGACCGTGTTAAGCGTAAGCCTACGAAAGGGCAAGTTGTTTTTCAAAAACGAACATCTTTAGTCTTCAAAAAATTACAGGTTGTACGGTTTTACGATCCGAAGCGTAATACGTTAGTCTATTTAACCTACTCAGATAAGATGATCGATGGCTCACCGAAAAATGCGATAAGTGCAGTACCGATTATGCCTTGGTGAGCAATTTAAAGACAAAAAAACCGGCGTAATAGCCGGTTTTTTAACATCAATTCAAAATTGCTTATTCGTCTAAGTCACCACAGAAACGATAGCCTTCACCGTGGATGGTGGCAATAATTTCTGGTGTATCAGGTGTTGACTCGAAGTGCTTACGAATGCGGCGAATTGTCACGTCGACAGTTCTATCGTGTGGTTTCAACTCGCGCCCAGTCATTTTTTTCAGCAAATCAGCGCGAGTTTGGATTTTACCGGGGTTTTCACAAAAATGTAACATAGCACGGAATTCGCTACGTGGTAATTTGTAGTGTTCACCTGCAGGGCTAACCAATGAACGGCTGTTAATGTCTAATTCCCAGCCATTAAACTTATAGCTTTCAACTAAACGGCGCTCTTCTGTTCCGCCTGCCAAATTCATGGTACGAGACAGTAAGTTACGAGCACGAATAGTCAGTTCGCGTGGGTTAAACGGTTTAGTGATATAGTCATCGGCACCAATCTCAAGGCCAAGGATTTTATCAACTTCGTTATCACGTCCGGTTAAGAACATTAACGCAATGCTTTCTTGCTCACGTAATTCACGAGCAAGTAATAAGCCGTTTTTACCTGGTAAGTTAATATCCATGATGACTAAATTGATGTCATGCTCAGAGAGAACATTATTCATCTCTTCGCCATC
Source organism: Providencia sp. Me31A (assembly GCF_050487165.1). Classification (NCBI taxonomy): domain Bacteria; kingdom Pseudomonadati; phylum Pseudomonadota; class Gammaproteobacteria; order Enterobacterales; family Morganellaceae; genus Providencia; species Providencia sp. Me31A. The sequence goes on from NZ_JBKQGZ010000008.1 coordinate 7,099, forward strand.
AGTTGCCTCATGAACCACATAGCCTTCCGCTTCAAAAATGCTTTTCAGCGTATTGCGTGTGACTATCTCATCTTCAACGATCAAAATGTGTGGGGTCTGCATAGTTGCTACCTAAAGTATTAAAATAAGAATACTGAACTTACAAACCGTTTCCAGCTAGGTGGTTGTTGATATTGTTCTTCTGGAAAAACATGTTCATAAGTATAAATTTATTTTGAAATTCAACAGCGACTTTAATGTTGCCATTTTAAGCAAATGGCTCTAATAACGAGCCAAAATTTAAACACTTCCCAATATTGGGCTGTTAACAGCAATATAACAGCTAATACTGCATTTACCACCTAAAAAACTAACTTTTGTTGATACATATCAAAATCAATTGTAGCACGTTAACAAAAATTGTTAGGGAGTTAATTATAAAAATTAACAGGGTATTTAGATATCAGATAGCTTCTAAAAAAATGATGAGTCTAGCACTGTGGGGGATTGTTTTAAATGAATACTCAGGAATGTCATTTTTAAAGAAGTGAATATACCATTATGGATAATACTTAATTTGTGACTAACCTCCAATTCCGAGTATTGATTATTGAATAATAGCCAATCAACGGAAGAATATATAGAAATAAGGTGAGCAGAAATGAGAACTGTCCTTTTTCATGTCCCCAATTTTCATGTTCCCAATTGTGGGATTTACGTAACTTGTTTCTATGATGAATTTTTCACCACAATAAATTAACATTTTGATGTATCCATGAGGGAAAAAAGATAATTAATAAAAATAGATGTAATGCTGGCTTTTTAGACGCGTTTTAGCTGTTTGCCATTAGATTAACGACGATTAAAAATTGTTCTCTCCGAGAAGTGAGCATAAAGACATTTTAAGCTTATTTTACCCTAAACAGGGTTCACAGTATTTGATGCGCTCTTACTTTTCTTGGTCATTTAATGAACATTTTTCAGTGTAAAACACTAATAAATTATTAATCTTAAAATTCAATTTATAGTAGTCAAATTATCTGCAAATAGTGATTTTTTTCTCTTTTACTGAAGATGTTTTCCCTTTTCTCTAGATGTTTTTCAATCAAAAAAAAGGTTTTTAGCACTGTAATTAAGCAAATAAATTTGACAAATTATGCCAATTGCTTTAACCGTATAGGGAGAAACCCAAAGGATCTAAGAGACAGACAGAATCTATGCGTAATATCAGCCTGACTATTATTATTACCACCACCACCGTAACCACAGGAAACGGGGCGGGCTGACGCATCCAAAAAATAAAAATGAAAAAGCCCGCATACTTAACCGATGCGGGCTTTTTTTTGGTGTTAATTCAGGAGAGAAATACCATGCGTGTGCTTAAATTTGGCGGTACTTCGGTTGCAAATGATGAACGAGTACTGAACGTTGCTGACATCGCTGAAAGTAAATTAGCGGATGGGCAAGTGGCATTGGTGCTATCAGCACCAGCAAAAATCACTAACCATCTCGTTGCTATGATTGAAAAAACGGTTTCAGGTCAAGATGTCATCACGCATGTGAATGATGCTGAAATAATTTTTGCAAATCTTTTAAAAGGACTTAAAGAACAACAACCTGGTTTTGAATATGACAAATTGAAAAAACTGACCGAACAAGAATTTGCACAAATTAAACAGGTACTGCATGGTATTACTCTTCTTGGTCAATGTCCTGATAGTATTAATGCTTCAATTATTTGCCGTGGTGAAAAACTCTCCATCGCCATCATGGAATCGGTATTAAAAGCGCGCGGTCATAATGTCACGGTAATAAATCCTGTTGAAAGCTTATTAGCCAAAGGTCACTACCTTGAGTCAACTGTAGATATCAATGAGTCAACAAAACGTATTGCTGCTTTGAATATTCCTAAAGATCATTTTATCTTAATGGCAGGGTTCACTGCGGGTAATGACAAAGGTGAGCTGGTTGTATTAGGTCGCAATGGCTCCGACTATTCAGCGGCGGTATTAGCCGCGTGTTTACGTGCAGATTGCTGCGAGATCTGGACTGATGTTGATGGCGTATATACTTGTGACCCTCGCTTGGTGCGAGATGCCCGATTGTTAAAAGGGATGTCATACCAAGAAGCGATGGAGTTATCTTATTTCGGCGCCAAAGTTCTCCACCCTCGCACTATCGCTCCAATTGCTCAATTCCAAATCCCTTGCCTCATTAAAAATACCACTAATTTAAGTGCACCTGGCACATTGATCGGTGATGGCCAAACTGATGACAGTACGCCTGTTAAGGGGATCACTAACCTAAATAATATGGCGATGATCAACGTATCAGGGCCAGGGATGAAAGGCATGGTGGGTATGGCGGCACGTATTTTCTCTGTGATGTCGCGTAAAGGGATTTCAGTGGTGCTGATCACTCAGTCATCTTCTGAGTATAGTATTAGTTTCTGCGTGCCACAAAGTGAGTTACAACGTGCTCGAGCGGCATTGGAAGAAGAATTTTATTTAGAACTCAAAGATGGTGTCTTAGACCCACTAGACGTGATGGAGCAATTATCCATCATTTCCGTTGTAGGTGACGGCATGCGTACATTGAAAGGGATTTCGGCTCGTTTCTTTTCCGCATTAACTCGCGGCAATATCAATATTGTGGCTATTGCACAAGGTTCTTCTGAACGTTCCATTTCTGCTGTAATTGCCAATGAGTCAGCAACAACGGCAGTTCGTCTATGCCATCAAATGCTGTTTAATACCGCGCAAGTTATAGAAGCCTTTATCATTGGTGTGGGGGGAGTTGGTAACGCACTAATTGAGCAAATTCACCGCCAGCAGCAATGGTTAAAGCAAAAGCATATCGACTTGCGAGTGTGTGGTATTGCGAATTCACGCGCGATGCTAACTGATATGCAAGGGATTGATTTAGATAACTGGAAAGCTGAACTGACGGAAGCAAAAGAGCCGTTTAGTTTAAGCCGTTTGATCCGTTTAGAACGTGAGTACCACTTTTTAAACCCAGTGATCATTGACTGTACATCGAATCAAGAAATCGCAGAACAATATGTGAATTTCTTAAAAGATGGTTTTAATGTGGTAACGCCTAATAAAAAAGCCAATACATTATCGATGGATTATTATCATCAATTACGTGCGGCAAGTGAAACATCGAAACGTAAGTTTCTTTATGACACGAACGTAGGGGCGGGTTTGCCGGTTATTGAGAATCTGCAAAATTTGCTGAATGCAGGGGATGAGTTGGTTCACTTTAGTGGTATTTTATCGGGCTCTTTATCCTTTATTTTTGGTAAGCTCGATGAAGGTATGTCTTTATCAGAAGCCACAACATTAGCAAAAGAAAAAGGTTTTACAGAGCCTGACCCACGAGATGATTTATCGGGCATGGATGTTGCACGTAAATTGTTAATTTTAGCCCGTGAAGCAGGTTATGTTTTAGAGTTACAAGATATTGAAATTGAAGCTGTTTTACCAGCGGATTTTGACAGTAGCGGTGCGGTGCCTGAATTTATGGCGCGTTTACCGCAATTAGATGAACAATTTGCTCAGCGCATAAAAGCCGCAGAAGCGGAACAAAAAGTGTTACGCTATGTTGGATTGATTGAAGAAGGGCGCTGTCAGGTTAAGATTGTTGCCGTAGATGGAAATGACCCACTCTTTAAAGTCAAAAATGGCGAAAATGCACTGGCTTTCTATACCCGCTATTACCAACCAATTCCTTTAGTATTAAGGGGTTATGGCGCAGGTAACGATGTTACTGCTGCTGGTGTATTTGCGGATATGCTGCGTACCCTTTCATGGAAATTGGGAGTTTGATAAGTGATTAAAGTTTATGCACCAGCTTCAATTGGTAATGTGAGTGTTGGGTTTGATGTGCTTGGCGCTGCGGTTTCTCCTGCGGATGGCTCATTACTGGGTGATTGCGTAACTGTTGAGGCAGCGGATATATTTTCGTTGACGAATAAAGGTAAATTCGTCGGTAAACTTCCAAAAAAGAATGAGCATAATATTGTTTACCAATGTTGGGAGTTGTTTTGTGAGCGCTTAGGTAAACGATTGAACGTTGCGATGACGCTTGAAAAAAATATGCCAATTGGTTCCGGTTTGGGTTCCAGTGCTTGCTCGGTTGTCGCTGCGCTGATGGCTCTCAATGAGTTTGCAGAAAAACCCTTTGATGATACTCAACTGTTAGGAATGATGGGAGAGTTAGAAGGTCGCATTTCAGGAAGCGTTCACTATGATAATGTTGCTCCATGCTTTTTAGGTGGCCTGCAACTGATTATCGAGCAAAATGGCATTATTTCTCAACCAGTACCTGCATTTGAAAACTGGTATTGGGTTATGGCTTATCCGGGAATTAAAGTGTCGACAGCACAAGCTCGGGCAATCCTCCCTGATAGCTACCCACGTCATGACATCGTCAACCACGGTCGCTATTTATCGGGCTTTATTCACGCTTGTCATACCAATCAGCCATTACTTGCAGCAACCATGATCCAAGATGTTGTGGCTGAACCATATCGAACACAATTACTGCCAGGTTTTGCGGCAGCACGTAAAAATGCAAAAGAAATTGGTGCGTTAGCGTGTGGTATTTCAGGCTCTGGGCCAACGCTGTTTGCTATTTGCGATGATAAACAAATCGCTGAAAAAATGGCAGATTATTTGCAACAACATTACATTCAGAATGATGAAGGCTTTGTGCATATCTGCCGTTTGGATCTCGCAGGGGCAAGGACAATAGGGTAAACAATGAAACTGTATAATTTAAAAGATAACAATGAACAAGTAAGTTTTGCACAAGCGGTTAAACAGGGATTGGGTAAGCAACAGGGGCTCTTTTTCCCTCAAGACTTGCCTGAATTTAGTGTGGCTGAAATCGACGAATTATTAAAATTAGATTTCGTGACACGTAGTGGCCGAATTTTAAGTGCATTTATTGGCGATGAAATCCCTCAAGAAGAGCTAGCTTCAAGGGTGAAAGCAGCATTTGCTTTCCCTGCTCCAGTGTCTAAAGTTGAAGATGATGTTGCAACGTTAGAGTTATATCACGGGCCGACTTTGGCATTTAAAGATTTCGGTGGCCGTTTCATGGCTCAGGCGCTAGGTCAAGTAGCGGGCGAGCAACCAGTCACCATTTTGACGGCAACATCTGGAGATACAGGTGCGGCAGTTGCACATGCATTTTATCGCCTAAAAAATGTACAGGTTGTTATTCTGTACCCTGAAGGGAAAATCAGCCCATTACAAGAAAAGTTATTCTGTACATTAGGTGAAAACATTCACACTGTCGCAATCAAAGATGATTTTGATGCATGTCAGGCATTGGTTAAACAATCGTTTGATGATGAAGAATTAAAGAAAGCACTCTATTTAAATTCAGCGAACTCGATCAACATCAGCCGCCTACTCGCACAGATCTGCTATTACTTTGAAGCGGTAGCACAGATCCCAGCAGAAAAACGCGATCAACTGGTGATCTCTGTACCAAGTGGTAACTTTGGTGATTTAACAGCTGGCTTATTAGCAAAATCCATGGGATTGCCGGTCAAGCGTTTCATTGCCGCAACCAACGTGAATGATACGGTACCTCGCTATCTTGTTGATGGGGAATGGAAACCTCACCAAACAGTGGCAACGTTATCGAATGCGATGGATGTCAGTCAACCTAATAACTGGCCTCGAATTGAAGAGCTATTTCGCCGTAAAGGTTGGTCACTTAAAGATCTCGGTTTTGGTGCTGTGAATGATGAAGTGACCAAAGATACAGTACGTGAATTAGACAAGAAAGGATATTTATCCGAGCCTCATGCAGCTGTAGCTTACCGCGTTTTACGTGACCAACTGCAAGAGGGTGAATATGGATTATTCTTAGGTACTGCCCACCCAGCTAAGTTTAAAGAGAGTGTAGAGGACATTTTAAATAAACAGCTACCTTTACCAAAAGAATTAGCAGAACGTGCAGAGCTGCCTCTTTTATCTCACTTCTTGCCTTCCGATTTTGCCAAGCTACGTGAATTTTTAATGAAGCTCGCACCAAAGCAGTAAATTGGGTTTACGCATGAAACGGAAGCTTAGGCTTCCGTTTTACGTTACTGAAGCCTAAAGAGACAATATTGTTTATCGATTGATTGGTTGATTAGTGAACTATATTGCATTGATGCCATCGGTACCGTCTTGGCCGCCATTAGGTCCTCCTCGCCCACCTTTTCCACCTTTGCCGCCATTAGAGCCTGCATTACCGCCATTACCGCCATTCCCAGAGCCGGCTCCATCACCTCCATTCCCCCCGTTTCCGCCACTTAGTCCGCCATTCCCCCCATTTCCACCATTACCATTGACGGAACCATTGCCTCCATTACCGCCATTTCCTCGACCGTCTCCACTACCTCCATTGCCCCCATCTCCACCATAGACTCCCCCATCACCGCCATTTCCACCGTTACCATTACTGCCTGGGGATGCATTTCCACCGTGAGTTCCGTGGCTCTGGGGGGAACTGTTTCCGCCATTGCAGTCGTTTTTACCATTTTGCCTATCATCACCATTTCTTCCATTCGAACCATTTCGAATGGAATAGCTGATAGTTTGCGGAGAAACGAATTGAATGTCATATTCTTTATGGTTGGTAAGGTCGCAAGGTAATGGTGGTAGGTATTGCTCAATAGCTATTTTTTTTAGCTGGGATGAGTCATTAGTTAAAATAGAGATAGAATCATTTGCATGGCTTGCTATTGATATACTCATTAATAATAATGAATAGCATAAAATAGTAGACTGATTATTCATAGGCTCCTCCACTTGCCCCTTTATTTAAAGGGGCAAGTATTAATGTTATATAATTAATGAATATCCATTACCTCCATTACCCCCATTACCGCCATTTCCGCCGTTACCACCATTGCCTCCATGTCCACCGTTACCACCATTACCACCATTATGAGATTCGAGTGTAGAATATACTTTGGATACTTCTACACCATAGGTTGAAGATGAGTTTGGTGTTGCATAAGATAATAATGGGAATAGTAGCGATATAAATAAAATAGATGTTTTATGCATATTTTTTCCTTGGTTGATTTAATTAATGGTGTTGCATAAAAAAGTATAATTTATTATTGAAAACAAGCAATGATTCAAATTTACAATCAGAAAATTAAATTTATTTAATGATTAATATAAAATGACAAGATATTTTAGGGGTTTAATCGATAAAAGGAATATTATTTAAATTAAAATAATATTCCTTTAAATTGGCTATTTGGCTATTTGGCTATTTGGCTATTTGGTTATTTTTGAATGTTTTTTTATTTCATTTTGAATTGGTTCGGAAGCACTATTTTTATGTGAATTTAGTGTAATGATTGCGATTTCATGCTCATTCATATCACTGAAAGATGTGATTGATTTTGTATGGTATTCATTATTTTCTTCACTGTGTTTCAGGCTATCTTGAGTCATTTTTTGTATCGTTGGAGATGTGTTATTCTGAGTGAAACTTAATGAAACGGCTCTTTTTTCCTCGCTGCTTAATTGAGAAAATGATTTTCCTGGGGCTATATTTGTTTTAGTATCTATACCAGCTTGGTTTAAATGTTTTTTTATCGCTTGTTGAGTTGATGGTGAGCTGTTATTTTCTGTAAAGGTTAATGCAGAAGCTGCATTTTTATGCATATCAATTGGTGACTGAGCATGTGCTAGACTCGTTGTGAAAAATACAAAGCTAAGTGTAAAAATGACTTTGTTCATTATCTTTCCTTATTTAATTAAATGTATCTCAATAAGGCCATAATAATGGATATATTCTTTCTCAATGCTGACCCTAAAATGACAATATTGCCATTTTAGGGTTTTACATTATAGTTTACCCATAATTGTAGGGTAAAAAAATGGTAAAACGAGTAGAATATTCATCAGAAGTTACGAATATCGAACCTTTATGCGCTAATATAATGGATTTTACAATTGCTAAACCAATACCACTACCTTCATTTTTTCGTTGACGTGATTTGTCAACACGGTAAAAACGGTCAAATAATTTAGGCAAATGTTCTTCTGGAATTTTTTTTCCTGGGTTACTGATAATGATTTCAATACCATTTTTTACATCGGTAAGATTTATACTGACTGAATCACCTTTAGGTGTATAACGAATTGCATTAGAAATTAAATTGGTTATTGCTCTTCTTAACATCTCTTTATCGGCAAAAATAAGGCCGGCAGAACCAACCATTTTAAGTTGGATATCATTATCTTCAGCTAAAAACTCAAAATACTCTAAAATAAATGTTATTTCAGCTTTTATATCAACCTGTTTTTGGTCAGGGGTCAACATATTATTATCTGCTTGAGCGAGAAATAACATATCGGAGATCATCCTCGAAAGGCGGCTATATTCTTCTAAATTTGAATAAAGCACCTCAGCAAGCTCTTCTTTTGTCCGGTTTTTACTGAGTGAAATTTGTGTTTCTGTCATTAAATTTGTTATAGGTGTTCGCATTTCATGGGCAATATCTGCGGAGAAATTAGTCTGCCGAACAAAAACATCTTCAATTTTGATTAACATCTGATTAAATGAAATAGTTAATTGCTTTAGTTCGTTAGGCACAGAGTCTGGGTCTAAGCGAATACTTAAATTTTCAGAGGTCACATTTTTTATTTCATCGCTAACTTCTTTAAGTGGTTTGAGGCCTTTGATAACTAAAAAATAAACTACAGCAATCGTAAATAAACACAATAAAATAGCACTGATTATCAACTTATATATCAGAGCGTTAAGATAATCATGATGAAAATTAAGAGAAAGTGCCGTTACTAGGCGGTATTGTTGTATATCATTGCTGCGATATACCTTAATTTTACTTTCGGCTAAGCGATAATTATCAAGGTATTGGTCGGCATTATCTTTAGTTGGATCGTAATTTTTTAAACGTGAAATGATGTCGATTGTTGCATTTGGGGAAGTCAGGACATTTCCATTTTGGTCAATGAGATAGACAACCAAATTTTGGTGCTCATTCAAAATAGTTCTGATACGTGAAAATTGTTCGTTTTGTGAATTGGTATTTTCACTCAAAAAACTACGTATAGTGAGACTTATTTGGCTTAATGCATATTCATCTTGTTGTTTAAAATGTAAAATAACGGAATTAATCATGATCCAACTAAATAAGAGTAAAGCGAGAGAAAGCGTAATGCTTATCAAGAAAATGAGACGTGTTGAGATAGAAATAGGGTGGCTGAATAGTTTATTCATTTTCTGGGATCTCAAGTAAATAACCCATTCCTCTAATAGTGTGGATCAGTTTAGGCTCATAGTTTTGATCGACTTTTGATCTTAACCGTTTAATTGCGACATCAATTACATTAGTATCACTGTCAAAATTCATATCCCAAACTTTTGATGCAATTAAGGAGCGGGATAATACTTCCCCTTGGTGCAATACAAAAAATTCCAATAATGCAAACTCTTTGCTAGTTAAATTTATTTTTTCATTAGCACGAGTTACACGTCTTTTAATTAAATCAATATGTAGGTTAGCAATACTGAACTGTGTTTTTTGAATCGTGTTATTTCCCCGACGTAATAATGTTCTTACTCGAGCAAGCAATTCAGAGAAATCAAAAGGTTTAACTAAATAATCATCAGCACCAAGCTCAAGGCCTTTTACTCGGTGCTCAACATTACCTAGTGCAGTAAGCATTAATATTGGGGTATTTTTACCTATGGTTCGCAGGTGTTTTGCTATTTCCCAACCATTGATATCAGGTAACATGACATCAAGAATAATTAAATCATATTCTTCAGTTGATGCCATGTGCAGGCCTGTGATGCCATTTTCTATTGCATCGATAATAAAGCCAGACTCCGTTAATCCTTTCGATAAATATTCTCTGGTTTTTGGTTCATCTTCTACAATCAATAATTTCACAAGTACCTCAATAACCCAAATTACACCTGTTGTACGCTTTATTCTAAGCATTGAAATCAATAAATGTAAAATGACAAATTTGTCATTTTCATGTCATCAATCTAACAGGTGGTATTTTTTACTATAAAAGTAATTTCAATCACTAGAAGGCATGGCTATACCATGTATTTTTCAAGGATATTATTGATAGCCAATGCCCTTATTCTTAGTGGCTGTGTTTCATTGGCTCCTGAGTATCAGAGGCCTGAATTACAGGTTCCTGAACAACTAGCTACAGATCCCTTGAATAAGGTGAATGCTAATGAAATGGAAATATTCATACCAAGTTGGCAAAGTTTTATTCGTGATCCACAAATGAAAACGCTGATCCAGATGGCACTGGAAAAAAACAAAGATCTTTATTTAACAGCCTTGGATGTGGAAGAAGCACGTGTAAAATTTGGCTTAGCTGGTGCTGAAAAATATCCACAAGTTTCATCTTCAGCGAGTGGAAATTATAGTCAAGGATTAAATCAAGGTGCTTCATTTGATAAAAAATATAATACAAGTGTAGATATTAGTTATGAACTAGATTTTTGGGGACGTATTCAAAATTTAACTGAAGTTGACAAAGCGAAGTTTATTGCTTCACAAGAAATGAATCGGGCAACTCAAATTATTACTATTAAAACGGTGGCTCAAGCCTATTTGGATATTGTATACAACCAAAAGTTGTTATTAATTGCACAGCAGACGAGGGACAGTTACCTCAATAGCCAATCTATTGTGATACAAAAAGTTGCTGCTGGTAAAGCCTCCTTATCAGATTTAGAACAGGCGAAAGGGCAAATTCAATCCATAGATATCAATATTGAAAAGATCCGTAGTGACATTGCAAGAAATAAAAACTTAGTGAGCTTTTTAACTAATGACTATAGCCATGAAATAGTACTTTCTGATAATGCTGATTTTAACGACTCATTCATTGCCACGCCTTTAATGCTTTCGTCTGAAATATTATTAAAACGCCCTGATATTATGGCCGCAGAACAAAATATTATTTCTGAAAATGCCAATATTGGTGTAGCAAGGGCCGCATTTTTCCCTTCTATTTCATTTAATACCAGTGTTGCTAATAGTAATGACTCTTTATCTGGGTTATTTGATTCCTCAAATGGTATTTGGAATTTCATTCCGAAAATTACCTTACCTATTTTTACAGGGGGGGCAAATAGCCGAAATTTAGAGCTAGCGGAAATACGAAAAAATAAAGCAATTGTTAATTATGAAAAAAGTATTCAAGTCGCTTTTCGTGAAGTGAAAGATGCGCTGGTGATAAAATTCAGTTTAGAAAAACAAGGTATCGCTCAAGAGCAATACGTTCAGACTTTAATAAACATATTAAATCAAAAACAGACAAGTTACCAATATGGCAGCTTGAGTTATCTTGATGTACTTGAAGCCCAAAGAAGTTTATTCACTGAACAACAAAATTTATTAATGTTGAAAATAGAACAGCAGAAGAATGAAATTAATTTATTCTCTGCATTAGGTGGCGGTTTAATAAAATAATGAGGATAAACATGAGAAAATTAAATAGCGTTACTTTTGCTTTATCAATTGCAATATTTACAGCTGTAGGATACGTAAATGCTGCAGAACATAACCATTCTATCCACCCAGAAAATGTAGCTGAGTCAACAATTAGTACGGAAGGAAAGTTAATTTCTATAGATAAAGATAATAAGAAATTAACGATAAATCATAAAGCAATAGAAAGTATTGGCTGGCCACCGATGACAATGCGTTTTAGCTACCAAGACGAAAATATGATTAAAGGCCTACAAGAAAATGATGAGTTAGCCTTTTCCTTTGTACAACAAGGTAACCTTTCAATATTGACATCCATTGAAAAGATAAACTAAATAGGTAGAGAGATGTTATGTCATTAGTTAACCTCACTAAATTGCTGGTAGTCATTATTTTATCGAGTGTGATTTCAATCTTACTTTATCGTTATTTCTCTGTTGCAGAAAATAATAGTGAATTATTGGAAAAAAAAGAGCGTACGGTGTTGTATTGGTATGATCCTATGTATCCAAATACTAAATTTGAACAACCCGGCCCATCACCTTTTATGGATATGGATCTCGTTCCTAAATATGCGGATGAAAATCATACCTCAGCGAATAGTAAAGGGGTGACTATCAACCCAACGCAAACCCAAAATTTAGGGTTAAAAACAGTTGCGGTGGAATGGGGAAAACTAAGCTATGACCTAACATTTCCGGCTGAAATTGCATTTAATGACCACCAGTTTGCCATTGTACAAGCTCGAGAAAGTGGATTTGTTGAAAAAGTGTACCCATTTTCTATTGGTGAGCAGATCCAAGAAGGTGCACCAATTGCAGACTTGACGATCCCTGCATGGGTTGAGGCGCAGAGCGAATATCTTGCATTAAAGCAAATGAATGCAAGCCAAAAAGATCTTAATAGTGTACTTGAACGTTTACGGTTAAATGGTATGCCGGACGGTGCGCTTTCCCAATTTATTAAAACTGGAAAAGTACAAACACGTTTTACTATTCAAGCCCCTATTTCTGGGGTAATTACTGCATTAAATCTGCGCTTAGGGATGAATATATCCAAGGATGTGGCTATTGCTCAAATTCAAGGGACTAGCCCATTATGGGTGAATGCATCAATATCTCAATCAGTGGCTGAGCTATTGATGAAGCAGACACAATTATCACTTTCTATTCCAGCCTATCCAACTGAAAAATTTACGGTTAGCAACTGGCTCATATTACCTAGCGCTGATAAATCAAGTCGCACAATTAATATTCGTGCAGAAATAGCTGATAGCCGCAATTTATTAAAGCCGGGTATGACCGCATATCTAAATTTTGTTGCCCAAGAGCAAGAAAGCATGTTAATCCCTTCTCAAGCAATAGTGGATTCTGGAAGAACACAGCATGTTATTGCTGTGGGAGAAAATGGTGAATTTATCCCGAAAAAAGTACGAGTAATTAAAGAATCTCAGCAAATGACTGCCATATCTGATGGGTTACAAGTTGGAGAGCGCATTGTGACTCAAGGGATCTTCCTCATTGATTCGGAAGCGAATATTTCAGGTGCATTAGCCAAAATGGAAGAACCAATAAAACAGGCTGTATCTTCTAATCATTCATCACATACATCTAAGGAGTAGATAATGTTGGAATGGATTATAAGACGCTCAGTTGCGAATCGGTTTTTGGTGCTCATGGGGGTGGCTTTTCTTGTTATTGCGGGGATATGGAGCATACGTAGCACGCCAGTTGATGCCTTACCTGATTTGTCAGATGTACAGGTGATTATCAAAACAACATACCCCGGACAAGCTCCTCAGCTTGTTGAAAACCAAGTGACTTACCCGATAACAACGACAATGTTATCGGTACCAGGGGCAAAAACAGTAAGGGGATTTTCTGCCTTTGGTGATTCATATGTATATGTTATTTTTGAAGATAATACGGATCTCTATTGGGCTCGATCGCGTGTTTTAGAATATTTAAATCAAGTGCAAACTAAATTACCTAAAGGTGCGGTAGCATCGATAGGCCCTGATGCAACAGGGGTGGGTTGGATTTTTGAATATGCACTTATTGATAAAACAGGGAAGCATAATTTAGCAGAGCTGCGCTCATTACAAGATTGGTTTTTAAAATATGAGTTAAAAGCGCTGCCAAATGTTTCGGAAGTAGCAACGGTTGGTGGGATTGTTAAATCGTATCAGATAGTGGTCGATCCCCTTAAACTGGCCCAATTCTCAATTACATTACCTGAAATAAAGCAAGCCGTCGAAATGGGGAATCAAGAGGCGGGCGGTTCTTCAATTGAAATTGCTGAAGCGGAATTCATGGTTCGTGCTAGTGGTTATCTTCAATCGATAGATGATTTTAATAAAACTTACTTGAAGACATCTGAAAGTGGTATACCTATTTATTTACGGGATGTTGCTCGCATTCAAGAAGGATCTGAAATGCGTCGTGGAGTAGCTGAACTTAATGGTGAAGGTGAAGTGGTTGGTGGGATCATTTTACTGCGTTCGGGTGAAAATGCACGTAATGTGATCCACGATGTCAAACAAAAGCTTGAGGATCTAAAAAGTAGTTTACCTGAAGGTATTGAAATAGTTACCACCTACGATAGAAGCATATTAATTGACAACGCGATTGATAATTTAAGTTACAAGTTGTTAGAGGAATTTATTGTCGTCGCTCTTGTTTGTGCCGTCTTTTTATGGCATTTCCGTTCAGCGCTGGTGGCGATTATTTCTTTGCCTCTTGGATTGTTTATTGCCTTTATTGTGATGCGTTACCAAGGAATTAATGCAAACATTATGTCCTTGGGCGGGATTGCGATTGCGATTGGGGCTATGGTTGATGCTGCGATTGTGATGATAGAAAACGCCCATAAAAAATTAGAAAAATGGCAACATCAAAATGAAGGAAAAATGCTAGATAATGCGCAGCGCTGGAAACTGATAACGGATTCTGCCGTAGAAGTGGGCCCTGCATTATTTATTAGTTTATTAATTATCACGCTTTCTTTTATTCCCATTTTTACGTTGGAAGGGCAAGAGGGGCGTTTATTTGGTCCGTTGGCATTTACTAAAACCTATGCGATGGCAGGCGCTGCTGCTTTAGCTTTAGTCGTGATCCCGATTTTAATGGGATATTGGATACGCGGAAATATTCCAAATGAAAATAAAAATCCGCTGAATCGTTGGCTAATTTCCCTATATAGCCCCCTGTTACTGAAAGTTTTAGCATGGCCGAAAACGACATTATTAATTGCGTTGTTGTCACTATTTACAGTGATATGGCCACTAAAACATTTAGGAGGCGAATTCCTTCCGTCAATTAATGAAGGAGACTTATTGTATATGCCCTCCACATTACCGGGAGTATCTCCTGCTCAGGCCGCATTCTTACTCCAAAATACAGATAAGTTAATTAAAACTATTCCTGAAGTTGATACTGTTTTTGGCAAAGTAGGGAAAGCAGAAACTGCAACTGACTCAGCACCAATGGAAATGCTCGAAACCACGATTCGTTTAAAACCACAATCGCAGTGGCGAGAAGGGATGACATTAGAAAAAATCATCGATGAGTTGGATGAAACGGTTAGATTACCCGGCGTTGCTAACTTATGGGTTCCTCCAATTCGTAATCGTATTGATATGCTTTCTACGGGGGTAAAAAGCCCAATAGGCATTAAAGTCTCAGGAAAAGATTTAGAGGAAATTGATGAATTAGCACAACAAATTGAAAAAGTGACTAAATCGGTTCCTGGGGTTGTTTCCGTATTGGCAGAACGATTGGTCGGAGGGCGGTATGTCGATGTTAAGATTGATAGGGAAAAAGCTGCTCGCTATGGAATGAGCATCAACGACGTGCAAGTTTTCATTTCTATGGCGACAGGAGGAGAAATGATCGGTGAAACGGTGGAAGGCATCGAACGTTATCCTATTAGTTTAAGATACCCACAAGATTATCGAAATAGCGTATCTGCATTGAAATTATTGCCAATTTTGACCCCAAGTAAACAGCAAATCGTTCTTAGTGATGTCGCTGAGGTGATGATAGTTATGGGGCCTCCAATGCTGAAAACTGAAAATGCACGACCAACAAGCTGGATTTATATTGATGCGCGTGACCGAGATATGGTTTCTGTCATTAATGATATTGATAGTGAAATTAGGACTAAAGTTCAAATGAAACCGGGGGTGAGCTATTCCTTCACAGGGCAGTTTGAATTGTTAGAAAGAGCTAATCAAAAATTAATGTTAATGGTACCTGCAACGATAATGATTATTTTTGTATTGCTTTATTTAGCTTTTAGGCGATTTAGCGAAGCACTCTTGATTTTACTCAGCTTACCTTTTGCATTAGTGGGAGGTATTTGGTTTCTGTATTGGATGAATTTTAATTTATCGGTGGCGACAGGAACAGGGTTTATTGCACTAGCGGGGGTTGCTGCTGAATTTGGTGTTGTGATGCTGATTTATTTAAGGCATGCCATAGAAGATAAAGAAAAAGTGCAGGGAATTAAGACGTTATCATCACAAGAATTAGATAGTGCGTTATATGAAGGCGCTGTTCTTAGAGTTAGGCCAAAGGCAATGACTGTGGCTGTTATTTTAGCTGGATTATTACCTATTTTATTAGGAACAGGGGTAGGTTCTGAAGTTATGAGTCGAATTGCAGCTCCTATGATTGGAGGAATGATAACTGCGCCAGTACTATCATTATTTATAATCCCTGCCGCGTATAAGTTAATCTGCCAAACACGTAATAAAAAGTAGCTTTCAAATAATTAATCGTGACTATTTATAAGGTAAATTAGAATGAAAGAGTTAATTTTAAGTGGAATGCTGTTATTGTCATTCTCTGCATTTTCTCAAGGGGAAAGTGTACATCTCTATAAAGATGCAAGCTGTGGTTGCTGCCAATTATGGGGAGAAGGGGTTCATAAAGCAGGTTATGATGTGGTGGTTAATGAGATCAGCTACGATGAGTTAAGTCAGTTAAATAACAAATTAAAAGTCCCTCACCATCTGCGTAGTTGTCATATTGCAACCTATAAAAATAAAGTCATTGTAGGACATGTTCCAGTCAGTAGTCTTGATACGATTGATGAATTATCTACTGATGTGGTTGGTATCTCTGTTCCTGGAATGCCGATTGGCAGTTTAGGGATGGAACAACTTGATGGAAGAACACAGCCTTATTCTGTTGTGCAATTCAAAGCAGAAGGTCAATATCGTTAATTTATAAGATGATGCTCAAGTTGCAGATATTTTCTGCAACTTGTCTTAGGGCTTTTTACATAGCGTCTTCTAAGATCAACTCGATACTTTTCAGCTCTTCTTGGGTAAAATTACGGTTTGTTAAGATTCCCATTGCATCATCAATTTGGCTGATACGACTTGCACCAATTAATACTGATGTAATCCTATCATGGCGTAGTAGCCACGCGAGAGCCATTTGGTTGAGCTTTTGCCCTCTTTTTGCTGCAATTTCGTTGAGTTTTTTAACTTTAGAAAGAACGCTTGAAGTGAGCTTTTCAGGTGGAAGAGAAGGATTACCTGCCGCTCGTGAATCAGCGGGAATACCATTCAAATAACGATCCGTTAAGATACCACCTGCGAGTGGCGAATATGCAATAGAACCAACACCTTCTTCTTCAAGTAAATCAAGAAGTCCTTGTTCTGGTGTACGCTCCAGCATGGAATATTTTGGTTGATGAATAAGGCAAGGAGTTCCTAACTCATTGAGTATAGTGATTGCCTCTTTTGCTAAATCTGCTGGGTAGTTAGATATTCCCACGTACAAAGCCTTCCCTTGGCGAACGATGAGATCAAGAGCCCCCATTGTTTCTTCTAAAGGTGTGTTGGGGTCTGGTCTGTGATGATAAAAAATATCGACATAATCAAGTCCCATACGCTTTAAGCTTTGATTGAGGCTGGCAACTAAATATTTTTTACTGCCCCAGTCACCATAGGGGCCATCCCACATGGTAAAGCCCGCTTTAGATGAAATGAGCATTTCATCACGATATGGGAGGAAATCGCGTTGCATGACTTGGCCAAATTTAACTTCGGCAGATCCAGGAGGAGGCCCATAATTATTGGCGAGATCAAAATGAGTAATCCCAAGATCAAAAGCATGACGAAGCATGGCTTGGCAATTATCGAAAGATTTGTTATCACCAAAATTATGCCATAACCCTAATGAAATCAGTGGTAAACGTAACCCACTACGACCACATAACCGGTATTCCATTTCAGTATAGCGCTTTGATGATGCAATATAGGGCATACATTACCTCCAAAATGAGTGGGCAACATCCAAACTAATTCTGCCATAAACCTAAAAAGCTGACTGAGGAATCAATGCTAATTTATTTTTATAATCGCTGTTTCGTCGGCAAGCTATGACGGTGCATGAAACATGAGGCTTGTAAAAATGGAATTTACCTAATGCAAACTCCATTTTCATGGGATTAAATTTGCTGAGGGCGAGTAAAGACAAGTTCATTGCCTTTAGATTGGCTTTCGTCGAATTGATAGCCTTCTAAATTGAAATCAGAAAGTTGATCTGTTTTTGTCAATTTATTTTGGATAATAAATCGGCTCATTAAGCCGCGTGCTTTTTTTGCATAAAAGCTGATGACTTTATATTTGCCGTTTTTTTCATCAAGAAAAACTGGCTTAATAATCTCACCCTCCAGTTTTTTTGTATTCACTGATTTGAAATATTCATCGGAGGCGAGGTTGACTAAGACTTGATCTTTTTGCTCGGCAAGTGCTTGGTTGAGTTGCTTGGTAATAATATCGCCCCAAAACTCATATAAATCTTTTCCTCGAGTATTTTTTAAACGAATACCCATCTCTAAACGATAAGGCTGCATCAAGTCCAAAGGCCTTAAAATACCATACAGGCCAGATAAAATTCGTAAGTGAGACTGGGCAAATTCAAAATCAGCTTGGGAGAAAGTCTCGGCTTGCATACCCGTATAAACATCCCCCTTAAATGCTAAAATAGCTTGCCTTGCATTGCTTGGTGTAAAATCAGCATGCCATTCTGCGAAACGAGCGGCATTGAGCCCCGCTAATTTATCACTAATTTTCATTAAACTTGCGATATCTGCAGGTGTTAACTTACGGCACACATTCATCAATTTTTGCGATTCCCCTAATAACTCTGGTTGGGTGAACTGCTGTGTTGCCAGCGGGCTTTCGTAGTCTAATGTTTTTGCAGGTGAAATAGTAATCAGCATGACTTGACCCTTTTTAAACAATGATAACTGCTACTTTAGCAAAGATTCATCCTAAATGGCGAATTGATATAATAAGCCAAACCAATATTGTTTTTTGTTACTCTCTTGTGAATATGCGTATAGCTAAAAGGATTCAGTTCTGTATCAGCATGCGAAACCGATTGCCAATCAAATAGTTGCTTTAGACTGGATTTCCTTGCTTGCAGCAATGTGGATGCATGATATTATCTGTGTACGGTGCGGCGATAGCCACAATTCCTTTATAATACGCAAAGTAGTTCAAGTTGCAGCTAACTACCCTACAACTTGGAATATGACGGGTATAACAACGAGATTAAAGAAATGACCGATAAACTAACCTCCTTACGTAGTCTGACAACTGTTGTTGCTGATACTGGCGACATTGAAGCGATGAAGCTTTACAAACCACAAGATGCGACCACTAACCCGTCGCTGATCTTAAATGCTGCACAAATTCCTGAGTACCGTAAATTAATTGATGAAGCGGTAGAGTGGGCGCGTAAGCAAAGCAGCAATCGTGAGCAACAAATTATTGATGCTTGTGACAAACTGGCTGTTAATATCGGTCTGGAAATTCTGAAATTAGTTCCAGGTCGTATTTCTACTGAAGTTGACGCACGCCTTTCTTATGACGAAGAAGCTTGTATTGCTAAAGCTCGTCATTTAATCAAAATGTACAACGACGCGGGTATTAGCAACGATCGTATTTTGATTAAACTGGCTTCAACTTGGCAGGGTATTCGTGCTGCAGAGAAACTGGAAAAAGAAGGCATCAACTGTAACTTAACCTTATTATTCTCTTTTGCTCAGGCACGAGCTTGTGCGGAAGCGGGTGTTTACCTGATCTCTCCATTCGTAGGTCGTATCCTTGATTGGTACAAAGCAAATACTGATAAAAAAGAATTTGCACCACAAGAAGATCCAGGCGTGATTTCTGTGACTGAAATTTATAACTACTATAAAGCTCACGGTTATAAAACGGTTGTAATGGGTGCAAGTTTCCGTAACGTCGGTGAAATTATCGAGTTAGCGGGCTGTGACCGTCTGACGATTTCTCCGGGCTTACTGAAAGAGCTGTCTGAGTCGCAAGGCGAATTAGTTCGCAAACTAACTGATTCAGGTAAAACTCAAGAACCAGGTGCTAAACTGACGGAAGCTGAGTTCTATTGGCAGCATAACCAAGACCCAATGGCGGTTGATAAACTGTCTGATGGTATCCGTAAGTTTGCGGTAGACCAAGAAAAACTGGAAAAAATGATTGCAGATTTACTGTAATTCATTCTTTTTCCATTTCAGCCCAGCTAATTGAGGTGACCCGTTAGCTGGGTTTTTTGTGGATATTTTTTATTGAATTAGTTCTCAATTTCAAGATATAAAATTGAGGGCGCTGTATGCAATCTTTCATCATGATATGATATTCCAACTGTTTATTTTTCAATAAACAGTTTTGGATTGAATAATTTTCTTGAGGTTTGTATGAATGAATTGCGCATAGGTCTGGTTTCAGTTTCTGATCGTGCTTCGAGCGGTATTTATGAAGACAAAGGTATTCCAGCGTTAGAAGAGTGGTTAGCAAAAACCCTGACGACCCCTTTTCGTATTGAAACTCGCCTTATTCCCGATGAGCAAATCATGATTGAGCAAACATTATGTGAGCTGGTGGATGAGTTTGCTTGCCAGTTAGTTTTAACTACGGGCGGAACAGGGCCTGCTCGTCGTGATGTGACGCCAGACGCAACTCTTGCCATTGCAGACCGTGAAATGCCCGGGTTTGGCGAGCAAATGCGTCAGATTAGCTTAAAGTTTGTACCAACAGCAATTTTGTCGCGTCAGGTAGGCGTGATCCGTAATCAAGCGTTAATTTTGAACTTACCGGGGCAGCCAAAAGCGATAGCTGAGACGTTAGAAGGTTTAAAAGATAAAGAAGGGAATGTATTGGTTTCTGGAATTTTCGCCAGTGTACCTTATTGCATCCAATTATTGGATGGCCCTTATGTCGAAACTGACCCTGCGGTTGTAAAGGCTTTTAGACCTAAGTCAGCCCTTCGTTCTAAATAAGCCTCAGTGTAATCAGGTGAGTATTCGCTCACCTGATTAAATAGAATTACCTGCGTTGTCCAATAGGCAAAATTGTTCTGCCATATTGTTCATTGAGCACCTCGGCAACGGCCAAGTAAAATGCGCTCGCACCACAGATGATCCCTTCAAATCCTGCAAATTTTAATAAGGCAGCATTGCCCGCGATATTGCCGATAGCTAATAATGCAAACAGTATGGTTAAACTGCCGAAAACAAATTGCAGCACTACGTTTGCTTTGAATGTTCCTAAGAACATGAAGAAGGTAAAGACACCCCAAATAGCAAGAAAAACACCTAAAAATTCAGGGGAAGTGGCTTCGGCTAATCCCAACGTTGGTAAAAATAATAAGCTAACTAATGAAATCCAAAACATGCCGTAAGAGGTGAATGCAGTTGCACCAAAAGTATTGCCTTTTTTATATTCAATCAATCCAGCAATAAATTGAGCAAGCCCACCGTAAAAAATACCCATACTTAAAATAACGGATGAAAGTGGGAAAAAACCTGCATTATGGATATTCAGCAGGATGGTTGTCATACCAAAGCCGAGTAAACCAAGTGGGCCTGGATTTGCAAGAGAGCTTGACAGCATATAACCTCTGGTAAAATATGTGAAATTCAAGTAAATATAAAGGTAAAAATGCTGTGAAATCAGCATTGGCGGTGCATCATACGCAGCTTTTATTGTTCAAACCTTGATCACAAGACTGCTTTTTTTGCAATAAATGCAAAATTTTTTTAATTCTCCCCCTTGATGAATGAATTTGTGACCCCATCTTTAAGACATCAACGGATATCGATCAGAATTATTGAGTTTTAAAAAATAATTTTGCGCTCAGAGTGAAAACTCCCTTGAAAATGAAATATTGAGCCACATATAGATTGATATCGAAATCATAGTGAAAAGAATTCCTTTGGAGGCGTTTTAGATGGGTAAAATTATTGGTATCGACTTGGGTACAACTAACTCATGCGTTGCAATTATGGATGGTACTACCGCGCGTGTTCTTGAGAACAGCGAAGGTGACAGAACTACTCCTTCCATCATTGCGTACACTCAAGATGGTGAAATTTTAGTTGGTCAGCCGGCAAAACGTCAGGCAGTGACTAACCCAGAAAATACATTATTTGCGATCAAACGTTTGATCGGTCGTCGTTTCCAAGACGAAGAAGTTCAGCGTGACGTTTCTATTATGCCGTACAAAATTATCGCGGCTGATAATGGCGATGCTTGGTTAGATGTGAAAGGCCAAAAAATGGCTCCACCACAAGTGTCTGCTGAAGTTCTGAAAAAAATGAAAAAAACAGCGGAAGACTACTTAGGTGAACCAGTTACTGAAGCTGTTATCACTGTTCCTGCTTACTTTAATGACGCACAACGCCAAGCAACTAAAGATGCAGGCCGTATCGCTGGTTTAGAAGTAAAACGTATCATTAACGAACCAACGGCAGCTGCATTAGCATATGGCTTAGATAGAGAAGTTGGAAACCGTACTATCGCAGTTTATGACTTAGGTGGTGGTACATTCGACTTATCAATCATCGAAATCGATGAAGTTGATGGTGAAAAAACTTATGAAGTTCTGGCGACTAACGGTGATACTCACTTAGGTGGTGAAGACTTCGATACACGTTTAATCAACTACTTAGTTGAAGAGTTTAAGAAAGAACAAGGTGTTGACCTGCGTAACGATCCGTTAGCAATGCAACGTCTGAAAGAGTCTGCGGAAAAAGCAAAAATTGAGCTTTCTTCTGCACAACAAACAGATGTTAATTTGCCGTACATTACTGCGGATGCAACAGGTCCTAAACACATGAATATCAAAGTGACTCGTGCAAAATTAGAGTCACTGGTTGAAGATTTAGTTAAACGTTCAATGGAGCCAGTAAAAGTGGCTCTGCAAGACGCAGGCTTAAGTGTTAGTGAAATCAACGATGTTATTTTGGTTGGTGGTCAAACACGTATGCCAATGGTACAAAAAGTCGTTGCTGATTTCTTTGGCAAAGAACCGCGTAAAGACGTTAACCCAGATGAAGCAGTGGCAATGGGTGCGGCAGTACAAGGTGGTGTTTTAGCAGGTGATGTTAAAGACGTTCTGTTACTTGACGTAACACCATTGTCTTTAGGTATCGAAACTATGGGTGGCGTGATGACTTCGTTAATTTCGAAGAATACCACTATCCCAACTAAACATAGCCAAGTGTTCTCAACAGCGGAAGATAACCAAGCAGCAGTCACCATTCATGTACTGCAAGGTGAACGTAAACGTGCGAGTGACAACAAATCACTGGGTCAGTTTAACTTAGATGGTATCCAAGCTGCACCACGTGGTATGCCGCAAATCGAAGTGACTTTTGACATCGATGCGGATGGTATCTTGCATGTATCTGCAAAAGATAAAAATAGTGGTCGTGAGCAAAATATCACCATTAAAGCGTCTTCTGGTCTGAATGACGAGGAAATCGAAAAAATGGTACGTGACGCAGAAGCGAACGCAGAAGCCGACCGTAAATTTGAAGAATTGGTTCAAATTCGTAACCAAGCAGACCAATTGATTCACGGTACTCGTAAACAAATTGAAGAAGCTGGCGATAAATTACCAGCAGAAGATAAAACGAATATCGAAAAAGCTACTTCTGAGTTAGAGGTTGCAGCTAAAGGTGAAGATAAAGCGGATATCGAAGCGAAAATCCAAGCCTTAGTCACTGCATCAGCGAAACTGCTGGAAATTGCACAGCAACAAGCTCAAGCGGGTGGCGCAGCGCCGGATGCAGAAGCGAAGAAAGATGATGATGTTGTTGACGCTGAATTTGAAGAAGTTAACGATAAAGACAAAAAATAATGCCCTTAGCGGGCACAGTAGCTGTAGCGAATATGCTTATTAATAGTTACTGATACCGGATACGGGCGTTGAGGAAACTCTACGCCCGTTCCGTATGTTAAGGGTAAAATGAATGGCGAAAAGAGATTTTTACGAGGTATTAGGCCTCGAAAAAAACGCATCTGACAAAGACATTAAACGTGCTTATAAGCGTTTAGCAATGAAGTACCATCCTGACCGTAATCAGGGAAGCAAAGACGAATCAGAAGCTAAATTTAAAGAAATTAAAGAAGCATACGAAGTCCTATCTGACGACCAAAAACGTGCAGCTTATGATCAATACGGTCATGCCGCTTTTGAACAAGGTGGCATGGGGGGTGGTGGCTTCGGCGGTGGTGCAGACTTTAGCGATATCTTTGGTGACGTCTTCGGTGATATTTTTGGAGGCGGCCGCAGACAGCAGCGCCCAAGCCGCGGTTCTGATCTGCAATACAACATGGAACTGACTCTTGAAGAGGCTGTCCGTGGAGTGACCAAAGAAATTCGTATCCCAACACTTGAAACTTGTGATGTGTGTCATGGGAATGGTGCTAAGCCAGGAACCAGTGCAGACACATGTTCTACTTGTCATGGTATGGGCCAAGTACATATGCGCCAAGGCTTTTTCTCTGTTCAGCAGCCTTGTCCAACCTGTCATGGTCGCGGGAAAGTGATTAAAGATCCATGCAATAAATGTCATGGTCATGGCCGTGTTGAAAGATATAAAACATTGTCGGTTAAAATCCCAGCGGGTGTTGATACAGGGGATCGCGTTCGTTTATCAGGTGAAGGTGAGGCCGGAGATAACGGAGCTCCAGCAGGGGATTTATTCGTTCAGGTTCATGTATTACCTCACAATATTTTTGAACGTGATGGCAATAATCTGCATTGTGAAGTTCCAATTAATTTTGCGGATGCTGCTCTCGGTGGCGAAATTGAAGTCCCAACCCTAGATGGTCGTGTAAAACTGAAAATTCCAGCAGAAACTCAAACCGGTAAAATTTTCCGTATGAAAGGAAAAGGCGTAAAATCTGTACGCGGTGGTCTGCAAGGTGATTTGATGTGCCATATCGTCGTCGAAACACCTGTCAAACTTAATGAGAAACAAAAAGAGTTACTCAAAGAGTTTGGTGAGTCATTAGGGGGCAAGGGGGGTGAGAAAAATAGCCCGCGCTCTAAAAGCTTTTTAGATGGTGTGAAGAAATTTTTTGATGATTTAACTAATAAATAATTAGTTAGTAATTGGTAAAATTAGAGTGGCTGACTTAGCAGATTGCGGAGTCAGCCATTTTTTGTTTTATTTAACCACTTCACCGCTGGCAATCACAGTCTCACGTACTTTATTGGCAAAATCTTGAGCTTCTTTAATAATGGCGCCCTCATCTGCGGTTAGTAGCTGACGGTCTTGCATCAACAGTTTACCATCAACAAGAGTATGGCGAACATTGGCTCCGTTCGCGCCATAGACTAACGCTGCGTAGGGACTATACATAGGAACCATGTTTGGTGATTTAGTATCAATAACAATAATGTCAGCTAATTTTCCGACTTCGAGGGAACCTAATTTATCTTCCATATGCAATGCGCGAGCAGAGCCCATTGTTGCCATCTCAACAACGGTAATTGGTGGCATTGCAGAACGGTCTTTATTTTCAAGTTTGTGAATTTTACCGACTAAATTCAGCTCATTTAACGTTGTTAGGGTATTGCTCGACATCGGCCCATCAGTCCCTAACCCAACACGAATCCCTTTTTCAAGCATGGCAGTGACAGGAGCAACCCCCTTAGCTGACTTAGTATTCGCACTGATATTATGTGCGACACCGACATCATACTGCTTTAGCAAATCCATATCTTTCTCATCGACCATAATGGCATGGGCTGCGATAACTTTATTATTCAGAGCCCCTATATCAGCCATATATTGTACAGGGCTCTTCCCACCGGTGCGTTTAGCTATTTCTTCTTGCTCACGATCGGTTTCGGCGAGGTGGATCATCACAGGAACATCTAGTTCTTGTGATAATTTAGCAACCTGCTGCAAATGTTCTGTTGTATTGGTATAAGGTGCATGCGGTGCGAAAGCAGGGGTTATTCTTGGATGGTCTTTGTATTGATTAATAAAATTAACAGCATAGTTGATGCCTTCATTTGCATTTTTAGCATCAGCGACAGGGAATTTAATCACGGATTCACCGAGCACCGCTCTTAGCCCTATTTTATCAACAGTTTTAGCCACTTCATCTTCAAAGTAATACATATCCACATAGGTGGTCACTCCGCCTTTGATCATTTCAACGTTGGCGAGATTTGCGCCGATACGAACCATTTCACGGCTAACCATTTTACTTTCAAGTGGGAAAATATAACGGTGCAGGCGGTCGGGAACATCATCGGCGAGTGAGCGAAAAACGGTCATGGATGCATGGGTATGAGTATTGATCAGCCCAGGCATGACGATGTCTCCCTCAACATTCAATACCGTTTCGGCTTGGTAGTCTTTTGATATTTCAGGGCCGCCAACGGCGATGATTTTATTACCTTTGACGACAACAGTACCGTGATTAAAAACCTGTTTTTTATTATCCATAGTTAACACGGTACCATCAACAATCATAAGGTCAGCAGGCGTTATAGCAAAGCTTGTAAAAGATGCACTAATGGCAGATAACGCTAGTAAAGACTTGGAAAATGACATTATTACCTCATATTAACATGATAAGTTAAGTATTATTTTTTATAAGAGGATCTAGGTGGCTTAAGGTAAAATTAACAATATCGAACAGGGTCTCTTTTGTTGCACCATCGCGTGCTTGCACAGATAACCCATGGAGAATTAAAGAATAATACTGGCCAAGTAACTCTGGATTTGCATTTTCCATGAGCTGACCTTCTTGCTTTGCCTGTTTAAAACGCGCCACAATTCCTTTACCGCGTTCAATACGTTGCTGCGTCATCCATTCAAGCAATAAATGATTTTCCTCGCTTAATGCATTTGCTGAAGAAACGACCATACAGCCCATTGCATGATCCTCACGGGTATATAAATTGATAGCTTCAGTTAAGAGTTCTGCGATAGCGTTGCGTATGTCTTTTTTTTGCAAAGCAGATAACGCGAAGCTGCCCTCATGGGTTTCATAATGGATCACGGCTTCGCGGAATAAGGCTTCCTTAGACCCAAATGCTTTATAAATTCGAGCAGAAGCAATTCCCAGCGCATTGACTAAATCGGACATTGATGTGCCTTCATAGCCATGTTGCCAGAAGAAATTACGAGCCTTAATAAGCGCCTCATCTCGATCAAATTCCCGTGGTCTGCCTGCCATTGTTTATCCTTTATACGATTCTGATTATTCACATTATTTATTGAAAAAAATTTTATTACAAATAAATCAATAAGATTGAATTAAAAATGTGTGCTAACGATATTTTTTCACTAAAAAGTGTTGTGTTTATTATACAAAGTCTCTATTGTTTGTCGACTGACAAACAATAGAGTAAATAACATGCAAAAAATTAAAGGCCCAAGTGTGCATTTAGCACAATTTAGTGATGATACTTATCCTTTCAATAGCTTAGATAGCATTGCTCAATGGGCGGCAGATACAGGATTCAAAGCGATCCAACTTCCAGCATGGGATAGCCGCCTGTTTGATGTTAACAAAGCGGCTACTAGTCAGGAGTATTGTGATGAAATCAATGCCCTTTTAGATCGATATGGATTAGTCATAAGTGAATTGACGACTCATATTTTTGGTCAATTGATGGCCGTTCACCCTGCTTATGATGTGTTATGCGATAACTTTGCACCTTTAGCACTTCGAGGTGATCCTATTGGCAGAACAGAATGGGCTAAACAACAATTATTAGACTCAATAACAGCATCAAAACGTTTAGGCTTAACGGATATGGGGACATTTTCAGGCGCTTTAGCTTGGCCTTATGTGTTTCCTTTCCCTCAACGTCCATCTGGTTTAATCGAAACTGCTTTTGATGAACTCGCACGCCGTTGGATGCCAATATTAGATGCTTGTGATGAGTATAACGTGAACCTGTGCTTTGAAATTCACCCCGGTGAAGACTTACACGATGGTATCAGTTTTGAAATGTTTTATGAGCGTACAGGGAATCACCCACGTTGCAAGATGTTATTCGATCCTAGTCACTTTGTACTACAACAACTCAATTACATAGAATACCTTGATATATATAAAGATTTCATTCGGATGTTTCATGTCAAGGATGCGGAGTTTAATCCAACAGGTCGCCAAGGGATGTATGGTGGTTATCAAAATTGGGCTGATAGAGCAGGACGTTTTCGTTCGACAGGCGATGGTCAGGTGGACTTTAAAAGCATCTTTTCTAAGTTAACACAAAATGGTTATCAAGGGTGGGCAACATTGGAATGGGAATGCTGTTTGAAAAATAAAGACGACGGCGCTCGTGAAGGTGTTGAATTTATTAATCAACATATTATTCGAGTTACTGACAAAATTTTTGATGATTTTGCTGCCGTCCCAGTTAATCAATCTCAGTTAGATACCCTATTAGGCATCGCAAAATAGCATAAGCATTTAAATGGAAAATATTATGGAATACTCTAATTTTAAACATCATTATCAATATGTGGATGGCAATAAATTACACTGCGTGACTTTAGGGCAAGGGCCTGCAGTGCTACTTTTACCCGGTTGGCCACAGACATGGTACGCGTGGCGTAATGTGATGGTGGCACTCGCTGAAAACGGCTATCAAGCGATAGCCATAGACCCTCCAGGTACTGGGCACTCCGCACCTTTAATCGGAAGTTATGATACAGGAAGAATCGCCTCTATCGCGGCCAATTTAATGAGTCAATTAGGGCATTCATACTACTCCGTGATTGGTCATGATATAGGGATGTGGGTGGGTTATGCCTTAGCTGCGGACTACCCAGACAAAGTGGAATACTTAATTGTAACAGAGGCTGTTATTCCAGGACTTGCACCAGCACCCTCTATTTTTGTTTCACCGGATGAAAATATTTTTTTATGGCATTTCATGTTTAACCAACTGGCTGACTTACCCGAGACATTGATTACAGGGCGTGAATCAATTTATTTAAATTATATTTTTGATAAATGGTCATGGCACCGCGATAAAGTTGCCGTACAAACCTATATTGAAGCGTACAGTATTCCTGGGAGACTAGCTGCGGGATTTAATTACTATCGTGCAATCCCTGAGACTATTTCACAAAATCTTTTACGTGAGCAGAAACTTTTATCGATGCCTGTACTTGCGATAGGTGCTGAGCACGCAACTAAAGATGCGCCGTATCAAACCATGAAAAAGGTAGCAAAATACCTATCTAGCGCCCTTGTTGCGGATTGTGGGCACTTTGTCATGGAAGAAAAACCTGAAGAATTTAACACGCTAATTATTGAGTTCTTACAACAAGGTAAATGAAATGGCTTTAAGACCTGAAATCACGAATTGGCTCATTTCTCGTGTCAACGATGAACCGATTAACGACCTCAAGTTACTGAGGCAAGCTGTTGATAAAGATATTATTGCACAGCAAGGCGCGCACCGTGATAGCTATTTTCAAGGCGCTTTTTTTGTCGTGATGGAAGATGGTGCACAACGAGAAGTACGAACATACGTTCCTTATGGCATGGAAAGGCAACAAAACCGTCCTGCGATAGTGTTTGCTCATGGTGGAGGTTGGTGCCTAGGGAGTCTAGCTGCATGGGATAGAGCCTGTCGCTTATTAGCTGAGTCAACAAAACATATTGTGTTTTCAGTTGATTATCGTTTAGCGCCCGAGTTTAAGTTTCCCACTCCACTTAGGGATTATTTCACAGCAATAAGATTTATTTATAATAATGCTCAACAGCTTGGGGTGTCTAAGCTACAAATTTCGGTTGCAGGGGATAGTGCAGGCGCTAACTTAGCAGCAGCGGCGTGTTTAATGGCAAGAAAAAGGCCTGATCTGCATATTCGACATCAATTATTATTTTATCCTGCGCTGGATGCGTTGATGGAAGGGGATTCTTACCAGCAATATGGTGAAGGTTATGATTTAACAGCAAACACCATGGCTTATTGTTGGGAAAACTATTTGGGAGACTCATCAGAACGTAAGAATGAACTTGCAAATCCATTGATGGCTTCCTCATTGACGGGGGTGCCTCCGGCAACAATTTTGGTCTGTGAATATGATCCCGTTCGCAGTGATGGGGAGTTATATAAAACTCGTTTGTTAGAAGCGGGTATACCCGTCAATTTCATTATGTTAGAAGGGATGCTCCATGGTGCTATTCATATGATGGATGTTAGTGAAGCGGCTATAGAGATCTACCAAAAAATAGAGCTTTAATGGTTACAGGTAAGGGGGGACTGGATGTCCAACCTCTTACTTCTATACACTAAGCTTGGCAAGTAATACACCACCCAAAATAATAGTACAGGCAATGACTCGCATCATATTGAATTTTTCTTTTAGAAAGACAATAGATAAGAACATAGCAAATAACACACTGGTTTCCCTTATGGCTGCAACGACAACAATAGGTGCTTGGCTCATTGCCCATATCGCAATACCGTAGCTAATAAGTTGCATTAACCCACCCAATAACCCTGAACGGTAATATTGTTGGACTCCGAGTAATAAAGCCCCTCGGTATTTAATGACTCCAGCAATGGTTAAAACAATCCCATTTAATAAAAATAGCCATAGCGTATAAACAATAGGGTCTTCACTGGCCCGTGCACCGTGCCCATCAGATAAGGTATAACAAGCGGTAAAAAAGGCGGTACACAAAGCAAAAAATAATGCTTTTCCTTTAATATTTAACGTGAATTTTTTTCCTGCGAAAGCAATCAGAACTACGCCACTGATAATCATTAAGATACCGATGAGGCCAAATAATGGGATTAACTCATGGAATAATATTGCGCTCAATAAGGCGGTAATTAAGGGCGCTGAGCCCCGAGATATTGGATAAATCTGGCCTAAATCACCATGAGTGTAAGCTTGGCTTAAGAAGTAGGTATAGCCAATATGAAATAATACAGACAGAATTAACCAGCGGATAGCTTCAGGGGAAGGTAAGCCGAACCAAAGGAGCGCTGGAATGGCCAATACTCCTGAAAAAAAGGAAATCATGACAAGGCCAAAAAAGCGATCGTTGCCAAATTTGACTAAGGCATTCCAACTTGCATGGCAAAAAGCAGCAAAAAGTACGGCAAATAATACGTAAGTTGTCATCGTTAAAGGGTAATCACGAATATTTTATGGGTAAATGAGCTACGTTTTTTTGCGAAGCGCTTAGTAAACCTTTTGCAAGAAGTCTCCCACATTTAAAATTTTTACGAAAGGTGTCGAACAACGAAATAGGAATGTTTTTACCTGATAGTTAAAAACGGTAGATTGGCATGCAACAAAAAATTGAATTTATAAAGTCTGTTTTTAACAAAATTTATTATTTATTTTTATAAAATTTGTCTATAGCCAAATTAACGTTTTTTTATCATCTGACGTGATCTCTAACTCAAATGATTCGTTAATTCCGATGTTTAATGGATAAATAAACGATTTTTTACGAGTTAATTATTAGCATAACATTAACATTCAAAAAATATTGAGGTTAATTATATGACAGCAATTATTCGTAAATTTTTAAGGTTAGAAGCAGCAGGGGGCTTACTCCTGATTATTGCTGCCATCGTCGCTTTAATAATGGCTAACTCGCCATTGCAAGGGGTTTATCAGCAATTTTTAGATGTTCCAGTATCGATTAAAATATCGGAGTTTGGTTTAGATAAGCCACTGATATTATGGATTAACGACTTTCTAATGGCCATTTTTTTCTTGGTAGTTGGCCTTGAAGTAAAACGTGAATTATTAGAAGGATCTCTTTCGGGGCGGGATAAAGCCATATTTCCAGCAATTGCGGCCTTGGGGGGAATGATTGCACCTGCATTAATTTACCTTTTATTTAATGGGGGGGACAGTGTTACCCAACAAGGATGGGCAATCCCTGCGGCAACAGACATTGCATTTGCGCTAGGTGTCATGGCGTTATTAGGCAAGCGAGTGCCGACAGAACTCAAGGTATTTTTATTAGCATTGGCGATTATTGATGACCTCGGTGTCATCGTCATTATTGCTTTTTTCTACACAAGCTCTGTGTCACTGGTGGCTTTGGGGTTATCTGCATTATGTATTGCAGTGCTATGTGTAATGAATTGGCGTAGAGTTGAAAATACTGCCGCATACTTGGTGATCGGTCTAATACTGTGGGTGTGCATTTTAAAATCCGGTGTGCATGCGACATTAGCAGGGGTCATTGTTGGTTTTTTGATTCCATTACGTGGAACAAATCAAACAAAGCCTTCTGAAGAGTTAGAGCATGTATTGCATCCGTGGGTTGTTTATTTGATCCTACCTATCTTTGCATTTGCAAATTCAGGGGTACAGTTACAAGGGGTAACCTTTGATGGCTTATTAACCCCATTACCTCTAGGGGTAGCGGCAGGGTTGATATTTGGTAAGCCAATCGGGATTTTTCTGTTTAGTTGGGTTTCGGTAAAACTTGGGTTTGCAAAACTACCTGAGTCGATTAACTTAAAACAAGTCTTCGCAGTTTCTGTACTCTGTGGGATCGGTTTTACTATGTCTATTTTTATTACTGGGCTCGCATTTGATGGCCTTGATGAGGCGTATAGTACCTATTCTCGTCTAGGTATTTTAATTGGTTCTACATTAGCCGCACTCTTAGGTTATTTTATGTTAAGGGTGGTGTTACCGAAACAAAAAGAGTCAGCGTAGTTCATATTATCAACGTAATTTTGTGAATTATTAGTAATAATTTCCGAGCTAATACACTATGATATACCGTGGTATGTTATGAACATGCAGCGGTATTCACAATAAAAGCTCCTCACTAATGGAGTACAGGTAAACGTGTATGGTCAATGGTGAGAAATGATTGCTGTTGGCGGTACAAAAGGAATCGATATGCGGGTTTCACATCTTAATTTTAACCACCTTTACTACTTCTGGCATGTATGCAAAGAAGGCTCTGTAGTTGGTGCTGCGGAAGCACTTTACCTGACTCCGCAAACTATTACAGGGCAAATAAAAGCGTTAGAAGAGCGCTTAGGTGGAAAATTGTTTAAAAGGCAAGGGCGTGGGTTAGTACCTTCTGAGCTTGGGCAGCTCATTTTTCGCTATGCCGATAAAATGTTTATGCTTAGCCAAGAAATGCTAGATATTGTTAATTATAGCCGTGAGTCTAATCTACTGTTTGATGTAGGAGTGGCTGATACACTATCAAAACAACTAGTGAGTAAAATATTAGAAACCGCAGTTGTTGAACATGAACAAATCCATTTACGTTGCTTTGAGTCAACCCATGAACTACTGTTGGAGCAACTTAGCCAGCATAAACTGGATATGATTTTATCCGATTGTCCTGTTGACTCATCACAGCAAGAAGGTTTGTTTTCTGTAAAATTGGGTGAATGTAACATGAGTTTTTTCTGTCGTCAGCCAATTCCAAAGAAACCATTTCCTGAGTGTTTAGAAGAGCGCCGCTTATTAATTCCGGGCAGGCGTTATTTGTTAGGTCGGCATATACTGACTTGGATACGTAATAAAAATTTACAAGTTGAAGTATTAGGTGAGTTTGATGATGCGGCCTTAATGAAAGCATTCGGTATGCATTACAATGCGATTTTTGTTGCGCCGTCCCAATACACCCCTGACTTATTGGGTGGTGATGATATTGTAGAACTGGGTCGTCTAGATAGTGTAAAAGAAGAATACTATGTTATTTTTGCAGAAAGAATGATCCAGCATCCTGCTGTACAGCGAGTTTGTAATAAAGATTTTTCAGATTTATTTCCAGTACCTATTGAGCGTGTTGAGAAAAAGTTTAGTGCATAAAAAAACCGGCAGAAGCCGGTTTTTTTAGCTAATCAAGAAGCAAAATTACATTGCTTTGATTTGAGCAACTAAGTTAGCTTTATGACGTGCTGCTTTATTTTTGTGGATCAGGCCTTTAGTTGCATGGCGATCAACAATAGGTTGCATGTCATTGAATGCTTTCTGAGCAGCTTCTTTATCGCCTGCAGCGATAGCAAGGTAAACTTTCTTGATAAAAGTACGTACCATAGAGCGACGGCTAGCGTTATGCTGGCGACGTTTCTCTGACTGAACGGCACGTTTCTTAGCTGATTTGATATTAGCCAAGGTCCAACTCCCAAATGTATTCTATTGAGGACAATTCAAAGGTCGAGGAATATGCCCTTTCGCCCTTCATTTGTCAATGGATTTGTGCAAATAAACATCGTGTACTTCGATGTATATGCGTTGTGAATGGTGCAAGATTCTATCAGCAAATATGAGAAGAATACAGATCTTAGCGTGAAAAAATGCGTAATTGATGATAGATATTTGAAAAGAATTAAAACTGAAAAAAAATTTTGAGTTATCAATCAGAGTCCCGTATAAAATTTGCACGGCAATTGGTTGTTTATTGAGCAAAAGCTATATTTAGCTATGGCCTTTGATGATAAAACCCAAAAAATATAATATTTTTAGAGACCTCAGAACAAATTTGTTGTATTGATAATCCATTGGTTATCCCAACGTTTTTGATATTCGTACCCAATAGCTTTGTTTGGGTAGCATTATGATCGACGGATCGCATAAAATTAGTCGGTAATAAGTCGTGTGGAGATCAAAAAATTAGGGTTTAATGAAACCTTTTGCGAACTAAGGTTAACCTTATGCGTCGTACAAGGTATAATCCTGCAATTTCCTCGGTATTGAGCCTGTTATGGAGCTAATTCGCGGTATACAGAATATCCGGGCGTGCCATCATGGTTGCGTGCTGACTATTGGTAATTTTGATGGTGTCCATCGTGGACATCAGGTGTTACTTCAAAATTTAAAACGTAAAGGTGCACAATTAGGCTTGCCTTCGGTTGTGATGATTTTCGAACCACAGCCCTTAGAGTTTTTTATGGGTGATAAAGCGCCAGCGCGTTTGACACGTTTACGAGATAAAGTGAAATATCTTGCAGACAGTGGTATTGATTACCTCTTATGTGTTGAATTTAACCAGCACTTTGCCTCATTGACACCTTCTGAGTTTGTGTCTGACTTGCTGGTCAGTAAACTTGGTGTGAAATACCTCGCTATTGGGGACGATTTTCGTTTTGGAAAAAATCGCATGGGTGACTTTGCGTTTTTACAACAAGCGGGTGAAGAATACGGTTTTGAAGTTGCAGATACAGAAAGCTTTTGTGATTCAGGGCTTCGTATCAGCAGTACAGCCATTAGAAAAGCAATTCAAGATAACAATCTTGGGCTTGCAGAAAACTTGTTAGGGCACACTTATCGGATTAGCGGACGGGTTGTACATGGCAATCAACTCGGCAGAACAATAGGTTTTCCGACAGCAAACCTACCGTTAAAACGTTTAGTCACACCGGTTACTGGTGTGTATGCTGTAGAAGTTTATGGGTTAGGTGATAAACCTTTACCTGGTGTGGCTAATATTGGCACACGGCCGACTGTATCTGGAAAAGGAACGCAGTTAGAAGTTCATCTGATTGACGCCACTATGGATTTATATGGGCGTCATATTGATGTAGTGTTGCGTAAGAAATTACGTGATGAGCAGCGGTTTGCTTCGTTGGAAGCGCTTAAGGAGCAAATTGCTAATGATGTAATTGCAGCAAGAGAATACCTCTGCGCAATAGGAATCAGATAATTTAGCGGAAAATTGGAACTGAGAATCGATGAGTGACTATAAAAATACCCTGAATCTACCAGAAACAGGGTTCCCAATGCGTGGCGACCTCGCTAAACGCGAACCACAGATGTTAGAGCGCTGGTACAAAGAAGGTTTGTATCAGGCAATCCGTAAAGCAAAATCGGGCAAGAAGACATTTATTCTGCACGATGGCCCTCCGTATGCTAACGGCAGTATTCATATTGGTCACTCAGTTAACAAAATTCTCAAAGATATTATTATTAAGTCCAAAGGGTTGTCGGGGTATGATTCACCTTACATCCCAGGCTGGGATTGCCATGGATTACCTATTGAACATAAAGTTGAGCAAATCGTAGGTAAACCAGGTGAAAAAGTTTCCGCCGCTGAATTTCGTGCACAATGCCGCCAATATGCCAAAGAGCAGATTGAAGGGCAAAAAGCAGACTTTATGCGTCTGGGGGTTTTAGGTGAGTGGGATAAACCTTACTTAACCATGGATTTCAAAACTGAAGCACACATTATTAGAGCACTAGCGAAAACTATCGCCAATGGTCATTTGGTGAAAGGGGCTAAGCCTGTTCACTGGTGTACGGCCTGTGGTTCTTCACTGGCTGAAGCTGAAGTTGAATACTATGATAAAACATCGCCTTCTATTTACGTTCGTTTTCCGGCAGTAGATAGCAAAGCTGTGTGTGAAAAATTTGGCGTGGTAAGCGATAAAACACCGTCATTGGTTATTTGGACAACGACACCTTGGACACTGCCAGCGAACCGCGCGATTTCGTTAAATCCTGAGTTTAAATATAATTTAATCGAAGCAAATGGCGAATTACTCATTTTAGCTGCTGACCTTGTCGAAGAGGTGATGAAAACGATAGGGGTTGAGGCGTGGGCGGTTTTAGGGGAATGTGAAGGTTCTGCACTTGAACTTTTACGTTTCCAACATCCATTTATGGGCTTTGATGTCCCTGCTATCTTAGGTGATCACGTTACATTAGATGCAGGTACAGGTGCGGTACATACGGCTCCAGGCCACGGTCCTGAAGACTACGTGGTTGGTCAGCAGTATGGTTTGGAAACAGCAAACCCTGTGGGACCAGACGGCTGTTTTTTACCTAATACTTACCCAACATTAGATGGCGTATTTATTTTTAAAGCTAATGACCTTATCGTTGAATTATTGAACGAAAAAGGCGCATTGTTGTTTAAGCAAGCGATCCAACATAGCTATCCATGTTGCTGGCGTCATAAAACTCCAGTTATTTTCCGTGCGACACCACAATGGTTTATCGGCATGGATAAAAACGGTTTACGTGAACAATCTTTGAAAGAGATCGATATAGTTCAGTGGATACCTGGTTGGGGTCGCGCACGTATTGAATCGATGGTTGAAAATCGCCCTGACTGGTGCATTTCCCGTCAACGTACATGGGGCACACCAATGTCTTTGTTCGTTCACAAAGACACCGAAGAGCTTCACCCTCGTACTTTAGAGTTGATGGAAGAAGTGGCTAAGCGTGTTGAAATTGACGGTATTCAAGCATGGTGGGATCTGGACCCTGCGGAATTACTGGGTGATGAAGCAGAAATTTACCGTAAAGTCCCCGATACGCTTGATGTGTGGTTTGACTCAGGCTCAACACATTTTGCGGTTGTTGATGTACGTCCTGAATTCCACGGTAATGCAGCAGATATGTATTTAGAAGGTTCTGACCAGCACCGCGGTTGGTTCATGTCTTCATTGATGTTATCAACAGCGATGAAAGGTAAAGCGCCTTATCGACAAGTTCTGACTCACGGTTTCACCGTTGATGGGCAAGGCCGCAAAATGTCTAAATCTTTAGGCAATACGGTAAGCCCACAAGATGTGATGAACAAACTGGGTGCGGATATCTTACGCTTATGGGTTGCATCAACCGATTATACGGGTGAAATTGCGGTTTCTGATGAAATATTGAAACGTGCTGCAGATTCTTACCGTCGTATTCGTAATACAGCTCGTTTCTTATTGGCTAACCTTAATGGTTTCAACCCAGAAACAGACATGGTGAAGCCAGAAGATATGGTGGTCTTAGATCGCTGGGCTGTCAGCCGTGCTTTAGAAGCACAACAAGAAATAATTAAAGCTTATGATGAGTATGATTTCTTATCCGTTATTCAGCGCTTAATGCATTTTTGTTCTATCGAGATGGGGTCGTTCTATCTGGATATCATCAAAGATCGCCAGTATACAGCGAAAAGTGATAGCTTAGCGCGTCGTAGCTGCCAAACTGCTTTATTCCATATCGTTGAAGCATTAGTGCGTTGGATTGCACCTGTTCTTTCCTTCACATCTGATGAGATTTGGAATGAGCTGCCAGGTAAGCGGACTCAATTTGTCCTGACTGAAGAGTGGTATGACGACTTATTTGGCTTAGATGAGTCAAATGAAATGAATAACCATTTCTGGGCACAATTACTAGCGGTACGCGGTGAAGTCAATAAAGTATTAGAGCAAGCTCGTACTGATAAACTGATTGGTGGTTCTTTGGAGGCTGCTGTAACATTGTATGCAGATAAAGACCTTGCTGCTAAGCTGCACAGCTTAGGTGATGAATTACGCTTTGTATTGCTGACATCACAAGTGAAAGTTGCAGATATTGATACAGCACCTGCGGATGCACAAGAAAGTGAATTAAAAGGCCTGAAAATCGCCTTTAGCAAAGCAGCTGGTGAGAAATGTCCTCGTTGTTGGCATTATGCGAGTGATATTGGTTCTTCTAGCGAGCAACCAGAAATTTGTGGTCGCTGTGTCACTAACGTAGCCGGTAACGGCGAAGTTCGTAAGTTTGCTTAATGAAAGCGCCAATTTGTTCTACCGGTTTGCGTTGGTTATGGCTAACCATTGTGATCATCGTTGCAGATTTAGGGATTAAACAGTTAGTGTTAAAAGACCTGAATCTGTACGAGCCGCATCCAATAATGCCATTTTTTAACATAATGTATGCGCAGAACTTTGGTGCAGCATTCAGTTTCTTGGCAGATGAGAGTGGCTGGCAGCGTTGGTTCTTTGCAGGTATTGCGATTGGCATTTCCATTATTTTGATGGTGATGATGTTCCGGCAAAGTGCACAAAAGCGCTTATCTAATATCGCTTACGCATTAATTATTGGTGGCGCTATCGGCAATCTTAGTGACCGACTAGTGCATGGTTTTGTTGTTGATTACTTAGACTTTTACGTCGGTAATTGGCACTGGCCAACCTTTAATCTTGCGGATATGGCTATTTGTATCGGTGCTGCATTAGTCATTATTGAAGGTTTCTTGCCAGATAAATCTAAGCAAGAAAAAGCAAAATAGAATGGCGGCATATTAGGTTACAATGCAATATCTCACAGCCCAGATTTTCTGGGCTGTATTTTATGTCAAATAGGTTTGATTTATGTCTACTCAAATACAGGCTCAGAGCTCTGTTTTACTCCATTTCACACTGAAACTGGAAGATGGCTCGACAGCCGATTCTTCTCAGGCACAAGGAAAGCCTGCGTTGTTTGTCTTAGGGAATGATTCTTTATCTCCGGAACTTGAAGAGCAACTTTTAGGTCTTAGTGAAGGCGAAAAGAAAAGTTTTTCATTACCGGGGCATACTGTTTTTGGTAAACATAATCCAGATTTAGTTCAATACTTTTCATTGCGTGATTTTACTGAGACGGGTATTCCTGAAATTGGTACAATCATGCTGTTTACTGCCATGAATGGCAGTGAAATGCCTGGTATAGTAAAATCAATAGAAGGCGAGTCGATCACTGTTGATTTCAATCATCCACTCGCTGAGCAACAAATTAGTTTTGACATAGAAGTGCTCGAAGTAGACCCGCAATTGGAGAACCACAATGCAAATATTAATGGCTAACCCTCGTGGATTTTGTGCCGGTGTAGACCGCGCAATTAGCATTGTAGAAAGAGCGTTAGAACTTTATGGCGCGCCAATCTATGTTCGCCATGAAGTGGTTCACAACCGTTATGTTGTGGATGATCTCCGTCAACGTGGTGCTATTTTTATTGAAGAAATTTCAGAGGTGCCAGACGGTTCTATTTTAATTTTTTCAGCTCACGGTGTTTCACAAGCCATTCGTCAGGAAGCCCGTTCCCGTGATTTGACTATGTTGTTTGATGCAACTTGCCCGCTAGTGACTAAAGTTCATATGGAAGTGGCAAGAGCTAGCCGTAAAGGAAAAGAGGCTATTTTGATTGGTCACGCAGGACATCCGGAAGTCGAAGGAACAATGGGGCAATATAGTAATCCTGAAGGCGGCATGTACCTTGTCGAAAGCCCAGAAGATGTATGGAAATTAAAGGTGAAAGATGAAAACAATTTGTCTTTTATGACTCAAACAACACTTTCTGTAGATGATACTTCGGATGTGATTGATGCTTTGACCACGCGTTTTCCAAACATTGTAGGGCCTCGGAAAGATGATATTTGCTACGCAACAACAAATCGCCAAGAAGCTGCGAGAGAATTAGCTGAGCGTGCAGATATTGTTTTAGTTGTGGGGTCGAAAAACTCGTCAAACTCAAACCGTTTGGCAGAACTTGCATCTAGAATGCAAAAGCCTGCATTTTTAATTGATGGCGCACAAGACATTAAAACAGAGTGGCTAGCAGGTAAAAATATTATTGGCTTGACCGCCGGTGCTTCTGCACCTGATATTTTAGTCCAGCAAGTTATTGATAGGCTAAAAGAGTTAGGTGCAGGTTCTGTTGTTGAGTTACAAGGCCGTGAAGAAAATATTGTTTTTGAAGTGCCTAAAGAATTACGTGTGGAAGTGAAAGAGATTAACTAATCAATTGGCTTCGATTTATGAAAAACAGCTTCGTTGGCTTTGCTTCGAAGCTGTTTTTCATTTTATGGTATCAATAATTATCTTTTTTATACGGTAAAAATAGTCATTTACCACTGTAATACCTACCATCGGTATCCAATACTTTCTCATTTACACGCACTAAGATTGAATAAACTCAATATCAATTAACTAGTTAAGTATGCCTTTCTTGATTAAAACTTTTACTGATAATCCTTCCGCTTTCTACGCTTTTGTTAATAACTCTGCATTTTCACTAGCAGAATGCAGTTAGGGTCGTTAATCTGTATCACAATCATTCTTTAAACTGCGGGGGTGTTACTCGCGGTTCATATTTAGATATTTGCATTAATAATGAAAAGGATAAACCATGGCAAATTCAGTGGTACGAGTTGCAATAGTTGGCGCGGGTGGGCGTATGGGGCGGCAATTAATTCAGGCTGCACAAGAACAAGAAGGTGTTCAATTAGGTGCAGCTATTGAACGTGAGGGCTCGTCGCTAATTGGGGTTGATGCGGGTGAACTTGCTGGCATTGGCCAATTGGGCGTTCATATTGTTGATTCACTTGATAAAGTTGTTGATGATTTTGATGTAGTTATTGATTTTACACGACCAGAAGGCACATTGCATTACTTAGCTTTTTGTAAAGCAAATCAAAAAGCGATGGTAATTGGTACGACTGGATTCGATGAGCAGGGTAAACAAGCTATCGCAGACGCTGCTAAGCTGATCCCGATTGTATTTGCTGCAAATTTTAGTGTTGGTGTTAATTTAGTTCTGAAATTGCTAGAAAAAGCAGCAAA
Source organism: Providencia sp. Me31A (assembly GCF_050487165.1). Classification (NCBI taxonomy): domain Bacteria; kingdom Pseudomonadati; phylum Pseudomonadota; class Gammaproteobacteria; order Enterobacterales; family Morganellaceae; genus Providencia; species Providencia sp. Me31A. Next base: position 48,212 of record NZ_JBKQGZ010000008.1, read on the forward strand.
AGTGATGGGAAGTTATACCGATATTGAGATTGTCGAAGCTCATCATCGCCATAAGGTTGATGCGCCTTCTGGCACTGCATTAGCGATGGGGGAGTCCATTGCTAGCGCGTTAGGGAAAGACCTAAAAGATTGCGCCGTTTATGCTCGGGAAGGTTATACCGGAGAACGTGAGTCAGGGACAATTGGCTTTGCCACTGTTCGCGCTGGAGATATTGTTGGTGAACATACGGCGATGTTTGCTGATATTGGCGAGCGAGTCGAGATTACACATAAAGCATCTAGCCGGATGACATTCGCAAATGGAGCAATTAAGGCGTCATCTTGGGTTTTTGCTAAAAAAGAGGGGTTATATGATATGAAAGATGTTCTTAATCTTGAGGATTTGTAATTAATTGTCATATTAAAACTCTTTTAAATCAGGTTAATAGTTTAGTTAACCTGATTTATTCTTTGTTTTTGTGTTATTTCGTTTGAAGTTGTTATTTTTTGTTTTTTCTGGTTGAAAATCTACGTTTTAGGCCGTTACTTTTCCTTTTGTCTTATTTTTAACTACTCATCTATCAATAATTCAATTATTTTCATATGCAATCGTTTACTAAATTGCATTTGTTATGATTTATAATGGTTATTAAGATAAAAGATAGGTAGTTAAGTAAAAATGTAAGATAAAAGTGAAAAAAAAGCATTTTTTTCTAGACAAGACCCCGTCTCATCATTAGAATGCGCGCAATTTGCCAAAAATTTGATTAAAAACTCATTTTGGCATTGATTTAGATCGCAAAATCTGAATTAATATGCAAAAAACGTGATTTATTATTCTCCGGAGGGTGTTTTGATTAAGTCAGCTATATTGGTTCTGGAAGACGGAACCCAATTCCACGGGCGTGCCATCGGTGCAGAGGGCGCCGCAGTTGGAGAAGTCGTTTTCAATACGTCAATGACCGGATATCAAGAAATAATTACAGACCCTTCCTATTCCCGCCAAATTGTTACTCTCACTTATCCTCATATTGGTAATGTCGGCACTAATGCAGACGACGAAGAATCTCCCAACGTTCATGCTCAAGGTTTAATAATTCGAGATTTACCATTGGTATACAGTAACTTTCGTGGGCAAAGAGGGTTATCTGAATATCTGAAACACCATAATGTTGTTGCAATTGCAGATATCGATACACGTAAATTAACGCGTTTGCTAAGAGAAAAAGGGGCGCAAAACGGTTGCATTATTGCAGGGGAGTATCCTGATGTTGCACTGGCACTTGAAAAAGCGCGTAGCTTCTCAGGGTTGAATGGGTTGGATTTGGCAAAAGAAGTCTGCACCAAAGAAATTTATCAGTGGTCTCAAGGCACTTGGTCATTAGAAAATGGCCAACAGGGCGCTAAGCCTGTCGAAGAATTACCATTACATGTCGTGGCATATGACTTTGGTGCTAAACGTAATATTTTTCGCATGTTAGTTGACCGTGGCTGCCGTTTAACCGTTGTGCCAGCAACAACTCCAGCAAAAACTGTTTTGGCGATGGAACCTGACGGTATTTTCTTATCGAATGGACCGGGTGACCCTGCCCCTTGTGATTATGCAATTGAAGCGATTAAAACGTTCTTAACAACCGAAATTCCTATCTTTGGTATCTGTTTAGGGCATCAGCTGCTAGCGTTAGCCAGCGGTGCAAATACCATGAAAATGAAGTTTGGTCATCATGGCGCTAACCATCCAGTTAAAGATTTGGATAGTGATGTAGTGATGATCACTGCGCAAAACCACGGTTTCGCAGTCGATGAGTCTACACTTCCTGAGACATTGCGAGTGACGCATAAGTCACTGTTTGATGGAACATTGCAAGGTATTCACCGTACAGATAAACCTGCATTTAGTTTCCAAGGCCACCCTGAAGCAAGTTCAGGGCCACATGATGCGGCAAATTTATTCGATCACTTCATTGATTTAATTAATGAGTATCGTCAAAACACCTCACGTCAAAACGCAAAATAATCGGGAGCAAAAAATGGCAAAACGTACTGATATAAAAAGCATTCTGATTTTAGGCGCAGGCCCAATTGTTATCGGTCAAGCATGCGAATTTGACTACTCAGGTGCGCAAGCGTGTAAAGCGTTACGTGAAGAAGGTTATCGAGTCATCCTAGTTAACTCGAACCCAGCGACAATCATGACCGACCCTGAAATGGCGGATGCCACGTATATTGAGCCAATTCATTGGGAAGTTGTACGCAAAATTATTGAAAAAGAGCGTCCTGATGCTGTGTTACCGACGATGGGGGGGCAAACCGCCTTGAACTGCGCACTTGAGTTGGAACGCAAAGGGGTTTTAGCTGAATTTGGCGTGACAATGATTGGGGCGACGGCGGATGCGATTGATAAAGCAGAAGATCGCCAACGTTTTGATAAAGCAATGAAAAAAATCGGTTTGGGTACTGCTCGCTCAGGGATTGCTCATAATATGGAAGAAGCCTATGCCGTGGCTGATGAAGTTGGCTTTCCATGTATTATCCGCCCATCATTTACGATGGGGGGAACAGGAGGAGGTATCGCCTACAACCGTGAAGAGTTTGAAGAAATCTGTACCCGTGGTCTAGATTTATCACCAACAAATGAGTTGTTAATTGATGAGTCATTGATTGGTTGGAAAGAGTATGAAATGGAGGTTGTCCGCGACAAAAAAGACAACTGTATTATTGTTTGCTCTATCGAAAACTTCGATGCAATGGGGATTCATACGGGTGACTCAATTACTGTTGCGCCAGCACAAACCTTAACAGACAAAGAATACCAAATTATGCGCGATGCCTCGATGGCTGTTTTGCGTGAAATCGGTGTCGAAACGGGGGGTTCTAACGTTCAGTTCGCAGTTAACCCTAAAGATGGCCGCTTAATTGTGATTGAAATGAACCCACGAGTTTCACGTTCATCGGCACTCGCATCGAAAGCAACAGGGTTCCCAATTGCTAAAATTGCCGCGAAACTGGCCGTTGGTTATACCCTCGATGAGTTGATGAATGACATCACAGGGGGACGTACTCCTGCATCCTTCGAACCCTCCATTGACTACGTTGTTACAAAAATTCCACGCTTTAATTTTGAAAAATTTGCGGGTACGAATGACCGCCTGACGACGCAAATGAAGTCAGTAGGGGAAGTGATGGCCATTGGGCGTACTTTCCAAGAGTCAATGCAAAAAGCACTACGTGGGTTAGAAGTCGGAGCAACGGGTTTTGACCCTAAAGTGACGCAAGAAGACCCTGAGGCATTAACACGTATCCGTCGTGAATTAAAAGACGCGGGTGCAGAACGCATTTGGTTCATTGCCGATGCTTTTCGCGCAGGTCTGTCTGTTGATGGTGTCTTTAACTTAACGAATATTGACCGCTGGTTCTTAGTGCAGATTGAAGAGCTCGTTCGTTTAGAGGAACAAGTCGCTGAGTTAGGCATCAATGGTCTGACAAAAGATTTCCTGCGCATTCTTAAACGTAAAGGTTTTGCCGATGCGCGTTTAGCCACGTTAGTGGGGGTTTCTGACGCGGAGTTACGTAAACTACGTCAAGGTTACGGTTTACACCCAGTCTATAAACGTGTTGATACCTGCGCAGCCGAATTCGCCACGGATACCGCTTATATGTACTCCACCTACGAGGATGAGTGCGAATCTAATCCAAATAACAGTAAGCCAAAAGTGATGGTATTAGGCGGTGGCCCGAACCGTATTGGTCAAGGGATCGAGTTTGATTACTGCTGTGTTCATGCCTCTTTGGCTTTACGTGAAGATGGTTATGAAACCATTATGGTTAACTGTAACCCTGAAACAGTTTCAACAGACTATGACACATCAGATCGCTTATATTTTGAGCCTGTCACATTGGAAGACGTACTTGAAATTGTACGCATCGAACAGCCACAAGGTGTCATTGTTCAATATGGTGGTCAAACCCCACTGAAATTAGCTAGAGCGCTTGAGGCCGCGGGTGTTCCTGTGATAGGAACAAGCCCTGATGCGATTGATCGTGCCGAAGACCGCGAGCGTTTCCAACAAGCCGTCAACCGTTTAAATTTGAAACAACCCCAAAATGCAACGGTGACAACGATAGAACAAGCAGTTGAAAAAGCCGCAGGAATAGGTTACCCGCTGGTGGTTCGGCCATCTTATGTGTTAGGGGGCCGTGCAATGGAAATTGTTTATGACGAAGTCGATTTACGTCGCTATTTCCAAACCGCGGTAAGTGTCTCTAACGATGCGCCAGTACTACTTGACCGTTTCCTAGACGATGCGGTTGAAGTTGACGTAGATGCGATTTGTGACGGTGAGATGGTACTGATCGGCGGTATCATGGAACACATTGAGCAAGCTGGTGTGCACTCTGGTGACTCCGCATGTTCTCTACCTGCTTATACGCTTAGCCAAGAAATCCAAGATGTCATGCGTGAACAAGTTCGTAACCTTGCCTTTGAGTTACGTGTGCGTGGCTTGATGAACGTGCAGTTTGCAGTCAAAAATAATGAAGTTTACTTAATTGAAGTCAATCCACGTGCGGCAAGGACTGTGCCTTTTGTCTCTAAAGCAACGGGTGTGCCATTAGCGAAAGTTGCAGCGCGTGTGATGGTAGGGCAAACCTTGGCACAGCAAGGGGTGACGGAAGAGGTTATTCCACCATATTACTCTGTGAAAGAGGTGGTATTGCCATTCAATAAATTCCCTGGTGTTGACCCAATTCTTGGGCCTGAAATGCGTTCAACAGGCGAAGTAATGGGCGTCGGCCGGACATTTGCTGAAGCCTTTGCTAAAGCGATGTTAGGCAGTAGCTCGACGATGAAAAAATCAGGCCGTGCACTGTTATCTGTTCGTGAGGGAGATAAAACTCGCGTGGTTGATTTAGCCGCTAAGCTGTTAAAACACGGCTTTGAGCTGGATGCGACACACGGCACTGCGATTGTATTAGGTGAAGCCGGGATCAATCCTAGGTTGGTGAATAAGGTTCATGAAGGTCGTCCGCACATTCAAGATAGAATTAAGAACGGTGAATACGATTATATCGTGAATACCACCGCAGGGCGTCAAGCGATTGAAGATTCTAAGTTAATTCGCCGTAGTGCCTTACAATATAAAGTTCACTATGACACGACATTAAATGGTGGGTTTGCCACTACGATGTCGCTCAGTGCAGGCCCAACCGATACGGTAATCTCTGTACAAGAAATGCATGCATTAATTAAGTAATAATTTAACGTTATCTATATAAGCCTCAGTATTCAATCTACTGGGGCTTTTTTATTGCTATTCTATAAAGCCATCTCCTGACGAGAGAGAAATTGTCTGCTGATATAATGGATAAGATGGAATTTTAATAAAAAGTACAAAGTAGTGATTGACTCTCACGTAACGTGAGGCACTAACCTTAGTCGCAATTACAGGAGGAACATATGCTATTTCAAGTTGGTGAGATCGCGGAAAAAACAGGATTAACCATCCGTACACTTCATCATTATGAAGAAATTGGCTTATTGGTACCAACTGCAAGAACCGATGCAGGTTATCGGCTTTACAACATGCAATGCATAGAGCGTTTAACGCAAATTCAATTGTTACGGCAAGTTGGAGTCAAACTGAAAAACATCGGTGAATTACTGGATGGCCAGAGTGGAGATATGACGAGTTTGCTGCAAGAGCGAATTGCATTATTAACGGAACAAATGGAGCAAATGGCGACATTACGTAATCGATTAGAGCAATTACACAGGCAAATGCAAACGGGGAATACTTTAACTCAGGCTGATTGGTTTTCTGTATTGGAGATGATGTCGATGTTTGATAAATATTTTACCCCTCAAGAATTGGAACAATTGCCATTATATACGGCGCATACGCTGAAAAACCAAGAGTGGCAACAGCGCGTAGCAACGGTAAGCAAGCTGATGGAACAAGGTGCAACACCTCAATCTACAGAGGTGCAACAAATTGCACATGAATGGATGACAGCGTTAGAAAGAGATACTGGAGGAAACCCTGATTTCTTTGCACGACTGAATCAAATTCATTTATCGGATAACACGTTAGCTTATTCATCAGGCATTTCTGTCGCAATGATCCAATTTGTTGCAGAGGGTTTTAGTGAATACCAATTATCACTGTTTAAACCCCATTTAACCGCGGAGCAATTTGCTTTTGTTCAGCAACATTATTTTGCTTCAGGGCAGGTGTGGCCTGAGTTAATTGCGGGTTTATATAATGCATTAAAAGCCCAAAAATCCCCAGATTCACCTGAAGTACAACAATTAGCACAAACATGGTTAACGATGTTCAACCAGTTTACGGGGGGAGATCCTGAGCTACAAGAGAGAATTCGGGCTATTTATCGTGAAGATCCCAAAATTTCTCAAGGGACATGGATGACTGCAGAAATTGGTCAGTACTTATTTTCTGCTATTAGTAGTTTGATGACTGAATAAACCAAATGGCCGCTGACTAGCGGCCATTGAGGTTGTTGACAAAGCGGGATAAAAGCGTGGATTTTCCCGCTTTGTGTTATCAGCCGAAAATCAATAAATTGATTTTCCTAGTTTATTTTCAAAACCTATTCGACTTGCCGCCAAACATAATATGTTTGTCAGCAGTCTGAATGGCCGCTGACTAGCGGCCATTGTTCAGTCATATTATGATTTCTCTTTGCTACTCGAGAGTGCTTTGCGGTGTTTCCAGTACATTACAATTGAGCCAATTAGGCCACTAATCAGTAGGATAACTGGGATAATCATCAACGCACTAATCACAATTTGCTCGTGTTCTTTCACAAAAGGAATTTGGTTTAGGGCATACCCTAAGGTGACAATCAAGCCAACCCATAACAAACCACTTAACCAGTTAAAAAACTGGAAACGGCGGTGACTTAATTCTGATAATCCAGCGAGCAAAGGCAATATAGTCCTTACAAATGCCAAAAAGCGACCTATAAGCAGGGCGTATAATCCTTGCTTATTAAACATGTTGTTGGCTTTGGTGTGATATTCTTCAGGTATTTGTGATAACCAACGCTTTATAACTTTAGTTTCACTTAACCACCTACCTTGTAAAAAGCCTAGCCAGCAACCTAAACTCGCGGCTGTTGTCAGCAATAAAATGGTTGGAATAAAGTGCAATACTCCCTTAGCGATCAACGCGCCTGAGAGGATAAGCAAGGTGTCCCCAGGTAGAAATGCCGCAGGTAAAACGCCATTTTCTAAGACTATGACAACAAAAAGTACGGTATAAATAACCCAAAGAACCTCAGGGTTGGAGAGTTTAAGGAAATCGTGGTTCCAAAGTGCCTGTACGATTTCGCGTAGGACTTCCATAATCGTTCCTGTATATGTGTAAAAGCGAATTTCGTTATTACTTATATTACAGGAAAAAAATGCTTCAAGTTTGATTTGTTTGATGAATTAGCGATTTAGTGACGTAATTGCAGGTAACGATATACCGTTAGCCTGCAATTAATTATTTGATTTATTTAAGTTAAATTCTTTCAAATGCTAATTGCAAGTCCTCAATTAAGTCATCGGGGTGTTCTAGTCCAATGTGAACACGAAAGAACGTTCCTTCTTTTGGGGTAAAGTTGTATTGACGCATGCTTTGTAAGTCTTCTTTTTGATAACCCAAAATGAGAGATTCGAACCCCCCCCATGAGTATCCCATCTTGAAATGGTTAAAATTATTAAGAAATTCAGTGAATTGTTCAGGTGTTAACCGTGCTTTTAGCTGAAAAGAGAATAAACCATTACAGCCGGAGAAGTCGCGCACAAAGAACTCATGACCTGGTGTAGAAGGAAAGGCTGGATGAAAAACTTGTTCTACTTCAGAGCGTTGTTGTAACCAATTAGCGACCTGCAAGCCATTAACTTGATGCTGCTTGAGTCGGGTTGGCAAGGTATGAAGGCCACGATTGGCCATATAAACGGTGTCAGGGTCTGCCGTTTGGCCGAGTAAGTATGAGTTTTCACGTAATATTTCGATGCAGCGTTGATTAGCGACAGCAAGGCCTAGCATACCGTCAGAATGACCATTAATGTATTTAGTGGCAGATTGGATGGAGATATCAACGCCTAATAATAAAGGTTTTAGCAGGATACCGGCTGCCCAAGTATTATCAATCATAATGATAATTTCAGGGGATTTAGCGCGGATCGCTTTAACTATAGTGGGTAAATCTTGGATTTCCATGGTCACAGAACCGGGAGATTCCAAAAAGACAATGCGAGTATTTGGCTGAATTAAATCAACAATATTAGCGCCAATGAGTGGGTCAAAATACGTTGTTTGGACATTCAATTTGGCTAAAATACGGTCACAAAAGTTTTGTGTAGGGTCGTAAGCAGAGCCGGTGACTAGAATATGATCCTCAGCAGAAATAAAAGACAAAATAGCATTGGTAATTGCCGCTGCGCCAGAAGGGTAAAGTACACAGCCCGCCCCTCCTTCTAATTCAGTCATCGCTTCTTGAAATGCGAAATGTGTTTGTGTTCCTCGACGTCCGTAAAAAAGAACTCCGTTTGCACGATGACGAGTGGCATGGCGTTTTTCTTCGAGTGAATCAAAAATAATTGAAGATGCCCGCTGGATAACAGGGTTTACCCCTTTTTGTGTAAATTTAGGGTTCCGGCCTATGTGGACTAATTGTGTTTCAGGTTTAATGTTTGCCATGATTTTCCTTACACTGAATGTCAATTTACCAAATTTAAAATATGTAATGTTAAGAAGTTAAATGATCCTGAAAGAAATGTAACCTGAGTATTCTTCAACTAAGGTAAGTGTGACCTTTATGGCGCAAATGAACATAATTAAATCATTATCATTAGTAAAGGAAACATACCTTCGCTGAATGAGTGTGTTTAATGAATTAGAATAAGATGGGACTAACCGTATAGTCGATGTGGGCTTCTTTGTCGAAGAACAAAAAAAGATAAAAAATTCGCGAATACTAATGATAATTACTATCAATTCGCGCCATGTTTGATATCATCAGCAGCGTCTTTTTTAAAAGGGACAAACAACGCGAGTCAAATTTCGCTTTTAAAGGTTAGTCGATGAATGGCACAATCATCGATATAAATTTTATTCTACAACACTAGAAAGAGAGTAAAGGCCAACTGATGCGTAAACTAACAGCTTCTATTCTATTGGCGTTCGGCTTGATGGGCACGGCAGTCGCTGAAACCACACCTATAACACCCGCTGCGTCTCAAAATACACCATCAAATGCAGCACCGGCAACACCACAACTCAATGCTGAAGTTTCATCAGTACCTTCTGAGCCCGACCAAGGACAAGCGGTAAATACCGAGGTTGTCAGTGAAAATATTGACATTGCGACTGAGGCGCCAACGGGCGGTTTTGACCAAGATTTATCTGTTTGGGGAATGTACCAAAACGCCGATAATGTTGTTAAAACAGTGATGATTGGGTTAGTGATTGCTTCGATAATTACTTGGGCGATATTTTTCTCTAAGGGTATCGAAATCTTATTTGCACGCCGCCGTTTGAAAGAAGAAGCCAAAGCGATTGCAGAAGTGAAGTCCCTTGATGAGGCTGTGAGTATTGCTGAAAGTTTCAAATCAAACAGTGTTACTCGGATGTTATTAAATGAAGCGGTGAGTGAAAGAGCGCTGTCAGCAAATAGCGCTGACTTATCTGGTACCAAAGAACGTACATCATTCCGTCTAGAAAGAGCTGTTGCAGCGATTAGCCGTTATATGGGGCGTGGGAATGGTTACTTAGCAACTATTGGTGCAATTTCTCCATTTGTCGGTTTATTCGGTACTGTTTGGGGGATCATGAATAGTTTTATTGGGATTGCTCACTCACAAACCACTAACCTTGCTGTTGTTGCCCCAGGGATTGCAGAAGCGCTTTTAGCGACAGCAATTGGTCTTATCGCAGCGATTCCTGCTGTTGTGATTTACAACATTTTTGCTCGTATGATCAACAACTATCGTGGTCAAGTAGGGGATGTCGCTGCTCAATCTGCTTTATTACTCGGGCGTGACCTCGATCTGGCAAATAGCAAAGCAAGGTAATTATTATGGCAATGCGTTTAGGTGACGAACAAGACGATAGCGGTGAAATGCATGAAATTAACGTAACACCATTTATTGATGTTATGTTGGTTTTATTGATTATCTTTATGGTTGCTGCACCACTGGCAACTGTTGATATTAAAGTTGACTTACCTGCCTCGACAGCGAAGCCACAGCCTCGACCAGAAAAGCCGGTATTTTTGACCGTTAAAGCGGATAGTCAATTGTTTATTGGTGATCAAGCTATATCCAAAGAGCAGCTATCAGCAACGTTAGATCAAGCAACTAGCTCTAATAAAGATACGACAATCTTTTTCCAAGCCGATAAGAGTGTTGACTATGAGACCATGATGGATGTGATGAATGCATTGCGTCAATCAGGATATCTAAAGATTGGTTTAGTTGGAATGGAAGCGACTTCCTCTAAGTAGAGCAGCTCTATTGCATTAACGCGTTTTATTGTTATCAAGATAAAACGCGTTTTTTAATTCTTTAAATTCATTCTCTTTTATTAATAAGATATAGCCCTCTGATTTTCTTATTTTATATCTCTTATTATAATTATTTTACTGATTATTATCTTATTATAAGTTTTTTATTCTTATTTTATGCATTTTATTTGTAATGATTTTGGTTTGAAAGCTTGTTATAGGTATTTTCTTACTCGTTGTGTGGGTTTTTTTTATGTGTTAGCAGCAAAAAAGAGTAATTAACATTAATTATTATAATGAATGATTTCTGTCTTTATTGTCTCAGTTAATTGAGCGTTTGATGTATGTTTGTTTTTTCTTCTGAATTTGCATAAGAGTGATTAAATATCAATTATGGTTTTTTAGTTTAAAAATACCAGTTAGACTGGTTATTTATTCTATTTATTTGATTAATTTTAAAAGTGATTAAAAGAGAAGCTTAATTAAAAATAAACCATTCTATTTATATGGGAATTTACTTTTATTAATTTTTAAACTTAACCAAATATATCCATATAATATAGGTGGTTAATATTTTTAGCTGAATAAATCAGAAATTGATTATTTATCATGAAGCTAGTATCTATTTAATTGTGATTATAAATAATATTAAAATAACATAAGTATATATAACTATTAACTTGAATATTAATATAGGTAAGGTTTATTAATGACTAGATATTAGTTTATATGCTAAAAATATATTTCTCATTTTTAGTGGGTAAGTTAGTTACGATTAAACTTATGAGCTAAATTAACTCACAAATGATTTAAGTAAATATATCTATAGTGACTGTAAATAGTTTGTAATATCTTAACTATAGGTTTATTATTTTGTTAATTTTATTGATTATCTTTTAACTTATTGATTTTTAATGGTTTTGTCTTTTATCCTGTATGTTCATGATTTAAGTTAAAAAAAGCTTGCTCAATAGAAGTGTTGCGTTATAATACGAGTCATAACATTTAGAAATACTTTTAAATACTTTATTATACAGAGTTGTCTATTTTTTTAATTTATGTACGCTCGGGAATAAATAAAGCCATAACTGATTTTGAAATAATACAGAGTTAGTGAGTTGTTCGGCTTTATATTAAAAATAGATATAAATATTTAATCAGATAGCTTAAATAATTTAGTGTATTTATGTAGTGAATAAGTGTTATGACTGGAGTCAAATGGGCTGACTGCAGACTACGCATAGCAAGCGTCGCCGTAATACGGCAATTTCATATTATACTCCTCTATAGATAAAATAAGACTACACTTCCAGCGTTATCATTGCGATAACGCTTTTTTTTTATTTGTATATTTCTTACGTGCAGGTATTCATCGAAACAGAGTACCACCTGTGTTTGTTCGTATGACATATGGGTATTTATACCATGAGAATCAATCTTTTCTCTGTTTTTTGAGGAAATAACTTCACGAAAAAATTTATCAAGGTATGATGTTTTCTCCTCGCGGTGGGGTATCTATATAAATGACTTATGAAGATAATTATACAACGGCGAGTATCTCTGCCAGGGGCTGGCGTGAACGAATTTGGAAGTAACAATGACTTGGTCTGATTTTAAATCTCACTATCTCATCGGTTTTTGGAAACCATTACCCGCAGTTATTGCAGCAGGGATCTTATCTACATACTACTTTGGTTTGACGGGAACATTTTGGGCCGTTACAGGGGAATTTACTCGTTGGGGAGGGCATATAGCACAATTGTTTGGTGCCGAGCCTGAAACATGGGGTTATTTTAAAGTTATTGGCTTTGAAGGAACGCCTTTAGACCGTATCGATGGTGTCATGATTATTGGTATGTTTGCAGGGTGTTTTGCGGCTGCATTATGGGCCAATAATATTAAATTACGTATGCCTCAACATAGAATCCGTATTTTTCAAGCTATCTTAGGCGGTATTATCGCAGGGTTTGGTGCGCGTTTAGCGATGGGATGTAACCTTGCGGCATTCTTTACGGGGATCCCTCAGTTTTCATTACACGCATGGTTCTTTGCGGTTGCGACGGCGGCTGGTTCATATTTTGGAGCCAAATTTACCTTAATGCCCATGTTTCGTATTCCAGTGAAATTGAAGAAGGTCAATACTGCATCTCCTTTGACACAAAACCATGAAGCGGCGAAAAAACGTTTTAAACTTGGGATGGTGATTTTCACCTTAGCCATTGCTTGGGGTTTTTATACGTTATTAGACTCCCCTGTAATGGGCTTTGCAATTTTGTGTGGAATAGGCTTTGGTTTATTAATTGAGCGAGCACAAATTTGTTTTACCTCTGCATTTCGTGACCTTTGGATCACTGGCCGTACTCATATGGCAAAAGCGATTTTTATAGGTATGGCGGTTAGCGCCATTGGAATTTTCAGCTATGTGCAGTTGGGGGCAACACCTAAAATTTTATGGGCGGGTCCGAATGCTGTGATCGGTGGTTTGCTATTCGGTTTCGGTATCGTATTGGCCGGCGGCTGTGAAACGGGTTGGATGTATCGGGCTGTAGAAGGACAGGTTCACTATTGGTGGGTTGGCTTTGGTAATATCATTGGTGCCACTATTCTTGCTTACTATTGGGACGACCTAGGCCCTTGGTTAGCAACTGATTTTGATAAAGTAAACCTACTAGAAACCTTTGGGCCTGAAGGGGGGCTATTGGTGACTTATGCATTGTTAGCTTTAGCATTTGTTCTAATGTTGTTATGGGAAAAGCACTTTTTCCGTAAACGCGCTCAAAAAACAACGAATGCATCTGTGGAGGCAATATGAGTAAGAAAGAAATTATTCCTGATTACCGTTTAGACATGGTTGGAGAACCTTGCCCATATCCTGCGGTTGCGACTCTGGAAGCGATGCCGTCACTAAAGAGTGGAGAAATATTGGAAGTGGTGAGTGACTGCCCGCAGTCAATTAATAACATTCCTCTTGATGCAAAAAACTATGGTTACACCGTGTTGGATATTCAACAAGATGGGCCGACTATTCGCTATTTGATCCAAAAATAGTGGCGGTAAGGATGGCGATTTTCCGCCATCCTACTGAGTTTATTCGCCATCCTGCCAATTAGTGATGTCTATAACCAATTCACATTCGTCATCGATATATCCCCCGGTTGGAACAAAACCGAGCTTTTTGTAGAATTCAAATGGACTTTCTTCGCCTTCACCACAGCTGTTATAGAGGCGAGGATACCCTTTCTTTTTTAAATAACGTATAACTTGAATTAATGCTTCACGGCCAAAACCAAGCTTCTGATAGGGTTCTGCTATCATGAAGCGCCAAAGCATAATGCCATCATATTCTAACTCGTCATCATCTAAACCAGAGTGCAGCATGATGAACCCAACAGGAACATCATCGGCATAAATGCCTCGGTACCATGCACAGTCAGAAAATTGAGCCTCTACCATCGAGTAAGCATTATCAGCGACCATACTGCGCTGGGCTTCACTTAGTGTATGGCTTAACAAACAAATTTCAGAAAAATTATCTGCGGTAATTTTTTGTAGGCTGACGAGTGAATTTTCATCCACTTCTGGTTCGATGAGCTCTTTCATAACTTGTCCTTCAACAGAATATTGACCATAACTCCAATCATGGAGATGTGTATTTATTATTTTTGTTTAACAAATGAAGCATAAAATAAATTTGTGATAGGGATATAATTTAATCAACCAGAGATTGGGGTGTCAGTCAATGACTTAATGGCGGCTATGTAAGCAGGGTCTAAAAAGAAATAGCAATGAACAAAATTATTCATTGCCATTGAGATAAGATGAATAGAAAAACTAGTGTTCTGCTTCGCCACCTAATACATCAATCAAGCGAGAAATTAAGGCGCTCAATTCACCTGTCATTAAGACATAGTCAGCATCAAATTTTTGAGCAAAGTCTTCTTTAGCAATATCATCATTTTGGTCTTTTAATGTATCACTAAATTTTAATCTTTTTAGCGAACCATCATCTGACAGCATAAATTGTATCCGTTCTTCCCAATCTAACGCGAGTTTGGTGACTAATTTACCTGCTTCTATATGAGTGGCGATTTCATCAGAAATGAGGTCTTGTTTTTTGCAACGGATGATACCTCCTTCTTCTAAAATCGCTTTTAGCTCAGCTTCATCCATGACCGCAAAACCTTGTGGTAATGAACCAGAACGTATCCACTCAGTTAACGTAAGTTCGATAGGATCTTTGAAAGTTAACGGCACAACAGGTAATGATCCTAAGCTTTTACGTAACAGTGCAAGGTTGTCTTCTGCTCGTTTTGCACTTGCTGCGTCAACAATGATTAATTGATTGACGGTATCAATCCAAATATACGTTTTGCTGAATTTGCTAAATGCGCGAGGTAGCAAAGCGTGAACCACTTCGTCTTTTAAGGCATCTTTTTCTGTTTTTTTCAGTTTTCGGCCTTGGTCTGCTTCTAGTTTTTCAATTTTATCTTGTAGTTCCTGCTTTATTACAGGAGATGGCAGCATTTTTTCTTCTTTTTTGGCACAAATTAAAATCTGGTTGCCAGCGGCATGAGTTAAAGCGTTCGCCCCATTCATTGGAGCGACCCAACCTGTTTGCATCATGTCTTGGCTGCCACAAGGGTGATAGGCAAGTGTGGCAAGTTGTTTTTCCAGATCATCTGCGGAGAGTGCCAAATCTCGATTCAGGCGATAGACCAATATATTCTTGAACCACATGAAAAACCTACCTTTGTTGATAAATAGCCAGTTAGAGCAAGGGGCTATGATAACGAATTGTCTGTTATTAAGCGAAAAAAAATGAGTATAGGGAGCTATGCCCTATGAATCGTATTGAACAACTTAGCAATTTTATTGGCTAGCTCTTGATCATAATTAGCAAAGCACGCCATGATAGCGGCTATCAATAATGATCAATAAAGAGAGTAGGGTAATGAGAATTGGGATTGATCTTGGTGGCACAAAAATTGAAGTGGTTGCATTAGATGATAGTGGAAATATCTTATTTCGTAAGCGTATTCCTACTCCTAGAGGGGATTATGAGGCAACACTCAGCGCTATTGCAAGTCTAGTTAAAGATGCTGAGGAGGCGACCGTTCAAACAGGAACGGTTGGTGTTGGAATACCAGGAACGTTATCTCCCATAACAGGGAAAGTTAAAAATGCCAACTCGACATGGCTAAATGGGCAATCTTTTGATGCTGATTTAAGCCAATTGCTAGGACGTGAAGTGAAAGTGGCGAATGATGCCAACTGCTTAGCCGTGTCGGAAGCGGTAGATGGTGCAGGGGCGGGAACCAAAGTCGTTTTTGCTGTCATTATTGGTACGGGCTGTGGGGCGGGGATCGCGATTAATGGGCAAGTCCACTCAGGTGGAAATGGTGTTGCAGGTGAATGGGGGCATAATCCCTTACCTTGGCAAGATGAGCAAGACAGGCAATTTCTTGCCGCTGAAACTTGTTACTGTGGGCTGTCAGGTTGCACTGAGTTATTTGTGTCAGGTACAGGATTTATGGCTGATTATTATAAACTTTCCGGTAAACAAAAGGATGGGTTAGAGATTGTGCAGTTAGCGTTATCGGGAGATAAGTTTGCTGAGATAGCAATGGAAAATTACTTAAACCGCCTAGCTAAAGCCCTTGCTCAAGCGATTAATATGCTTGATCCCGATGTCATAGTGCTCGGCGGTGGTATGAGTAATGTTGATATCTTATATGAACAGCTTCCAGAACGTATTCGAAAATGGGTATTTGGTCGTGAATGTGATACGCCGATTCGTAAAGCAATACATGGTGATTCGAGTGGGGTACGCGGGGCGGCTTGGTTATTTTCGTCCTAATATGTGCTGTGGTAGGGCGCTTGCTCTAGGCTAATCCTGCCACTTTTTTTCGCTATACCACAAGCGCTGTGGCTGTATTGGCTTCATTCAGTTACTTTATATTGCCATAATTCGAATTATTTAGAAGAACAACGTATGTAATAAAAATCGATAGGGGACTTGTGTTGTATTTTTAATGTTTAATTCATCATCTTTTATTACTTAAATTAAATTTAGATTAATTGAAAATAATTTGAATAGTATATTTATAAGACACTAAATTTAAGTTAAATAAACTTATTAAGGCGATGTAAATTAAAACTCAATTCTTTTTTCTGCGAAAAATTATTTACAATATTTTAAAAAAGTAACGTCAGATATTTGGCATGAATTGCCACTAATAATTCATTTTTGTGACCGATATAAAAATCAGGCTCGATAAAAAGATGAAAACCGTGATTTAGTCACAAAAAATGGTTAGTGTTTGCATTGTAATATCATTAAAAATTGACGTCATGCACATAGTGTAAAATTTTAACGCTATTTTTGTTGGTTATTTGTTCAATAGAACAGGATGAGTATACAAATTTGAGAGGTGATTTTCTCTCAATAATGGCAACTAAGGGGATTACATGAGTAAAGTATTGAAGCTTTCGACACTGGCTATGCTAGTCGCATTTAATGCAGGTGCGGCAACGGTTGATTTACGTGTTATGGAAACATCAGACGTTCATAGCAACATGATTGACTTTGACTATTATCGAGACAAGCCAACAGAGCAATTTGGATATGTGCGTACAGCAACATTAATTAAAGCCGCTAAGAAAGAGGCAACGAACTCAGTATTAGTGGATAACGGAGACTTAATCCAAGGTAGTCCGCTGGCAGACTATATTGTAGGTGAAGGCTTAAAAGATGGTGAGTCTCATCCTGCTCATAAGCTTTTAAATACGATGGGCTATACCGTAGGTAACTTTGGTAACCATGAATTCAACTTTGGATTAGATTTCCTGCACAAAGCAATTGAAGGCGCCAAGTTCCCATATATCAATGCGAATATTATCGATGCGAAAACGGGGAAAAACTACTTTAATCCGTACATTATTGTTGATACCCCAGTGAAAGACAGAGACGGTAAAACGCATACCATTAAAATTGGTTACATCGGTTTTGTCCCACCACAAATCTTAATTTGGGATAAGCCAAATTTAGAAGGCAAAGTTTTAGTTAACGATATTACTGAAACAGCGAAAAAATTTGTGCCTCAAATGAAAAAAGAGGGAGCAGATTTAGTGGTGGCTATTCCTCATTCAGGCTTTTCACAAGAACCTTATAAAGCAATGGCTGAAAATTCAGTTTACTACCTCAGTGAGGTTCCTGGTATCGACGCAATCATGTTTGGGCATTCACACGGCGTGTTCCCAAGCAAAGACTTTAGCGATATCAAAGGAGTAGATGTTGCAAAAGGTACGGTTAATGGTATTCCTGCTGTAATGCCAGGCCAGTGGGGTGACCACTTAGGTGTCGTTGATTTAGTGGTTAACAATGATGATGGTGCGTGGAAAGTCGTTGATGCAACTGCACATGCACGTCCTGTTTATGATAAGCCAAATAAGAAAGCGCTTGTTGAGCGTGATGCTGCTCTTGCTCAAATTATAGAAAAAGAACATGAAGGTACGCGTGAGTTTGTAGGTAAGCACATTGGTAAAGCATCCGAAAATATGTACAGTTACTTGGCATTGGTGCAAAGTGACCCAACAGTGCAAATTGTTAATGATGCGCAAATTGATTACACCAAAAACTTCATTCAAGGTGACCCAGATCTTGCTGATTTACCGGTTCTTGCTGCTGCTGCACCATTTAAGGCTGGCGGTCGTAAAAACTCACCAACCGAATTTATTGAAGTAGAAAAAGGTGATTTAACTTTCCGTAATGCGGCCGATTTATATTTGTATCCAAATACATTAGTTGTTGTTAAAGCAACAGGTGCGGATGTCATTGAGTGGTTAGAGTGTTCAGCGGGGATGTTCAATCAAATCGATCCTCAATCAACAGCTCCACAAAGCTTACTGAATTGGAATAGTTTTAGAACTTATAATTTTGATACTATTAGTGGCGTAAACTATCAGATAGACCTGACTCAGCCTGCGAAATATGATGTTGACTGCCAAACTATTAATAAAGATGCTAACCGTATCAAAAATGTGACTTACCAAGGTAAACCAATTGATCCAAAAGCCACTTTCTTAGTAGCAACCAACAACTATCGTGGTTACGGTGGCAAGTTCGCAGGAACGGGAGAGAATAACATTGCGTTTGCATCACCAGATGAAAACCGTTCAATTTTAGCGGCCTATATCGCTAAGGTTTCAAAAGAAAAAGGTGAGATCTCAACTAAAGCAGCAAACAATTGGTCATTTACTCCAATTAAAACGGACAAAAAATTAGATGTTCGTTTTGAAACTTCGCCAAGTGAAAAGGCAGCTAAATTTATTAAAGAAAATTCACAATATCCAATGAAGCAAGTGGGTACTGATGACATTGGTTTTGCCATTTATCAAGTAGATTTGACGGCGAAATAGTTATTTCGGTGTGATATTAATTTAAGCCTGCCAAAAATTTAGGTAGGCTTTTTTTATATCGCTAAAAAATAGGGTATTAATAATGGAAGGTCGTGCTTAATAGTTGAAAAGTTAAAATTCAAAGTGAGTAGATTAAAGCTCGGAACGTTAATGCAAGGTTTAAGTTAAATACTCCGAGCTTGTCTCATTATGGTAAAAAT
The DNA here is from genome assembly GCF_050487165.1 of Providencia sp. Me31A. NCBI lineage: Bacteria > Pseudomonadati > Pseudomonadota > Gammaproteobacteria > Enterobacterales > Morganellaceae > Providencia > Providencia sp. Me31A. Next base: position 67,321 of record NZ_JBKQGZ010000008.1, read on the forward strand.
AAATAAATTATTCATAGAACATATTCAACATAGGTAACTTACTGTATTTATCATATTCAACTTTGACATATTCAGATTCTATTTTTTTGCCATCTTTTAAGGATTGAGTTATTGAAATGTCTTTACCTTTTCTGTAACACTTAACATTAATGTGCTCTTTAGTTTGGATGCTTACGGAACATTGAGGTTCATAGACACCACCTGAAAATGTAATTGTGCCTCCTGACGAATTATTACTTGCATAGGTGAAAGAATAACTTGAAATGATTATTGCAACAACAGATGTTAATAAAGATAAATATTTCATAGTCCACCTCACTAATAACACTGAACACGTCATTTCGTGTTTTTGTGCCTTCACTTTTAGTGTAGTTCAAATATGGACAATGCAAAGTGAAAAATGCAAATATACTTAAAATTTAGGGGTGGTATGTTGTAGTTTATTGATAAATATCAATTTTAAATTTAAAGAAAATACTATTTGATTAATTATTAGGTATTAAGTGAAATGATAAAATAATATGACTGGATGTTATTGGTATATTTCTTGGCTTAAGTTAAATAAATTTAGAATAAGTAAATTTTTTATATTTTTTTATGTTTAATATGATTAGGTATCCCTGGTGATGACTAAAAATAAAAGTTAAAAAACATTATGTAAATAAAATCCCTTGCAGAGATATATGCAAAGGATTTTGGTGGAATATTAATATGTTATATTATTTGAAAACTTTGAAGCGGACATCATCGTCCATAAATGCTTTATCACCAGCCGGCGCATTAATAGAGCCAAAGACCATCTGAGCGCGTAATATCCAATTAGCTGGGACATTCCATGTTTTTTGCACATCATTATCAATTAATGGATTGTAGTGTTGTAATGATGCACCGACATTTTCTTGTGATAAGGCTGTCCACACCGCAAATTGTGCAATACCACTTGCCTGTTCCGACCAAATAGGGAAATTCTCAGCATATAAAGGGAACTGCTCTTGTAAGCCTGTGATAATATCTTTATCTTCGAAAAATAGAATTGACCCTGCGCCTGCTGCAAAGCTATCTATTTTTTGTTCAGTTGCTGCGAATGCTTGCTCAGGGACAATTTTACGCAATGCTTCTTTAGTCAGATCCCATAATTTTTTGTGCTCAGCACCAAATAAAATCACAACTCTTGAAGTTTGTGAGTTGAAAGATGATGGTGAGTGTTTTACAGCTTCCTTAATTAACTTAGTAACGTGTTCTTCAGATACAGGTAAAGCATCGCCAAGGTTATAAATAGTGCGACGATTTTTAATCATTTCGATAAATGCATTAGACATATAGGTCTCCTAACTCTTTATTAGCACACGGCGTTTTGTTGAGTCAATTTCAGAAGCCGTCGTTTGTTTCAATGATTATTACTATAGCGGGATGAAGGCAAAATCATAGAAAAAAAATTTAACCGTAAGGTTCAAATTTTTGCTTTAAGTTTTAAATTCAAAAATATTAAATGAAATCAATATAATAACGGTTTCATTGAGAGGTTTTAATAGAAAATAGGGAATGAATAAGGCGAATTGCACAAAATGCGCAGAAAATAATTGAGTAAGATAAATAAACTGTGTTCAATAATAAACGTGCCTAGCGAGGTGCATAACCTCGCTAGGTAAGAATGGCAACTTGTTTAATCAAGTTCGCTGACATCTTTGGTTATGTCTATTTTTGTTCCGCCAAAGTTATCAGATATGTACTTTCTTACTGCTTCTGTATGGTATAACTGCGTTAATTTAGCAAATTTAGGATTATCTTTGTTTGCCGTTTTTACGACTAATAAATTAATATTATTCGTAATTGTTTCATCATTTTGTTCGCGAAAAAGCGAATCTGTTAATACATTTAGGCCACCTTCTTGAGCCGCGGTATTTCCAATAACGGCAATATCAACATCAGGTAATGCTCTTGGACCATGAGCGTATTTTATTTGGCGGAAAACAAGATCTTTTGGGTTCGAAATAATGTCGTTGATTGATCCTGTCGCTTGGTTGAAATCAGGTTTTAAGGTAATTAAATTGGCTTTTTCAAGTAATTTCAGTGCACGAATATGGTTCGCAGCATCATTAGGTATAGCAATAATAGCTTCTTGTGGTATATCTGCGAGGTTTTTATATTTTGCCGAATATATTCCCATTGGCTCAAAATAAGTCGTTGAAATAGCTGTTAACTGGTGGTTGTGGCTTTTATTGAAATCTTTTAAAAAGCCCCAAGATTGAAATGCATTAACATCCACATCTCCATCAATGGTTGCAATATTAAGTGTGATTCCATCATCAATAATTTTTACATCAATATCTAAATTAGCTTCTTTGGCACTTGGTGATTGGGCGATAAAACGCCAAATATCTGCATCACTGCCGTGGCTGCCAATAATAATTTTTTGTGGTGATTGCGCAATGTTAGCCGTCTTATCATCGATATTTTCCTCTTGCGAGCAAGCTGTTAAAGCAGAAAACGACATCGCAAGTAATAATGCAGGTAGTTTTTTCATATGATTATCTCTAATAGTTTTGTTGTTATTATCTAATCAAATAAAAACGCATTTTTATAAATAATATTTTATTGGTTTTTTATTTTTTTAGTTATATGTGTGTAAATAAGCATACTATGAAAAATAGTTATATCGTTATAGTTTTAAATTATTTTTGGTAATATTTAATATGGTATTTAATCAGCTAATAACATCATGAGTTTTTTTCATTATTATTTAAAAAACTATTTTAGAAGGTTGATTAATTATGGCTTTAACACAATTACCGATTATTGATCTACAGGAACTTGATGATCCTGCAAGTAGAGAAAATTTTTATAAGAAACTGCGTTTTATTGCTCGTGAAATTGGTTTTTTCTATTTGGTTGGACACAATATTTCTGCTGAAACTCGTGAGCAATTATTAACGACGACCAAGCGTTTTTTTGCCTTACCTAAAGCAGAAAAAGAATCTATTTCAATGGAATATTCTCGACACTTTCGTGGTTATACCGCATCCACAGAAGAAAGTACTCGCAACCAACCTGATTATCGTGAGCAAATTGATATTGGTGAAGAATTACCTGCTTTACCCCTGACAGAAACAGACCCGATCTGGTTTAATTTACATGGGCCGAACCAGTGGCCACAATCATTGCCTGAACTAAAAGTCCAAGCACTCGCATGGCAAGCGGATATGCGAGCAATAGCGGTAAAGTTGATTAAAGCTTTTTTAGTTGCCTTAGAAATGCCAGAAAATAGCTTTGAAAAAATTATTGCGGAACCAGCGCAACACCTCTTAAAACTCATTCATTACCCTGCACGGGAAGATAATAATGACGGTGAGCAAGGGGTCGGTGCGCACAAAGATGCAGGTATCTTAACGTTATTATGGCAGGATAATAGTGGTGGTTTACAAGTTGAAACGGATAATGGTTGGATAGATGTAGAGCCACTTGAAAACGCGTTTGTTGTCAATATTGGGGAAGTATTTGAATTAGCAACAAACGGGTATTTACGTGCGAATGTTCATCAGGTTGTCAGACGTAAAAATAGTCATTCGCGTTATTCTATTGCTTATTTTATTACCCCCAGTGTATTTGCGGACGAAGTTCCACTATTAAAATTACCTAGCTATCTAGCTGATCAGGCTTTAGGGCCAGATAGTGATCCCTTGAATCCATTATTTAGCAATCTCGGAAAAAATGTGATTAAAGGGCGCTTGCGCTCACATTTAGCCGTGACACGTCGTTTTTATCCTAAAGAATATGAGCAAATAATTAGTAATAGTAATATTATTTGATTGTTAGAATAGATAATGAGAATAAACCTGATTGGAGCCAAGTATGTCAGAACAAAGTTATAAAAAGGATTTAAAAGGAAAAGCGCTATCCCCTGAAACCTTGATGATGAGTTATGGATATGATCCTCAACTTTCAGAAGGTTCGATTAAACCTCCTGTTTTTCTGACATCGACTTTTGTATTTAAAACGGCTCAGGAAGGAAAAGACTTTTTCAATTTGGTTAGTGGGCGCACACAAACACCTGATAATCAAAAGCAAGGACTCGTGTATTCTCGATTTAACCATCCAAATAGTGAAATTGTTGAGGATAGGTTGGCGCTCTATGAAGGGGCTGAAAGTGCGGCGTTATTTTCTTCCGGCATGTCGGCTATCACAACATGCTTGATGGCAGTTCTAAAGCCTGGGGATGTCATGCTGCACTCTCAGCCTTTATACGGTGGAACGGAAACGTTATTTTTAAATACTCTGACGCGTTTTGGTATTACGTCGGTTCCTTTTCAAAATGGTTGCGATTTCGATGCTATTTTAGCAGTGGCAAATCGTGTTGAAAAAGGTAAAAAGATTGCTGCGATTTATATTGAGACACCTTCTAACCCGCTTAATACACTGGTAGATATTGCCTTATTGAGTCAAGTCACGAAAAAGATTGCCCAGCAGCAAGGTGGAGAAGCTCCATTGTTAATCTGTGATAACACATTACTTGGCCCTATATTTCAAAAACCACTCGCTCTCGGTGCGGATTTAAGTGTGTACTCACTAACTAAATATGTGGGCGGTCATTCAGACCTTGTGGCAGGAGCGGTAGTCGGTCGATATGAGTTAATTAAAAAAGTCAAAGCACAACGTAATGCGATTGGCACCCAATTAGACCCGCATTCGAGTTGGATGTTAGGTCGTTCGTTAGAAACATTGCAGTTAAGGATGGAACGTGCGAATGACAGTGCTCAAACGTTAGCTGAATATTTATACCAGCACCCGAAAGTTAGTAAAGTGCATTTTCCTGCATTTTTTCCGAAAGAGAGTGTGGAATATCAAATTTATCAAAAACAATGTTCGGGGGCAGGGTCAACATTCTCAATTAATGTGGGAGAAAATGAAGCGGACGCATTTCGCTTTTTAGATAACTTAGCCATTTTTAAATTGGCTGTTAGCTTAGGTGGAACAGAATCTTTAGCCAGTCATCCGGCGTCAACAACGCATTCAGGGATAGCTCAATCGGTACGTGAAAAAATTGGAATCAGTGATAACCTAGTTCGCTTATCTATTGGCATAGAAAATGTACATGATCTCAAACATGCACTAGAGTTAGCATTGGAGTCAGTGTAAACCTCGGGTGGGGGAGGCGCCCCCACCAAAATAAGCTTTAATTTACGCGGTATTGTGCGGGTAACTCGCTAAAGCCAAGTCCATTGGCTTTTTTCACGGCTATTTGTACTGGAATACGCTCTTTCATCGCTTCAACGTGGCTGATCACTCCAATAGTTTTGCCTGATGCATTTAAGCTTTCCAACGCATCAAGCGCTATGTCTAAGGTTTCTGAATCTAGTGTGCCAAAGCCCTCATCTAAGAATAGGGATTCCAACTGCGTTCGGTTACTCACCATATCTGACAAGGCTAAAGCTAATGCTAGGCTGACTAAAAAGCTTTCTCCGCCTGATAACGTTTTAATATCTCGGACTGTGTCAGCCTGCCAACCATCAATCACTTGCAATTCAAGATTAGCTTGATGACTGCGCTGTAATAAGTAGCGCCCATACAGTTTATCCAATTGTTGATTGGCAAGAGATACTAGGCAATCAAGGGTTAAACCTTGGGCGTATCGGCGGAATTTATCCCCTTCAGCCGATCCGATAAGTGAATTTAAATAGCTCCAATCGTCATAACTTAATTGGCTTTTTTGTATTTCTTGCAGTAAATCTTGTTGTTGATGGCGTTGCTGTTTATCGGTATCTAACCGATTGATTATTTGCCCTTGTTCTTGGTTTAACAGTTTTATTTCTTCCTCTAAAGAGGCCACAATAGTGTGTAATTGAGCTTCGGAGAGTTCTGCTAAATCAGGGATACGCTGTTGATTCAGTGTTTCGATTGCCAGTCGCCCTTCTTTATGGCGGATTTCACATTGCACCTGCGCCTGGGTAAGTTGCAGTTTTAATTCTTTAAGTTGTTGTTTTTCCTCGTTATTTAATAATGCAGCAAGAAATTCTTGTTGGTGAGTAAATGGACTAATTTCTAATGCTTGAGTGAATTGTGTTTGGGCTTGTGTTTGTGCCAACATGGTTTTTTGGCGTGCTGCCTCAAGCTCCTGATAACTTCCATTCATCGCAGCAATAGCCTTATCAATCTCGATAAGTTGCTTACTCAGTTGCTCTTGTGTCTGTGAAAGCTGCTCTTGTTGAATATTTAGTTGTTGAATAAATTGGCTTACAGGAAGCCCAGAAAGTAATGTTTTTCGCTGGCTATCTTTTTGTTCTAAATCACTTTTTATTTTTGTAAGTAGTTCTTTCTCAGACTCGAGTTGTTGGCTAAGCAGTTGTAATTGTTCAGACTCAGATTTCAATGTAGCATTATTGACCTCAATTTGCTGGTTGAGGGCTTGTGCAGCTATTTTTTGACGATTGAATAATTCACCGCGTTGAGTGACCTCATCAACCCATTCATCGAATTTTTCGCTCTCAGGCAACTTAAGGTTAAACGGGGTTAGTAATGCATTTAATTGCATTGTTTGCGCCTGCCAACGTTGTTTTAGTTGATTTAGTTCTATCTGCGTATCATCAAGCTGTTGGGTTTGGTATTTCAAACGCTCTTCAACTAATAACAGGTCGGATTGTAATTGTTTAAGGTGAGCTTGCTGCTCTTGTTGCTGTTGCTTAGCTTGTTGATATTCACGTTCAAGTAAGGTGAAATCGGTAATGATTTTTTGCTGCGTAGTGAGTCTAGCTGTTAAGTTATCAATCAATTCGCTGACAGACTGTTCGTTTTGGGCTAAATCTGGAGTGAGTGCTTGCTGACAGGTTTGCTTCCATTTCTGGTTGAGAACATCTAATTGAACTATGGATTTTTGTTGTAGCTCGGCATTTTCGCTCAGGCGTTGATTCTGTGTCGCTAACAGTGAAACTAGCCCCGCATGATGTTGCTTGAGGTTATCAAGCTTCTCAGTGAGTTCAATGAGTTGCTGCTGGGTTTCACTTAGCTGAATAGACTGATAGTCCTTTACCGCTGGGTGTTCGGTTGAACCGCATAATGGGCATGGCTGACCCGCAAGTAATTGTTGGCGTTCACTTTCTAAACTGACAATTTTCTGTTCTAGTTGCCGCTTTTCATTGGTTAATTTAATAAGCGGCGCAAGTTCATTGATACGGTTGGCAGTAATGTCTTGTTCTTTTTGGGTTTGAGTAATTGAGTCAGTTAATTCACTTTGTTGTTGGTGCTGTTGTTGCAATTGCTTTTGTGTTGTTATGCATTGGGATAATAGCAATGGCAATAGTTTCGCATGCTGCAATTGGGATTGTAATTGTTCAATATGTTGATGAACAGTATTAATATTTTGTTTTTCTTGACTATTTTTATAATTTCCTTCTAATTGGCTAAATGCGGTTGAACTGTGTTGTAAGGCGCTGTGCTTTTCAGATAGTTGCTGGGTGCGTTGCTGTTTATCGCTTTGTAACGTTTCTATTTCTTTCGAGAGTGTTTGCTGTTTTCGGTTTAAGTTTGTAAGTTTATCCGCTAATTCAAAGACCAAACGACCTTGCTGTTTCCAGCTTCCTACTTGCGCGCTAATTTCAGCATCTATAGGGTTAGCGTCTAGAAAAGCATTAAGTTGATTTAATTGATGATTAGCGGTTTGGATTTGCAGTTGGGTTTGATTAACTCGCTGCTGTTTTTGATCAAATGCAGCTTGCTTCTCAATAAGCTGTTGAGAGAACTCTAGATATTGCTGCTTCAATTGAGCCAGTTGGTTATCAAGGGGACGGACAACGTCTTCTATCAATTGATTCTGTTGCTTCACAAAATCCATGTGTTGGCGATATTGTTCCTGTGATTGGATGAGCTGGTTCTGTAGTGGGGCTTGTTTTTCCTGCTGAGCTTGTAAGCTTTGCTGTAATAGATTTTGTTTAGCGGTATATTCAATGATCAATTGCTGCTGGCGTTCAACCTCTTGCCATAACGGACGAAGTGATTCTGCTGGGGCATTGTCAGCCAGCCTCTTCAATTGAGGCTGGGCAGTTTGCCATTCAAGCTCAGCTTTTTTTATTTCATTATCAAGGGATTGCATTCTCTGGGTGAGCTGCTGATGCTGTTGCCACCAATTAACCCCTTTTTGGTGGTGAAGTTGTTTTTTCTTCAGTTGAGTTTCTTGCTCAGTTAATTGACTTTGCCTTTTCAGCAATTCCTGATGCTCTGATTCCGTAAGTAAATTAATACTTTGGGCTCTGGCTTTTAATAAGTCTAAATTGGTTTTTGCTTGTTTATATTGATTAAATATATAAATCGAAATTTGACTATAAATTTCAGTGCCCGTAATTTCTTCTAATAAATCGGCTCTTTCTTTTTCGGAAGCATTTAAAAATGCCGCAAAATCCCCTTGGGAAAGCAAAATGGATTTAGTGAAACGACCGAAATCAAGTCCAGTAATTTTGGCTATTTTATCACGAACTTCCGTGATTTTGACGGCTAATATTTTACCGTCAGAAACCTGAGCTAACTCGGCTTTTGCATCTTGCAAGTTACCATCTGCTTTATTTCCTGCACGTCGTTGGCTCCAAAAGGCGCGATAAGCCACGCCTTTGACTTCAAATTCTACCTCAGCAAGGCATTCCCCCGTATGGCGGGTCATCAATTCATTTTTGCTTTTTGAAATCGGGCCTAATCGTGGTGTTTGATGATATAGCGCTAAGCAAATTGCATCCAATAATGTGGTTTTCCCTGCTCCAGTTGCACCGGTAATAGCAAACAATCCTTGACTAGCAAAGGGTTCTTGTGTGAAGTCAATTTTCCATTCACCTTTGAGAGAATTAATATTTTTTAGACGTAGGCTTAAAATTTTCATATTGATCCCGTTACTCTTGGCTCAATTCAGCAACAGATTGTTTAAATAGTTGGATTAGACGCTGTTCACGCTCTGGATCATCAAGAGATTCTTCCGCCAAGCGGCGTAGGAATACCTCTTCTGCATTCAGCTCGCTAAGCGTTTCATTGGGCAGTACAGGGGAGTGCCCTTGCTTTTGCTTACGTGCACGGCGCAATAGCACCACTTCAACGGGAAGGTTGTGAGTTAAAGACTCAATGCGTTGTTGAATGTCGACCAAATAATCTTGAGAAGCCACTTCGATATCCAGCCAGACTGGCTTTTCCCCTTGATGATCTTTCCAGATCTCAAGTTGTTGTTCTATCTCTTTTAAAGATCCCGTGAGACTTTGCAGTGGCTGAGTGATAGGGATCTCTAAGGGGATAACGTGTGAAAGTGCACTCCCGTCGAATTCTACCAAACAAATACTTTTTTGCTGTGTCGCTTCATCAAAACTCAGTGCAATTGGAGAGCCACAATAACGAATATGTTGTTGTCCACCAATAACTTGTGGACGATGGATATGCCCTAATGCAATGTAATCTGCTGGGGGAAATGCCCCTGATGGGAAAGCATCTAAGGTACCAATATATATGTCACGCACTGAATCTGTGAGTGCAGCACCGATAACTGTTAAGTGCCCTGTCGCAATAATCGGGATATCGAGACCTAATGTCGCGCGTTGCTCTAGGGCGAGTTGATAGCTCATTTTGTAATAGTCATGAATAGCGGTTTGCAGTGAAAGTTGTTTTTCTTCACTGCTTTGTCCTGCAACGCTCTGTTGTATATCCCGAGGGCGCAGGAATGGGATCGCGCAAACTAGCCCAATTGGTTGTGATTGCTTATTGCGTAAAGTGATAACATTGGGCTCTGTTCCTGATGTGATCACATGGGTATTAAGATAGCTGAGTAGAGAACTTGATTCATTAAGCACGGATACGGAATCATGGTTACCGCTTAAAATGACTAACTGGCAGCCTGTTTTTTGCAGGTCGACGACAAACTTGTTATACAGTTCACGTGCGTAACTGGGTGGTGAGCCGGTATCAAAAATATCACCTGCAACAATAACCGCATCTACATGGTGGAGTTCGACTTGTTCGACTAGCCAATTTAAGAAATGCTGGTGCTCAGACGCACGGCTTTTGGTAAAGAAATACTGACCAAGGTGCCAGTCAGAGGTATGAATAATGCGCATGAGCTATCAATTCCTTTCATTATTAAGTGTAATGAATATTCTAAGAAACAGTATACCTTATCCATCTAATTGGTTGGGCAAAGTCGGTGCATTTATCGTAACATGACTGAAATATTTCACTTAGATGACATTTAGCCGCTAAAATAAAGCGGAATATATGCTTTACCGGTGGGGGTTCATAATTCTGTCATAAAAGTGACGCATAATGCTTTCACATTAAAAATGTCTTCTTATTTACAGGAACAATCATGGCAAGACGCATTCTAGTTGTTGAAGATGAAGCGCCCATCCGAGAAATGGTTTGTTTTGTATTAGAACAGAATGGTTTTCAATCTATTGAAGCTGATGATTATGACAGCGCAATAGCTCAGCTTGTCGACCCACTACCCGATTTAGTGCTACTGGATTGGATGATCCCTGGTGGCTCAGGTATCCAAGTCATTAAGCATATGAAACGCGATAGCGCAACACGCGATGTCCCTGTCATGATGCTAACAGCGCGAGGGGAAGAAGAAGATCGCGTAAAAGGCTTAGAAGTCGGGGCTGACGACTATTTAATTAAGCCATTTTCCCCAAAAGAGTTAATTGCACGAGTGAAAGCCATTTTGCGCCGTATTTCACCGATGGCGACAGAGGATATTATTGAAATGAATGGGTTAACATTAGATCCCACATCTCATCGTGTTACCAGCAATGATATTCCTATCGACATGGGGCCGACGGAATATAAGTTACTGCATTTCTTTATGACCCACCCCGAGCGCGTGTATAGTCGCGAACAACTGCTTAATTATGTGTGGGGGGCGAATGTTTATGTGGAAGACAGAACAGTGGATGTCCATATTCGACGCTTAAGAAAAGCACTGGAAACGGAAGGGCATGATAGAATGGTACAAACCGTACGCGGTACAGGTTACCGTTTTTCAGTCCGTTATTGATACCACCTAGGGAGAGGCCAGCGTGCTTGAACGCTTATCAATTAAACAGCTGATTTGGGGGCTGTTTTTATTTATCTTACCCGCATTGATATTATCCATTTTTATCGGCCACCTCGCGTGGCTTTTGGTGATATCATTATTGGCAGCATTAGGTTGGCATGGATATAACTTACTAAAACTTTCCTACTGGTTATGGCTTGATAAAAGTATGCTGCCGCCAGAAGGTAAAGGGGGATGGGCGCCAATATTTTATGGCATCTATCAAATGCAGCAACGTAACCGTAAACGCCGCCGTGAGTTAGGCCAGTTAATTAAACGTTTTCGTAGCGGGGCGGAATCTTTACCTGATGCAGTGGTGATGATGACGACGGAAGGCAATATTTTCTGGTGTAACCGCCACGCTCAAGCGTTACTTGGTTTTCGATGGCCGGAAGATAATGGTCAGCACATTTTTAACTTATTACGTTACCCTGATTTTAGCCGTTATTTTTCGATTAAAAGCTATGAACAGGCGCTGACCATCGAACTCAACAGCGGTGAAATCGTTGAGTTTCGTATTTTACCATATACCGAAGGGCAGTTATTGATGGTGGCTCGTGATGTCACTGAAAAACGTCGTTTGGAAAAAGCACGCAGGGACTTTTTTGCGAATGTAAGCCACGAACTACGTACGCCTTTGACGGTTATTCAAGGATATCTTGAGGTGATGGATGATCAAGAGGATATTCCTGCCGTTAATAAAAAAGCCTTACATGTAATGCAAGATCAAACTCATCGAATGGATAACTTAGTTAAACAGCTATTACAGTTATCTCGCATTGAAATCGCCCCCCAAATTAATCTAGATGAGCAAGTAAATATCCCTGTTATCCTCAAAATGATTGAACAAGAAGCACTAAGTTTAAGCCAAGGTCGTCATCAGTTTGAATTTAATATTGATGAAAAGCTACGGGTTCATGGCAATGAGGAGCAACTGCGTAGTGCGGTGGCAAATTTAATCTATAACGCTGTCAGCCACACGCCTGACGGAAGCAAAATTTGGGTCGATTGGCAAAGAAATAGCAATGGCGCACGCTTTAGTGTGAGGGATAATGGCCCCGGGATCTCCGCAGAGCACCTTCCTCGCTTAACAGAACGGTTTTATCGTGTGGATAAAGCACGCTCACGCCAAGGTGGGGGTGGGACAGGGCTCGGTTTAGCGATTGTTAAACACGCAGTTCAACACCACAGTAGCCAGTTAATTGTGACTAGCCAGCTCGGTAAAGGTAGTGAGTTTTCATTTACCTTACCTCCGGTTTTAATTGTTGATGATAAAAAGCTAAAAAAAGCATAATTAACTTCACTTTATTAATAAAATTAAAATATTAGTAAAGTGAATTCCTCTCATCATTTAATTAATTAACTCTATTAATACATTCTTTTTATATATTATTTTATGAATAGGTGATTTTAAGAAGCGATATACTGCTAATTATCGGTAAAATTTAATGATAAAATGGTGAGTTGTTTATTTTTCGAACAAATCATATAACGGAGATTGTAATTTTCCTGAAAGGAATCACTGGTTCTGAAAGTTAGTTTAGTTATTTCCTCTTGTTTTCAGGTTTGCTATTGCCTTTTTGCCCTATAAAAGTTCTACTTGTTGTCAGTTATTGGCGAATTTTTCTGTTTTTTGATTTTTCATTTGTTAGATACAAAAGAACATACTTTTTTATATTGTTAACAGTATGTTTATCAGAATTCTATCTCGCTATATATATTTCAAAGGGTTGCTAAGTGTATATCCCTAATCTTCTATTTCCGTTACTGAAAATTAACATAATATGGCTCATCGTTTATCATCAAGAGATATCATTGCATTAGGTTTTATGACCTTTGCGTTATTTGTTGGGGCAGGAAATATCATTTTCCCTCCAATGGTTGGTTTACAGGCGGGGGAACTCGTTTGGACCGCCGCGCTAGGTTTTCTTATTACGGGTGTTGGTCTACCGGTTTTAACCGTCATCGCGTTGGCTAAAGTAGGGGGCGGCATTGAAGCTCTCAGTACGCCAGTAGGTAAAGCGGCTGGGTTATTGCTGGCGGTCGTGGCATATTTATCTGTTGGGCCGCTATTCGCCACCCCAAGAACAGCCACTGTATCTTATAAAGTCGGAATTGCACCATTATTTGGTGGTGAATCAGACATGTTGCTTCTGATTTATAGCGTAGTTTACTTTGTTTTAGTCATCGGTATTTCGTTATATCCGGGCAAGTTACTTGATAGCGTAGGGCATATTCTTGCGCCAGTGAAAATGATTGCTTTGGCCATTCTAGGTGTGGCTGCGGTAATGTGGCCTGCGGGTGAGCCAATTCCTTCGACCATTGAATACCGTGATATGGCGTTTTCTAACGGTTTCATTAACGGCTATCTTACCATGGATACCCTTGGAGCGATGGTGTTTGGTATTGTTATTGTCAATGCGGCTCGCTCACGAGGTATTGAGAACTCTTCGTTACTGACTCGTTATACGATGTGGGCTGGCTTAATTGCGGGAGTGTTATTGACTCTGGTGTATTTATCGCTGTTTAAGTTGGGTGAAAACAGTGGTTCTCTGATCCCGAATCCAGAAGATGGTGCTGATATTCTGCATACCTATGTGCAGTACACTTTTGGTGGTTACGGTAGCTTTTTCCTCGCTGTATTAATTTTTGTTGCCTGTATGGTAACGGCCGTGGGTTTAACCTGTGCGTGTGCTGAATTCTTTAGCCGTTATGTGCCAATTTCTTATCGTACACTAGTGTTGATCCTTGGTGTTTTCTCTATGGTGATCTCAAACTTAGGGTTAAGTAAGTTAATTGCCTTTTCTCTACCAGTATTGGTTTCCATCTATCCCCCTTGTATTGTGTTGATCTTACTGAGCTTCACACTCAAGTTTTGGAGGAACCCAACGGTGGTGATTGCCCCAACCATGTTAGTCAGCTTTGTTGTGGGCTTAATTGGCGCGGTGAAAGCTTCTGAACATTTGAAAGTCTACATTCCAGAGTGGATGACTGTGATGCCACTGTATAAACAGGATTTAGTATGGGTTTTGCCAACGCTCGTTGTTTTGGTGGTCGCTATCTTATGTGATAAGTTTGTGTCACCCGCTACGCAACATAAGCAAGTCTAGTAATTTTACGTATTGAATAGAAAGGCCGCTACTTTGCGGCCCTCCTATGTTAGTTATTTGTCAATCAACTCCAACCGCACTACCTGCTGGGCGGCGTACATCGTTAGAGCCGTAGATAAAGCCTTCGCGCACTTTCCCTGAGACGGCGGAGTCATTACCTGAAGAGGTTGCACTGACGCCAGCGCCTTCTGGAATGGCAACCATAATCAATTCAGCGGCTCCCCAAGGCGTTTGTTCAACCATTTTGTATCCCATTTTATCCAATAATCCTAAGGTGTCTTTAGATAGCCCTCTTTGCTCATAATAGACTTCGTCTGGTAACCATTGATGGTGAATACGTGGTGCATTAACGGCTTCCTGTGGTGGCATGCCGTGATCAATAATATTCAAGGCGGTTTGTAAGGTGATGGAGATAATCCTTGAGCCTCCCGGTGAGCCAAGCACTAAGAACACTTTGCCATCTTTCGTTACGATAGTTGGGCTCATGGATGAAAGTGGTCGTTTACCTGGAGCAATAGAATTGCGTTCACCTTGTACTAAACCATACAGGTTTTTTTCGCCCACTTTGGTCGTGAAATCATCCATTTCATCATTTAAGAAAAAGCCTGTTCCTGGCGGGATCACGACAGAACCAAAACGGCCATTAATGGTGTAAGTGGTTGATACTGCATTTCCTTTATCATCGACGACAGAGTAGTGAGTCGTTTCAGGCTTTTCATGAGGCCCCATTCCCGGTTGAACTTGGGTTGATGGCGTGGCTTGATTTGGTTTTATTTCTTTACGTAATTCCTCTGCATAGGCCTTGCTGAGTAGTTTTTCTGTTGGGTTATCGACAAACTCAGGGTCACCGAGGAAGGTATTTCGGTCCATATAAGCATGGCGCATCGCTTCGGTTAGCGTATGAATATAATCCGCAGAATTAAAGCCCATTTCTTTAAGGTCATAACCTTCTAAAATATTTAAGGTTTGGCAAATCGTCACGCCCCCAGAGCTCGGTGGTGGCGCTGAAATAAACTTATAGCCTCGATAAGTACAGGTGACAGGTGTGGTATCGGTGATGGTGTACTCGGCAAAGTCTTTGGCGGTTAAGATCCCCCCATTTTTCTTTGACGCCTCTTCAACAATTTTAGGGATCTCACCTTCATAAAAGGCTGATGGGCCATTTTTTGCTATTTTCTCAAGAGTATTGGCTAAATCTGTTTGGACTAACAAATCTCCGGGCTGATAAGCACTGCCATTCGGTTTCAGAAAAATACGTGCGACTTCAGGGTCTTGTTTGAAACGCTCGGTCGTTGTATCTAGGACGTCAGTGTCTGCACGGGTGAGCACAAAACCTTCTCTGGCAAGTTTGATAGCAGGCTCCATGACTTGCTGGCGGCTCATGGTTCCGTATTTTTCTAACGCATAGTCTAGGCCTTTGACCGTTCCTGGCACACCAGAGGCCAAATAGCCATAAAGGCTAGCATCTTTAATGAGTTTACCCTCTTTATCCAAATACATGTCAGCGTTAGAGGCGGCAGGAGCGGTCTCTCTAAAATTAATAAATAGATCTTTTCCATCGGCTAAGTGGATGGTCATGAAACCACCTCCACCAATATTACCGCAACATGGATTAACAACGGCTTGTGCATAGC
Organism: Providencia sp. Me31A; assembly: GCF_050487165.1. Classification (NCBI taxonomy): domain Bacteria; kingdom Pseudomonadati; phylum Pseudomonadota; class Gammaproteobacteria; order Enterobacterales; family Morganellaceae; genus Providencia; species Providencia sp. Me31A. Next base: position 83,112 of record NZ_JBKQGZ010000008.1, read on the forward strand.
CAACTGCTACGGCAGCATCAATGGCATTTCCCCCGGATTTAAGAATATCCGCACCAATTTGGGAGGCTAAGTGTTGAGAGGAAACAACCATGCCTTTTTTTGCTTCAACAGCAGGTTCAGAGGCAGCATATAGATGGGTTGAAACAAATAAGGAAAGCAATAATACCGTAGGTCGTAATGAAGTTTTGAACATGCATATCTCCCAATTTAGGTTAGGTAAGATGTTTAAGCACACAAATAGTAATATTAATAATTTGTTAATTATTTGCGTTCTAAATGTATAACATACAATGGTGTGAAGTGAAGATTATTTGAGTTAAGAAATGTTAACTGGGTGGAATTATTAATAATGGGAAGAGAACAAAATAGACGATGGTTCACAAAAAAAGAAAAAAGCGGGTATCGAACCCGCTTTCTAAAAACAGAATCAGAATTGATTACAGTTTTGTAGAGTTTTTGGTCAGGTAGTCAGCAACGCCTTTCGGAGATGCGTTCATGCCTTCTTTACCTTTTTCCCACTGAGCAGGACAAACGTCACCGTGCTCTTCGTGGAATTGCAGTGCGTCAACCATACGCAGCATTTCGTCGATATTACGGCCTAATGGCAGGTCGTTAACGACTTGGTGACGAACAACACCGTTTTTGTCTACGAGGAAAGAACCACGAAGAGCAACACCCGCTTCTGGGTGCTCAATGCCGTATGCTTTCATGATCTCACGTTTAACATCAGCAACCATCGGATATTTAACTTCACCGATACCACCTTTATCTACAGGTGTTTTACGCCATGCGTTATGAACGAATTCAGAGTCAAAAGACACACCAACAACTTCAACACCACGTTTTTTGAATTCTTCGTAGCGATGATCGAATGCGATCAGCTCTGAAGGGCAAACGAAAGTAAAGTCCATTGGCCAGAAGAAGATCACTGCTGGGCGGCCGTTCAGGTGTTGTTTCAGATTGAAGTTATCAACGATTTCACCGTTACCTAAAACAGCTGCAGCAGTAAAGTCAGGGGCTTGACGTGTTACCAGAACCATAATTTACTCCTATGAGTTTGAATTAAAGGTTTGTTGCCCTTTCTATTCCATGTCGAATGGATATGAGGGCGTAGACTCCCAAAAGAATAAGAAAATATCTTTTGATAATAAAGACATTTAAACCGATTATTGTGATAGTTTTTACCTATTAATGATATTGGTTTATGAAACTAATATCAATAAGATAGTTTTATTCTACCAAAGTACAAGCTTTAATTTATTCCTTTGTGTTTATTGTGACATTTTGTGCAAAAAAATGTTGCAGTGCGTTATCCATCATTTGTGGATAAAATTGAAAGAAAATATTTTCAAGCTTGTCATATTGTAATAAAAAGTCATTAAATGAGCCACTTAGTGCGCTTAACTTTGGTCGCCTTTTCGCCATGCCATTGAGCGATTTTCCCAAATAACTTTTGTCTGCATAGCGAATTAACCATTGCTGAGGCCACAAATATTCATTTAACTCTTGAAATTTTTCAGGGGTATGACAGAGCTGTGGCTCAATAATTGTTCGGCAATTATGGACAAAATCAATTAATGAAATGGTAGGCTCAATGGTTGACCAATGTCGTGACAAAAAGTGATCCCAGACTAAATCTAATGTAATAGGGGCAACCCGGCGATATTCATCACGAAATAGGGCTTTAGCTTCTTTGACCAGCGGGTGGGTATCTGTCGTTCTATCCACGGCTCGATGCATGAAAATACCCGCTACAATCTCAGGCGAGTAAAGGCCAGTAGGATTACCGCGAACATAGTCAGCCATGATATTACCGAGCAAGGAGCTGTCAGCGAGATGGGCTAAGTGGAGGTGGGCTAGGTAGTTCATATCCTAATAATATACCTAATGTCCGTCGTCTTTCAAACCACCGCGTTGTTGGCTGCACTCGCGAACCCTAGTCACATACTGGTGTATGCTCCTAGGGCTTCACTCGTTTGCCGCCTAGCTGTGATTCGAAATCCATAGGACATTACTTGGTAGAGGAATAATGAATCCCTCTAATTTGAAATTCATGGGTATTAGTATTGAGAGGCAAAAGAGAAAATGTTCTTGATAGTTAGAATTGTATGTAATTTGCCTAGCTGTGATTCGGAATCCATAAGACATTACTTGGTGGAGGGAATAAATAATTCCTCTAATTTGAAATTTATGGGTATCAGTATTGAGAAGCAAAAGAAAAAATGTTTTTGATAGTTAGAGTCATAGGTAATTTGCCTAGCTGTGATTCGAAATCCATAGGACATTACTTGGTAGAGAAATAAATAATTCCTCTACTTTGAAATTCATGGGTATCCGTATTGAGAGATAAAAGGAAAAAGGTAGAAATCAACTTGTCATGAAAGCTTAGGGAAATTGAAATGATCCATTCTGTAAATGGATAAATAACATCCAGAATTTTTTGCTAACAAAATATTTGTTAAATAATGGTGTTTTTTTGTTCGTTTTTGCGCTTATTTCTTGCGCCAAAGTCGGTGTGGCACTAGACTAGTTGCCTGTTTTTTTTAGATTGATGTCAATACAATGCGTGTTTCTGATTTTACTTTTGAATTACCCGAAGAACTGATTGCCCACTATCCACAGGCAGAGCGTAGCGCTTGCCGATTATTGAGTCTTGATGGCAGTTCAGGGCAGCTAACGCATGGTATTTTTACGGATGTCTTAGAAAAATTGGAGAAAGGAGATCTACTGGTATTCAATAATACCCGAGTGATCCCTGCGAGGTTATTTGGTCGCAAAGTTAGTGGCGGCAAAATTGAAGTTCTTATTGAACGTATGTTGGATGAACACCGCGTACTGGCTCATGTCAGAGCATCAAAAGCACCGAAAGAAGGCTCTGAACTTTTGTTAGGTGAAGATGAAAGCGTTAATGCAACGATGGTAGCGCGCCACGGCGCACTGTTTGAACTGCGTTTTGATGATGAGCGGGACGTTTTGAGCATTTTGAACCAAATTGGTCATATGCCACTGCCTCCATACATCGACCGGCCTGATGAAGAAGCGGATAAAGAGCTTTATCAAACAGTGTATAGTGAAAAACCAGGGGCTGTAGCAGCACCAACGGCGGGCTTGCACTTTGATGAACCTCTGCTTGAAAAATTGCGCCAAAAAGGTGTTGAAATGGCATTTGTGACTTTGCATGTGGGAGCCGGTACTTTTCAACCTGTACGTGTTGATACTATCGAAGACCACATCATGCATTCAGAATATGCAGAAGTACCACAGGAAGTTGTGGATGCTGTTTTAGCCTGTAAAGCACGAGGTAGTCGGGTTGTTGCTGTCGGGACGACGTCTGTTCGCTCTCTTGAAAGTGCAGCAAAAGCTAGCCAAGATGCACTCATTGCTCCATTTTTCGATGATACCCAGATATTCATTTATCCCGGTTATAAATATCAAGTGATAGATGCACTTATCACCAATTTCCACTTACCAGAATCGACATTAATTATGTTGGTTTCTGCATTTGCTGGATATAAAAATACTATGAATGCGTATAAAGAAGCGGTTGAACAAAAATATCGTTTTTTTAGTTATGGTGATGCGATGTTTATCACGCCAAATACGCATGCAAGCTCCGAGAAAATTGGCGAATAATCAGTTCTAAGCGGCGGCATCGGCTGCTTGCTTAGTAAATTAATATTATTGATAGCACCAGACTGTTTTTCTGCTGCTAGGAGGCAAATGTGAAATACGAATTACAAACGACCGATGGCAATGCTCGTCGCGGTCGCTTAGTGTTTGACCGAGGCGTCGTAGAAACACCTGCGTTTATGCCCGTAGGAACTTACGGCACGGTGAAAGGAATGACGCCTGAAGAAGTTAAAGAAACGGGCGCTCAAATTCTGTTGGGTAACACATTCCACTTGTGGTTGCGTCCGGGGCAAGAAATTATGAAATTGCATGGCGACCTCCATGATTTCATGCAATGGCAAGGGCCAATTTTAACGGATTCAGGGGGCTTTCAAGTCTTTAGTCTTGGCGCAATGCGTAAAATTAAAGAAGAAGGCGTGCACTTTCGTAATCCAATTAATGGTGAGAAGGTCTTCTTAAGCCCTGAAAAGTCGATGGAAATTCAATATGACCTCGGCTCAGATATTGTCATGATTTTCGACGAGTGTACGCCATACCCCGCGGATTGGGATTATGCGAAGACATCAATGGAAATGTCACTGCGTTGGGCTGCACGTAGTCGTCAACGTTTTGACGAGTTAAACAATAAAAATGCGTTATTTGGTATTATTCAAGGCAGTGTTTACGAAGATTTACGAGATATTTCGGTTAAGGGGCTGGTGGAAATTGGCTTTGATGGTTACGCTGTAGGCGGCCTTGCTGTCGGTGAACCGAAAGAAGATATGCATCGTATTTTAGAACACGTTTGCCCGCAAATTCCGGCAGAGAAACCACGTTATTTAATGGGGGTAGGGAAACCGGAAGACTTGGTGGAAGGTGTCCGTCGCGGTATTGATATGTTTGATTGTGTGATGCCAACGCGAAATGCACGAAACGGACATTTATTTGTTACAAACGGCGTGGTAAAAATTCGTAATGCTAAGTATAAATCTGACACCTCATCACTGGATGCAGATTGTGACTGCTATACTTGTCGTCATTATAGCCGCGCTTACTTACATCACCTTGATAGATGTAACGAAATTCTTGGTGCAAGGCTAAATACCATTCATAACTTGCGTTATTATCAACGCTTGATGGCGGGTATTCGTCAAGCCATTGAAAATGGAAATTTTGTAGAGTTCGCAAAAGATTTTTACCAGAAGATAGGTAAACCCGAGCCTTCACTAAATAACGAATGAATTTAAGTGCGAAATGCGATTAATCTGTGTAGCATATCAAACTTAGCTTTTTTGTAGGTAAAATTGCTTTCAATAAAACAATGAGGAAAGTTGAATGAGTTTTTTTATTTCTGATGCAGCAGCATCAGCTGGAGCACCAGCGCAAGGTAGCCCATATACAATGGTTATCATGCTTGTTGTTTTTGCGCTGATCTTCTATTTCATGATTTTGCGTCCACAGCAAAAACGTGCGAAAGAACACCGCAAATTGATGGAATCTATCACCAAAGGTGATGAAGTTTTAACAACTGGCGGTTTAATCGGGCGTGTGACTAAAGTGTCTGAAACGGGTTATGTGGTTCTTGAGTTGAGTGAGAACACAGAAGTAACCATCAAACGTGATTTTGTTGCTGCTGTTTTACCTAAAGGCACAATGAAAGCAATTTAATTCTGATTCTCCCGAAGGGAACTGCCGTGCTAAACCGTTATCCTTTGTGGAAGTATCTGATGTTGATCTTTGCGATCCTCATCGGTCTGCTTTATGCACTTCCAAACCTATATGGTGAGGATCCGGCTGTTCAGATCACTGGCGTGCGGGGAACCGCCGCCAATGAACAAACGCTGATCCAAGTCCAAAAATCGTTAAAAGACGATAAGATCGAGAGTAAATCTATCTCTCTAGAAAATGGGGCCATTTTAGCCCGTTTCAACAACTCTGATGTTCAATTACGTGCACGTGAAGTGATCATGAATGCACTGGGTGATCAGTATGTTGTTGCATTAAACCTTGCACCTGCAACGCCTAAGTGGCTTGAAGCTATCGGTGGCGAACCGATGAAGCTGGGTCTTGACCTGCGTGGTGGGGTTCACTTCCTAATGGAAGTTGATATGGACACTGCATTAGGTAAATTGCAGGAACAAAACATGGATGGTTTACGTAATGACTTGCGTCAAGAAGGCATTCCGTACTCTTCTATTCGTAAAGGCAATGATTATAGCGTTGAAGTTCGCTTCCGTAACGCTGACGATCGTAGCAAAGCAGAAAAAGCACTGGCACGTAAATACCCTGATTTAGTGTTCAGTGATGGCAGTGACAACACAATGATCGCTGTCATGACCGACGAGCGCTTACGTGAAGCTCGTAACTATGCGGTTTCTCAGAATATTACCATCATTCGTAACCGTGTGAACCAATTAGGGGTTGCTGAACCATTAGTGCAACGCCAAGGTGCTGACCGAATCGTTGTTGAATTACCAGGTATTCAAGATACTGCTCGCGCAAAAGAGATTTTAGGCGCGACGGCAACGTTAGAGTTCCGTTTAGTTAATACCAGTATTGACTCATCAGCGGCTGAAAGTGGTCGTGTTCCCGGTGATTCAGAGGTTAAATATGACCGTGAAGGCATGCCTTATGTGCTGTATAAGCGTGTTATTTTAACGGGTGACCACATTACGGACTCAACATCAGAAGCTGATGAAAATGGTCAACCACAAGTGAGTATCAGCCTTGATAGTTCTGGTGGTTCTATCATGTCTGACTTTACACGTGATAACCAAGACAAACTGATGGCGACATTGTTTGTTGAATATAAAGACAGTGGCAAAAAAGATGCAACCGGCCGTTCTATCTTGGTAAAAGACGAAAAAGTTATCAATGCGGCACGTATTTCTGCACGCTTCGGTAGCAAATTCCGTATTACGGGTATTAACAACGGGAATGAAGCTCGTCAGCTTTCATTATTGTTGCGTGCAGGTGCGTTGATTGCACCAATTCAAATCGTTGAAGAACGTACAATTGGTCCAACATTGGGGCTGCAAAATATCGAACAAGGTCTGAAGGCGTGTATCGCGGGTCTGTTAGCGTCAATTCTGTTTATGATTATCTACTATCGTAAATTTGGTTTGATTGCGAGTAGCGCGCTGTTGGCAAACTTGGTGTTAATTGTGGGTGTTATGTCCTTATTACCAGGAGCGACACTTACCATGCCAGGTATCGCCGGTATCGTGTTAACCCTTGCGGTTGCGGTTGATGCAAACGTTCTAATTAATGAGCGGATAAAAGAAGAGCTGCGAAATGGGCGGTCTGTCCAGCAAGCGATTCATGAAGGCTATAAAGGCGCCTTCTCAAGTATTACAGACGCAAACTTAACGACGCTGATTACTGCAATTATTCTTTACGCAGTGGGTACAGGCTCGATTAAAGGCTTTGCGATTACGACAGCGATTGGTGTCGCAACCTCTATGTTTACAGCTATTGTTGGTACACGTGCTATCGTGAACCTGCTTTACGGCGGTAAACGTATTAACAAGCTGTCAATTTAAGGAGCACGTTGTGGCACAGGATTATACTGTTGAACAATTGAACTATGGTCGTAAAGTTTATGACTTTATGCGCTGGGACAACGTTGCCTTTAGTATTTCAATCGTATTACTGATTGCTTCTTTTGTGATTATTGGCGTCAAAGGTTTTAACTGGGGCTTAGATTTCACAGGGGGAACGGTAATTGAAATCAACTTAAGTCAGCCAGCTGATTTGGATAAGATCCGTGATAGCTTATCTAACTCAAACCATAAAGACCCATTAATTCAGAACTTTGGTAGCAGCCGTGACATCATGATCCGCATTCCGCCAATTGAAGGGACTGCGGGGCAAGAAGTTGGCAAAGAGATCATCACCATTATCAACCAAAATGTGGATGAGAAAGCGACGGTAAAACGTATTGAATTCGTTGGCCCGAGTGTCGGTGCTGAATTGGCGCAAACAGGGGCATTGGCTCTGTTAACTGCGCTGATTTGTATCCTGATTTACGTCGGGTTCCGTTTTGAATGGCGTTTAGCGGCAGGGGCTGTATTGTCTCTTGCGCATGACGTGGTGATCACTTTAGGTATTCTGTCCTTGTTCCATATAGAGATAGATATGACTATCGTGGCATCATTGATGTCAGTAATCGGTTACTCGCTGAACGACAGTATCGTTGTATCAGACCGTATCCGTGAAAACTTCCGTAAAATTCGTCGCGGTACACCGTACGAAATCATGAACGTCTCTTTGACACAAACATTGAGCCGTACCATCATGACGTCAGCGACCACATTATTAGTGGTTCTGATGCTGTACCTGTTTGGTGGCGCGATGCTGGAAGGCTTCTCATTGGTTATGTTAATTGGTGTGACAATCGGTACTATCTCATCGATTTATGTGGCTTCTGCATTAGCACTGAAGATGGGTATGAAGCGTGAACACTTGATTCAAGCGAAAGTCGAGAAAGAAGGTGCAGACCACGAGTCATTACTGCCTTAAGCTTAGATAGCAAGGTTAAAATGAGTTGGTTTTAGTCAGTTAAAATCAACTCAGACTCAATATAATTTGAGTTGTCGATGGAAAATTAAACCTTCTTCTTGCACAAATTATGATGCGTTATGAACACCCTGTAAGCACTATCTTACAGGGTGTTTTTTCTTGCATAGTAGGGTAAACTAACTCTCCGTAAATAGATTCAGGAAACGCTATGCACTGCCCATTCTGCTCAGCTGTAGATACGAAAGTCATCGACTCGCGTCTGGTTGGTGAAGGCTCTCAAGTACGCAGGCGCCGGCAATGTTTGCTTTGTCATGAACGCTTTACCACTTTCGAAGTTGCAGAGCTGGTTATGCCCCGGGTTATTAAAAGTGACGAAGTTCGTGAGCCGTTTGATGAAGAAAAGCTTAACCGTGGTATGCAAAAAGCACTAGAAAAACGCCCAGTGAGCTCAGATGACATTGAACAAGCCATTATTTCAATCAAATCCCAGTTACGAGCCACGGGGGAGCGTGAAGTTCCATCTAAACTTATTGGGAGCTTGGTAATGGAAGAACTCAGAAAGCTTGATAAAGTCGCCTATATTCGTTTTGCTTCTGTTTACCGTAGCTTTGAAGATGTGCGTGAGTTTGGCGAAGAAATCGCTAAATTACAGGATTAACGCAAATGACTGAACAAGATAGCATTTATATGGCTCGTGCTTTTGAGCTTGCTAAAAAGGGGCGCTTTACCACATCACCAAACCCGAATGTCGGTTGCGTTATTGTTCGTGATGGCGTTATTGTCGGAGAAGGTTATCACCAAAAAGCGGGTGAGCCTCACGCTGAAGTTCATGCGCTGAGAATGGCGGGTGAAAAGGCTCAAGGTGCAACTGCCTATGTAACATTAGAGCCTTGTAGCCATCATGGAAGAACGCCGCCTTGCGCCGAAGCGTTAATTAATGCAGGGGTAAGCCGTGTGGTGGCTGCCATGCAAGACCCAAACCCGCAAGTTGCAGGTCGCGGCCTGTATATGTTATCTCAAGCGGGAATTGAAACTCGCAGTAATCTCCTTTTAGACCAAGCGGAAGCAGCTAATCGTGGTTTCTTAAAGCGTATGCGAACAGGCTTCCCTTATATCCAGTTAAAATTAGCGGCCTCGCTAGATGGTAGAACGGCACTTGAGTCTGGTGAAAGTAAGTGGATAACGAGCCCAGCAGCCCGTAAAGATGTGCAGGCGTTTCGTGCAGAAGCTAGTGCGATTTTAAGCACCAGTAGCACCGTGGTTGCGGATGACCCCTCTTTGACAGTACGTTGGGATGAACTACCTGCCGACGTTCAACAAAGCTATCCAGAAGAACAATTGCGCCAGCCGATCCGCATTATCTTAGATAACCATCATCGTGTAACGGCAAGCCATAAAGTCACGCAGCATGATGGCGAGTGTTGGTTAGTTAGTGCCAATCCAAGCAACCAAGTCATAGATAAAGGGAATATTGAGCAAATAGCTATTCCCACAGATGATAATGGGACTGATCTTGTGATTTTAATGATGCAGCTTGCTAAGCGGAATGTGAACAGCATCTGGGTAGAAGCGGGTGCAAAGTTAGCGGGTTCATTATTAAAGCTCGGCTTAGTCGATGAATTAATTGTGTATATTGCGCCTAAATTATTAGGGAGCAGTGCTCGAGGTTTGGTGGATTTCCCACCACTCAATGCATTAGCTGATGCCCCAAAGTTTGAATTTACAGATGTGGAAAAAGTCGGAGATGACCTACGAGTCAGGCTTCGTCCTGTATGGTAAGTGCGTTTTTTTGAAAATCGAGCGTACGGTAACAAAAGAATGTGATAAAATCCGCGCCCCGCGGGTTATAATTAATATTAGAGGAAGGTTATGAACGTAATTAAAGGTGTCGTTGCTGCGCCAAAAGCGCGTATTGCTATCGCTATCGCTCGTTTTAACAACTTTATTAATGATAGTCTGCTGGAAGGTGCTATTGATGCGTTAGAACGCATTGGTCAGGTTTCAAATGACAATATTACTATTGTTTGGGTTCCAGGTGCCTATGAGCTGCCGTTAACCACCAAAGCACTGGTGGAAACGAAAAAATATGATGCAGTCATTGCATTAGGTACGGTTATTCGTGGTGGCACAGCTCACTTTGAATACGTGGCTGGTGAGTGTAGCTCTGGCCTGTCTCACGTTGCAATGAACAGCGAAGTTCCCGTTACTTTTGGTGTGTTAACGACTGAAAATATCGAGCAAGCTATTGAACGTGCAGGGACTAAAGCAGGTAATAAAGGTGCAGAAGCTGCGCTGACTGCACTAGAAATGATTAATGTAATTAAAGCCATTAAAGGCAAATAATACACGTCATATATCGAGAGGTATAGTTTTTTATTTTGATAATTAGTGTAATCGTGTTGTCTTAACGCTAATTGTTAGGCTAAGCTTTCTATACACTCGAATATTTACGTGTACAGTTTTTAATTTTAAGGGGAATCTTGTGAAACCTGCTGCTCGTCGCCGCGCTCGTGAGTGTGCTGTGCAAGCCATTTATTCATGGCAATTATCTGGCAATCCAATTGCTGACGTCGAATATGAGTTTATTGCTGAACAGGACATGTCTGACGTTGACGTAAACTATTTTCGTGAACTGTTATCAGGTGTTGCAACGAACGCAACAAAACTTGATCAACTGATGGCACCGTATTTATCTCGTCAGCTCGAAGAGTTAGGGCAAGTAGAAAAAGCGATTTTACGTGTTTCTATGTTTGAGCTCAGTTTCCGAGAAGATGTTCCTTACAAAGTTGCAATTAACGAAGGTATTGAGCTGGCTAAAGTCTTTGGCGCAGAAGATAGCCATAAGTTTGTCAATGGCGTACTGGATAAAGCAGCTCCTGCTGTTCGTCGTAAAAAGTAAAAAATCAGGGTTCCCCCCTGTAAGATCACCGTAGTCAAAAGGTAGGCTGGTTTCCAGTCTGCCTTCATATTTGTATGCTTGTGATATTTCAAATCGTAGGTTTTTGTTATTTCTATTGTAATGAGATGATATACGGATTGATAATTTCACCTGTTATTTGAATTAGTTAGAGTATGAATTACTTGTTTTACTTAAAACGAAAATAGTTATAGCGAACACGGAAAATCTACCATGTCATATGGCGAATTTGACCTCATCGCGCGTTATTTTAACCGTCACACAACTAACCGACGTGATGTCAATATCGGTATTGGGGATGACTGTGCGTTGATGACCCTTCCAGAAAAACAGCAACTTGCTGTGAGTACTGATACTCTCGTTTCGGGGATTCATTTCCTACCTACTATTTCCCCTGATGATCTTGCTTATAAATCGTTAGCGTCTAATTTAAGTGATCTTGCCGCAATGGGGGCTGATCCTGCTTGGGTTTCTTTAGCGATCACATTACCTTGCGTTGATTGTGCTTGGTTACAGTCGTTTAGCGATAGCTTATTTGAGCAGTTGCATTATTACGGTATGCAGCTAATTGGCGGTGATACTACTCGCGGACCTATGAGCCTAACTTATACTGTTCATGGGTTAGTGCCACAAGGAAAAGCCTTGTCCCGCGCAGGTGCACATAATGGTGATTGGATTTATGTCACGGGCACATTAGGTGATAGCGCGGCGGGTCTGGCTATTTTACAAGATAGGTTAAACGTAAAAAATAGCGAATATAAAGAGTGGCTACTTGCCCGTCATTTACGCCCACAACCCCGTATTTTGCAAGGCCAAGCACTTCGCAATTTAGCGTCCTCTGCGATTGATGTTTCGGATGGCTTGATTTCTGATCTTAACCATATATTGAAGGCCAGCGGGTGTGGGGCTCGAATTAATTTGGATTCTTTGCCTCAGTCGGAGGCGTTAAAACAAAGTTGCAGCGTTGAGCAAAGCCGCTTATGGTCGCTCGGTGGGGGGGAGGACTATGAGTTATGCTTCACCGTACCTGAGATAAACCGTGGTGCACTAGAAATGGCGTTAGCCCATACAGGCTCAGGATTTACGTGTATTGGGCAAATCAAACCACAGTCTGAAGGCATTCGCTATTTTTGCAATAATCAAGAAGTTGATGTAAACCTTAAAGGTTTTGATCATTTTGTTTCGGAAGGTGCGTAGTATGGCGACTCGCCAAGAGAAAGCGGAAGCAAAAAAACGGCTGAATATGCGTAATCCTTGGCATTTATTGGCCACAGGGTTTGGCAGTGGACTTTCGCCTATTGTGCCGGGCACAATGGGCTCTCTTGCTGCGATACCTTTTTGGTTATTAATGGCGAGAATGCCAGTTTGGAGCCTATGGGTCTTGATTATCGTTGGGTTTTGGTTGGGCTGTATGATTTGCCAGCGCACTTCCGACGATATGAAAATTCATGATCATGGTAGTATTGTTTGGGATGAGTTTATTGGCATGTGGATAACGCTGATGGCTATTCCTGTGGTTGATTTTGAGTGGGTGGTTACCGCATTTTTCATTTTCCGCATTTATGATATGTGGAAACCGTGGCCAATACGTATCTTTGATAGGAAGGTAAGTGGCGGTTTTGGCATCATGATTGATGATATTATTGCCGCCATTTTTGCCTATGTGACTATTTGGTTGTTGGTTTGGGCTGATATCATGCCATTTTCAACTAATTAATACGACGCGTCATGTTTTGCGCCGAATCCCCATTACAGAGGTTTGTGCTAAGGTTAATCCTTTGGTTTCTGGTGCAAATAGAATAGAAACTATCAGGCCTACTAACGAAACACCGGCTCCCATTAGTACTGCTGCGCTGACCCCGTATTGAGTGATAAACAAGGGTAATGCCCACGTTGAGAAAATGGTGCCAATACGGCTGATAGACATGATCACGCCAACGGCAGATGCGCGAATATCCGTTGGAAACAGCTCATTAGGGTAAAGCCACTGCAATATCCCCGGCCCCCCAGAGAAAAATGCGTAAATACCAAACATGATAATCACGAGGCAAATACCGAGGTTAGAGAAGAATCCTAGTACTGCTAATGCAAGCGTCATCAAAGCAAAACTGCCAATAAGAAGTGGTCGCCTTCCCATTTTATTTAGCCAATACATGGCGGGAACGCAACCTAACATAAAGAATAAGCTGATAACGACGTTTCCTAGAGCCGCATTTTTCCCTTGATCCCAGCCCAATTGACCAACAATTTGCGGGCCAAAGGTATAGATAGCGAACATTGGGATCACTTGGCAAGTCCAAATAATGGCGGTAAATATGACAAAAGAGAAATGTCGTTTATTGAATAGCTGTAGGAAATGTGTTTTCTCTTGATCTTCGGCTTCAAAGACTACAGGCTGACCAAACAACTTTTCCATCATGTTTTCACATTCTTTGACTCGACCGTTGCGAATAAGCCAAAGTGGGGATTCCGGTAAATCAAAGCGACCGATTAAAATGACTATGCAGGGGAGAACTGCACTGCCGAGCATCCAACGCCAGCCATCTTGAATGTCATAAAGCATATAACCAACGAGATTGGCACAGGTGGCACCGATATACCACATAGCGGCAATAAATCCGACTGCAAATGCACGTTGTTTGGTATTGGAAAATTCAGTGATCATTGATGTGGCAATTGGGTAGTCTGCGCCTATTACAATTCCGATTAAGAACCGCATGATAAGCAGCTCCATCGGTGTTGAGACAAACATGGTTGCAACAGAAATGACGCCGATCGCAACGATGTCAATTAAGAACATTTTACGGCGACCTACTTGGTCACAGATATAACCGAATAGTGAGGTTCCTATGAAGAGGCCGGCTAATGTGGCTGCACCGAGTAAGCCAACCCATTCGCTGCTTAAGCTTAATAGAGGGGTAAGCTGCTCTAAAGCAACGCCAATCAGGACTAATACATAACCATCCAGAAAAGGCCCTCCGCTACCCCACAGCATGATCCGCCGATGAACGGAAGAAAATTGAATGTCATCAAAACTTTTTGGTTTCATTATGTATGTGTCCCTAAGCAGCGCAAATTAACGCTCAAAAGCTCTCGAAGCATTTCACTTCGAGAGTAATGCGAAATAATCAGCCGTAACGAAATTCAACGCCAAATGTGCCACGTGGGTATTCCCATTTTTCTAATGCACTATCTAGGCCTAGAATACGGCAAGTTCCGCATTCAAGGCAGCCTGCATAATCGAAACGAATTGTTCCATCTTCTTGTTTTTTATATAAACCCGCAGGGCAGGCTTTGGTTAATGTTTCGAGCACTTGCATATCTGGATGCTCTTTCACAACAATATGTGGGTTTTCTTCATCGACATTAAATTTATTAATGCCGAGTTTGACATCAACATTGACTGGATTACTCATATTGCTCTGACTCCTTTAATTCCATCCTTGAGCAAATTCATAAAGCCCACTTTTTTCGCGTGCTGTAACATGGTTTTACGTAGCGGGACAGGAGCTTCATCTGAAATTGTGAATAGCTTTTTCGCAATATCTACCGCCATTTCTGGATATGCTCCGAACATGCGTGGATTATCCAAAAATTCAGGCATTTTTTGATACATTTTCATGTCACGAAGAGGACCGGTATTGAGCGAATTAAGGTATTCACTTAACCCTTTTTGACTAAAATCTTCATTTTTCAATGCATTAAGTACCGCATTTGCTGCGGCTTCACCCGAAGCTACCGCTAAGTCCATTCCGCGAATGGTAAAGCCTAAATTCATACACATACCCGCAGCATCACCGGCAATTAAAACGCCATCGCGTACCAGCTCAGATTGCATTTTTAGACCGGCTTCAGGGACGACGTGCGCGGCATATTCGATCATTTTCCCACCTTCAATCAGTGGTGCGATGGTCGGGTGATTTTTAAAATTTTCTAACATTTGAGGAACAGAGTTTTTGGCGTCTTTTATGTGGTGTAAACCGCAAACTAAGCCTAACGAAATGGTATCTTCATTGGTGTATAGAAATCCTCCACCCATTAGGCCATCGGTAGGAGCGCCTGCAAATAACCAAGCGACGCCTTCTTTTTCTTTAAGGTTAAAACGGTTCGTTAAGACATCTTTTGGGAGTTCAATAAGTTCTTTTACACCAACGGCGACATGTTCTGCATTGACACGTTTTGCCATGCCAAGCTGTTCAGCAAGTAGGGAATTCACTCCATCAGCGAGGATAACGACTTTAGCTTCAAGCACATCGCCATCGGCTTCGACACCAACAACTTTACCATCCTGTTCGACTAGCCTATCAACACGAATACCTGTGATACATTGTGCTCCGGCATTTTCAGCTTGTTCGACTAACCAGGGGTCGAGCTTTCCACGTAGTACTGACCAAGAGGTTTCTTCTGGTTTTTGTTCTGCTGAATTTTGGAAATCAACAGTTACCGCCCCTGTTTCTGTCATAAATGACAGTTTTTCGCGGGTAATCATCCGTTCGATTGGTGCTTCTTGGGTAAAACCAGGAATAATGCGCTCTAAGCTGTGAGCATACATTCGCCCTCCTGTTACGTTTTTACCGCCTGCGTAGTTTCCTCGTTCAATTAGGAGAACTTGAGCACCTTCACGGGCAAGTACCAGTGCAGCAACCGAACCTGCTAGGCCTGCACCTACAATGATTGCATCAAAAATATCATCGGACATAGTTTCTCCAAAGATCACTAAGCAGTGAGGTTAAAGCCCCACTGTTATTTGGTTTATTTAGCCAGCTGTTGAGTAAGTACAGGGAGGATTTTGAATAAATCTCCAACGATCCCATAGTCTGCGAATTGGAAAATAGGGGCATTTTTGTCTTTGTTAATGGCCACGATAGTTTGGGCACCATTTGCGCCAACCATATGTTGGATCTGACCTGAGATCCCGACAGCGAGATATAACTCTGGTTTTATCATCAAATTGGAGATCCCAACGTAGCGCTCATGCTCCATCCATTTTTCGTTTTCTGCAACTGGGCGTGAACAGGCAATTTCAGCACCAATCGCATCTGCCAATGCTTTAGCGAGCGTGATGTTTTCTTGGCTACCGATCCCACGACCCACACTGACCACCAGCCGTGCTTTATCTAATTCAACGGAATTACCTGCTTTTTGCTGAACCGAGGTACGTACAATAGATTGTTTTGGTTCGACCCATTGGACAGCTTGAGCCGTACCGCTGCGTGATGCATCACTTTGTGCTGCGTCAAATGTACCTGTTGCGAGTGTGGCAATTGAAAATGAGCTCTCTAAGGTTTCTTGACCAAAGGCGAGACCACCGTAAACCATATGTTTAATAACAGGTTTTCCTGATTCGACTGTAATTGTGGCCGCATCGTTAGAAACGGCAGCTTGCAGCCTTGCTCCTAAACGTGCTGCTAGTAACTTACCCCTACGGGTGTTAGGTAGCAGCAATAAACCGTTATCGCCATGTTGCTTGATGGTTGAAACGATAGTGTCCGCATAATCTTCAATAATCCGGTCGTCAGGCTTACCTGCGAGTTGAAAAACTTGGGTTGCACCAAGTTGGAAAGCTTGTGAACTTTGTCCGTCATCAAGTGCGAATACATTGACTTGCTCTCCAAGCGAGAGTGCGCCACCGATAAGTTCAGGTAAGCGAGAAGTCATGTCACTAAATACCCAAACGGTTGATAATTTGCTCATAACGCCTCCGATTAAATAATTTTTCTTAAATTTTCCGCAAATTGTGCAATTTGGTCTTCGCCGTCACCTTCAATGATGATGCGCTGGCGGACTTTTTGCTTAGGTGCTGCGATAGATTGCGCAGACAGTGTGGCAATGTTATCTAAACCAATATCAGCCATAGTCCATGCTTGAACCGGTTTTTTCGCAGCGCCTAAAATTGCTTTCATTGATGGGATAACGGGAACGTTAATATCGGAGGTAACGGCGATAATGGCAGGTAATGACATGGATAGTGTTTCAATTTCATCTTCTAGCTCACGTTCTACAATCACTGTGTCAGCGGTTATTGAAACGATATTCTTCACACCATTGATAGCGGGAACTTGCAGTGCTTCACCCATTAAAATACTGACTTGTTGTGCGTTTAAATCAGCTGAACCATCACCACAAATAATTAAATCAAAACCGACTTTTTTAGCCGCACAGCTTAAGGCTATAGCTGTTTGATGTGGTAATGCGTGTTCGAGTTGGTCATCAATAACAACCACAAGTTCTTCTGGGCCACGAGATAAAACGTCTTTACGTGCTTTCATATTAGTCAGTGCTGTACCACCGACACTTAATGCAACCACTTTACTGTCAGCGTGTTGTGCTTTAATTAGGTTAGCGGCTTCAATCGCATTTAAATCATATTGACTAATTTTGTTATCGGCACGTGAAAAATCTAAAGAACCATCTGAGCTATTGACAATAATATCTTGTTCATCGGGAACAGATTTATAACATGTAATAATATTCATTACATCTCCTAAAATATAATTAATAAAGATGATCCGCTTTGGTTTCGGATTATATAATTATCATGAACTAGTAATTTAAAAATAAAACCTAAGTCACCAATATTGAAAACCTTAAAATAAAGACAGTTTAAATATTCATACTGATACACTAATCACCAATACTGTAAAAATCATCAACTTATCAACTAAATTTTCAATATTGCTATCCTAATCACCAATACTGAATGTATTTAATAACATTAGCGTTACACAATATTATATCATTATGTATTTGTTGATTATTTTTTCATTTTCAACTCAAGAAAATAATAACAAATATTTATCACGAATAATATTGTGACCTTAATAACAGAATTGTTAATGACTAGCCGACATGATTTGAATAGTGATTGGATTAATACGTAATTAAGTTTGTGAGGTTTTGTGTGATTAATGCGTAATTAAGTTTATAGGGTTTTATAGGGTTTAATAATAAATAAGTGATGAGGTGTTAAATAATATCTGCTCTGAAAGCTTATATATTAAATAATAAATTGGGATCGAACTATGAGCAAAGAAAATAAAAAAGGTGGAATAGAACCAAAGGTTTTTTTTCCACCGTTGATCATTGTTGGACTATTGTGTTGGCTAACTGTCCGTGACCTTGATGCTTCGAATGAAGTTATCAACCAAGTCTTCAGCTATGTCACTAATGTGTGGGGTTGGGCATTTGAATGGTACATGGTTGTGATGTTTGGTGGCTGGTTTTGGTTGATTTTAGGACCTTATGCCAAAAAACGTTTAGGAGAAGAGAAGCCTGAATTTAGCCGAGCGAGCTGGATTTTTATGATGTTCGCATCTTGTACCTCGGCCGCAGTCCTGTTTTGGGGGTCGATTGAAATCTATTATTACGTTTCTGCGCCGCCTTTTGGCTTTGAACCTTATTCAAATGAGGCCAAAAATATCGGGCTCGCATATAGTTTGTTCCACTGGGGACCATTACCATGGGCAACCTATAGCTTCTTATCTGTCGCATTCGGTTATTTCTTTTTTGTTCGCAAAATGGATGTTATTCGTCCAAGTAGCACACTAGTTCCTCTGGTCGGAGAAAAACGAGTAAACGGTTGGTTTGGTACTATTGTTGATAACTTCTATCTCGTTGCGTTGATATTAGCAATGGGAACCAGTCTAGGATTAGCAACACCGTTAGTTACTGAATGTATTCAATATTTATTTGGTATTCCGCATACTTTACAACTCGATGCCATCATTATTTTCTGCTGGATCATCCTAAATGCGATTTGCGTGGCTTTCGGCCTGCAAAAAGGGGTGAAAATTGCCAGTGACGTGCGTAGTTATCTCAGTTTCTTGATGTTGGGATGGGTATTTATCGTCGGTGGCGCTAGCTTTATTGTTAACTATTTTACCGATTCTATCGGTGTCCTACTGATGTATATGCCACGTATGCTGTTCTATACAGATGCGGTTGGTAATAGTGGTTTCCCACAGAGCTGGACCGTATTTTACTGGGCATGGTGGGTTATCTATGCCATTCAAATGTGTATCTTCCTCGCACGTATTTCGAAGGGGCGCACTGTCCGTGAGTTGTGTATTGGGATGGTGGCAGGTCTAACCGCGGGAACAACGTTAATTTGGACTATTTTAGGCAGTAACACACTCCAACTTGTTGACCAAAACATTATTAATGTTCCCAAACTAATTGAAGAATTCGGCGTTGCACGCGCCATCATTGAGACATGGGCTGCCTTACCTTTGAGCACTGTAACAATTTGGGGCTTCTTCATCCTCTGCTTTATCGCCACGGTCACACTGATTAATGCTTGTTCATACACTCTCGCTATGTCGACTTGTCGCGCAGTGAAAGATGGCGATGAACCTCCATTGTTAGTGCGTATCGGTTGGTCTGTCTTAGTCGGTGTTATCGGCATTGTATTGCTGGCACTCGGCGGATTAAAACCAATCCAAACCGCGATAATTGCCGGAGGATGCCCACTTTTTTTCGTCAACATCATGGTAACGCTTTCATTTATTAAAGATGCCAAAGTGCATTGGAAAAATGACTAATTTATTCAAAAACAACATGTAAGAGGTTATTGATATGGATTTTAGATTGAATGATGAGCAGGAGCTGTTTGTCGCTGGGATACGTGAACTGATGGCCAGTGAAAATTGGGAAAGCTATTTCGCACAATGTGACCGCGACAGCCAATATCCTGAGCGTTTTGTAAAAGCCTTAGCGGACATGGAAATCGATAACCTGCTGATCCCAGAAGAACACGGTGGTTTAAATGCAGGATTCATTACGGTAGCCGCAGTATGGATGGAATTAGGTCGTTTGGGTGCGCCAACTTACGTGCTGTACCAATTGCCGGGGGGATTTAACACGGTACTGAGGGAAGGGACTCAAGAGCAAATTGATAAAATTATGGCGTTCCGTGGCACGGGTAAACAAATGTGGAACTCTGCGATTACTGAGCCGGGGGCTGGTTCTGACGTCGGTAGCTTGCAAACTACTTACCAACGTCGCAATGGCAAAGTTTATCTCAATGGGAGCAAATGCTTTATCACCAGTAGTGCCTATACACCGTATATCGTTGTGATGAGCCGAGATGCAGATTCGCCAGATAAACCTGTCTTTACTGAATGGTTCTTGGATATGACCAAACCCGGTATCAAGGTGAACAAACTTGAGAAATTGGGTCTACGTATGGATAGCTGCTGTGAAATCACGTTCGATAATGTTGAACTTGATGAAAAAGACATGTTCGGTCGTGAAGGCAATGGTTTTAACCGTGTGAAAGAAGAGTTTGACCACGAGCGTTTCCTTGTGGCTCTGACTAACTACGGTACGGCAATGTGCGCGTTTGAAGACGCAGCTCGTTATGCAAATCAGCGTGTTCAATTTGGGGAAGCTATTGGTCGTTACCAATTAATTCAGGAAAAATTTGCACATATGGCGATCAAGCTCAATTCAATGCGCAACATGTTATATGAAACTGCGTGGAAGAGTGACAACGGATTGATCACCTCGGGTGATGCAGCGATGTGTAAATACTTCTGTGCAAATGCGGCATTTGAAGTCGTAGATTCTGCGATGCAAGTACTCGGCGGTGTCGGAATTGCCGGCGAGCATCGAATTGCACGTTTCTGGCGTGATTTACGCGTTGATCGCGTATCTGGTGGCTCAGATGAAATGCAAATACTGACACTAGGTCGCAGTGTACTGAAACAGTACCGCTAATAACTGAATGTTTATTGGCTGGCCTTCTTTGGAGGGACAGCTAAGTTTCACAGGAGACGAGAACATGGCAGAGCATTTACCCATGCCTGAATTTGGCCCATTAGCTGGGGTCAGGGTGGTATTTTCGGGGATTGAAATTGCAGGCCCATTTGCGGGACAAATGTTTGCAGAATGGGGCGCAGAAGTCATTTGGATAGAGAACGTCGCGTGGGCGGATACTATTCGTGTTCAACCTAATTACCCTCAATTATCAAGACGTAACCTACGTGCATTATCATTGAATATCTTTAAGGATGAAGGACGTGAAGCGTTTCTAAAACTAATGGAAACAACGGATATATTCATTGAAGCCAGTAAAGGACCTGCATTTGCCCGAAGAGGGATCACCGATGAAGTGCTTTGGGAACATAACCCAAAACTGGTTATCGCTCACTTATCAGGCTTCGGGCAGTACGGCGACCCCCAATATACCAACCTAGCAGCCTACAATACTATTGCACAGGCTTTCAGTGGTTATCTTATCCAAAATGGTGATATAGACCAGCCTATGCCAGCCTTCCCTTACACTGCAGATTATTTTTCGGGTATGACGGCCACAACGGCGGCGCTCGCGGCATTGTATAAAGCGCGTGAAACAGGAAAAGGGGAAAGTATTGATGTGGCAATGTATGAAGTGATGTTGCGTATGGGGCGATACTTCATGATGGATTACTTCAATGGTGGCGAAGTTTGCCCACGTATGACCAAAGGGAAGGACCCATACTACGCAGGTTGTGGACTTTATCGCTGTAATGATGGTTATATCGTGATGGAAATCGTCGGTATCACACAAATACAAGAAATATTTAAAGACATTGGTCTTGCCCATTTATTAGGAACACCTGAAATACCCGAAGGTACTCAGCTTATTCACCGAGTTGAATGTCCTTATGGGCCTTTAGTGGAAGAAAAATTAGATGAATGGCTAGGGGCTCGCTCGATTGATGAGGTATTAGCAAGATTAGCTGAGCTGAATATTGCTAGTGCGAAAGTCTTAACGATCCCTGAGTTAGAAACTAACCCACAATATGTCGCTAGAGAGTCGATCACCAGTTGGCAGACAATGGATGGACGCACATGTCGTGGTCCAAATATCATGCCAAAATTCAAAAATAATCCGGGCCAAATATGGCGCGGTATGCCATCACACGGTATGGATACCAGTGACATATTGAAAAATATTGGGTATAGCGAAACAGATATTCGGGGGTTAGTCGACAAAGGGCTGGCCAAAATAGTGGATTAATTGAATGAATATTCAGATCAATTAATCCATTGGCCTGAATATTCATTAAGGAAATGATGGGAAATAATTAATGGATGTAATCGGTAAACAAAATTTGCGTCAAATGTGGGATGATTTAGCGTTAACCCACGGTAATAATAAGGCGCTTATCTTTGAATCCTGCGATGGAAGTGTTCGTCAATTCAGCTATGTAGAGATGAATGAACAGATTAATCGCACAGCAAATCTCTTTTTAGCTTATGGCATACAAAAAGGGGATAAGGTTGCTTTACATTTAGATAATTGCCCTGAGTTTTTCTTTTGCTGGTTTGGCTTGGCAAAAATTGGGGCGATTATGGTCCCTGTTAATGCGCGTTATAAATACAATGAAGCCGCTTGGATCATGCAAAACTGCCAACCACGGATGGTTGTGACTTGTGCGACTTTTTTAGATATTTATCAACGTGTACTTGATGATGAAAGTACCAGCCTTGAACATATTTTTTTAATTTCAGATACCCTCGTTAAACAACAAAACGGGATTTCGGACTTTTTGCTGGAGCAGGCGCAACAGCCAATTAAGTTAACGCAGTTCGTTGAGCTAAGCGTTGATGATACCGCAGAAATTTTATTTACCTCAGGCACGACCTCAAAACCAAAAGGGGTCATTATTACCCACTATAACTTACGTTTTGCGGGGTACTACTCTTCTTGGCAGAACACACTGCGCTCAGATGATGTTTATCTGACCGTCATGCCTGTTTTTCATATTGATTGCCAATGCACGGTATCTATGGCCGCCTTTTCGGTGGGGGCAACTTTCGTATTACTCGAAAGGTACAGTGCAAGACGTTTTTGGCAACAAGTTGTGAAACATCGAGCGACGGTAGTTGAGTTAATTCCAATGATGATCCGCACGTTATTAAGTCAACCTCTGGCGGATAACGAAAAAGACCATTGTTTACGTGAAGCGATGTTTTATCTCAATTTGAGTGATGAAGAAAAAGAACAATTTATGGCTCGTTTTGGCGTGAAAAGCTTCCTGACTTCATATGGTATGACTGAAACCATTGTCGGCTTGATTGGCGATAGGCCAGGAGACATCCGTCGCTGGCCATCTATTGGTCGCCCTGGTTTTTGTTATAAAGCGCAAATTAGGGATAAAAATAACCAGCCTGTTGCCGCAGGAGTGATGGGCGAGCTTTGTGTTAAAGGTGAGCGTGGTAAAACTTTATTTAAAGAGTACTACAACAACCCCGATGCGACGGAGAAAGTTTTTGATAAGCAAGGCTGGATGCACACCGGAGACTTTGCTTATCAAGATGAAGATGGCTTTTTCTACTTTGTGGATAGAAGCATGAACATGATCAAACGAGGCGGTGAAAACGTTTCGTGTAGTGAGATTGAAAATATCATAGCTTCGCATCCGGCTATCGTTGACGTAGCGGTGATAGGTGTTGCTGATGAAATTCGTGATGAAGCAATTAAAGCTTTTATTGTGTTAGAAGAGGGGGAAACCTTAACGCAGGAAGAGTTTTTCGCCTTTTGTGAAAAGCAAATGGCGAAATTTAAAGTGCCATCATGGGTTGAAGTTCGTAAGGATTTACCGCGTAACTGTTCTGGGAAAGTGCTGAAAAAACATCTGAAATAATCGAATAAATTCCATTAATTACGTAAACGTTTTGGTTGTAGCTATTTATAACCAAGACGTCAACGCATGATAACTAAAGGATTGCACTATGAGTGAATCATTAAAAGTTACCCGCAATGGCTCCATTTTAGAAATCGTACTTGATAGACCTAAAGCGAATGCAATTGATGCGAAAACCAGTTTCAAAATGGGCGACGTTTTCCTCAACTTTCGTGATGATCCATCCTTAAGGGTTGCAATTATCACCGGTGCGGGAGAACGGTTCTTCTCTGCGGGTTGGGATTTAAAATCTGCCGCAGAAGGTGAAGCCCCAGATGCTGATTTTGGCCCGGGGGGATTTGCAGGGCTTACTGAAATTTTCAATCTAAACAAGCCTGTCATTGCAGCTGTAAATGGTTATGCGTTTGGAGGCGGTTTCGAGTTGGCTTTAGCGGCAGATATGATTATTTGTTCTGAAAATGCCAGCTTTGCTTTACCAGAGGCTCAGCTAGGCATTGTGCCTGATAGTGGCGGAGTCTTACGCTTACCAAAGATTCTTCCGGCGCCAATCGTGAACGAAATGGTGATGACAGGTAGACGAATGGATGCGCAGGAAGCATTACGTTGGGGAATAGCTAACGATGTTGTGCCCATTGAAAACTTAATGGACAAAGCGCGTGAGCTGGCGGCACACATCACGCAAAGTGCACCGCTTGCTGTTGCTGCATTGAAAGAAATTTTTCGGGCGACAGGGGAACTCACTGTTGAAGAGGGGTATAAACTTATGCGCAGCGGTGCGCTGACAAATTACCCTGCGGTTTTACACTCCGAAGATGCAACAGAAGGTCCGTTGGCGTTTGCCGAAAAACGTTCTCCAAACTGGAAAGGGCGCTAGTTAAGCTAGCAGCGAGGTGAATTTTGAGTTTTTACGCTTTTGAAGGGGTGATCCCAGTTGTTCATCCTACCGCATATGTACATCCATCAGCGGTAGTGATTGGTGATGTTATTATCGGTGAAGGCGTGTTTGTTGGGCCTAACGCCTCTTTACGTGGTGACTATGGGCGATTGATCATCGAAAAAGGCGCAAATATTCAGGACTGCTGCATTATGCATGGCTATAGTGATGTAGAAACTATTGTCCACGAATGCGGACACATAGGCCACGGCGCTATTTTACACGGATGTATTATTGGTCGTGATGCTTTAGTGGGAATGAACAGTGTGGTCATGGATGGAGCCGTGATTGGCGAACAAAGTATTGTTGCGGCGATGAGCTTTGTTAAAGCAGGCTTTCAAGGTGAAGCTCGCCAATTGCTAGTTGGCAGCCCCGCGCGTTTTACACGCCAAATTCGTGAGGAAGAACTACATTGGAAGCAGCTGAATACGAAAGAATATCAAGACTTAGCCATTCGCTACCGCCAAGGTTTACATGAAACGTTACCTTTAGCAGAAATGGAGCAGGAGCGACCTAGGCTTATGGGAACAACGGATGTTAAATCGAAAGGTCTGTAATAAAAAAAGGATTAATGAGTTGTTTGAACGCCTAGCTTTTAACTGGGCGTTTTCATCATTGGCAGTGATTAGTGGGAAAAAATGAGGTTAATGTGCTTTTTGCTGCTCAACTTTTTGAAACCATTCTTGAGCTGCTTTTTCATTTTTTTCAACACCATCACCATTCTTATACATCATACCGAGATTAAATTGTGCTGAAGCATTATTTTGTTCGGCAGCTTTGAGAAACCATTCTTGAGCCACTTTTCCATTTTTTTCAACACCATCGCCATTCTTATACATCATACCGAGATTAAATTGTGCCGATGCATTATTTTGTTCAGCAGCTTTGAGAAGCCACTCTTGAGCCACTTTTCCATTTTTTTCAACACCATCACCATTCTTATACATCATACCGAGATTAAATTGTGCCGATACATTATTTTGTTCAGCAGCTTTGAGAAACCATTCTTTTGCGAGGAGGTAATTCTGCGTTGTACCCATTCCTTTTAGGTATAATAATGCCAATTGGTTTTGTGCAGGAGCATAGTTTTGTTCAGCGGCTTTTTGATAATACTCTTTTGCTAGGGTATAATTTTGCTGGTTATTCTGTTTATCTTGGTACAGTACTCCAAGATTATATTGTGCTTTTGAATAATTTTGTTCGGCTGCCTTTTTTAGCCATTTTATTGCCATCTCATTATTTTTAACGCCGCCATTTCCGTCTTTATACATCAAGCCAAGATTATATTGTGCTAAGACATAGTTTTGTTCTGCCGCGCTTTGAAATAGTTCTCTGGCAGCGGTGTAGTTTCGTTGTTTTTCAGTTCCTTGAGTATAGATGAGTCCTAGATTATTTTGAGATGGTGCATGCCCTTGTTGTGCAGATTTTAGATACCATTTCTTTGCTAGAGAAATGTCGCGGGGCGTGCCTAATCCATTTTGGTACATTAGCCCCAAATTATATTGAGCAGAAGTATTTCCTTGTTCAGAGGCTTTTTGAAACCATTGCAGCGCTTCTTGATGATTTTGTTCAATTCCCAAGCCGTCTAAATACATAAGTGCAAGATTAAATTGTGCATTTGCAATATTGTTGTTAGCGGCATTTTGGAGCCATTTTAAGGCGAGGGCATAGTCCTTCTGGGTTCCGTTACCTTTTAAGTACATTTCTCCGAGTTGGCTCTGAGCGTCAAGATTGCCTTTATCGGCTGCTTGTTGAAACCACTCTTTTGCCTGAGTGAGATCCTTATTGGTTCCTTTTCCTTCCTTATACATTATTCCCAGATTATATTGAGCTTGTGCATACCCCTGTTCAGCTGATTTCTGAAACCAGCCCTTTGCCAGTGTGTCACTCTGCTGGGTTCCTAAACCTTGAAAATAAATTACTCCAAGATTGTTTTGTGCTACGTCATACCCTTGTTCAGCGGCTTTTTGAATCCACTCCATTGCTTGTACATAGTCTTGTTTGGACTCAGTGCCGTTGAAATACATGGCCCCAAGTTGATTTTGAGCCTTAATATTGCCATGTTGCGCCAATATTTTCGTTTTCTCAAAAATATTATCATTTAGCTCTGGAGCTGAATATGCATGGCTTGACGCTATTAATAATAGCGGGATTAGAAATAATTTATTTTTCATATTGATTATAAGTGATAAATTGCGTCCATATTCTGCTATGAAAGCTACGTTTTCCTAGCAATCCTTTAACTAAATCCAATATTCAGTAAACATTTCTCTCTTGGGTAAGTAATAATACTGAACAGATTTATTTTTCTGTAGATTATTATCATGCCATAACTAATATATTTTTAAAATTATAATATTAATTTTGCTTTGGTTTATTCAGCGATCTTAACGCAGGCCTAATCCTGCGTTTTTATTGTTATAACAATAAAAGTTAACGGCGTTGTGACTTTGATAGCATCCATTGCCATTTTTGCTCTCTATTCAAATCTCTTGGAGGCAAAGAGGGCGTCTTCACCGGGGAGGCTATCGTGACTTTCTCAGATTGATGGTTTCTGAGTCGCGAATAAAGTTGATTATCAATTTTGGTCACTTTGATTAACCTTTGGCATTGGCAGCCACGGCCCGATAATTTATTCGGAATCATCTTAACTTCACATTGAATTTCAGCTACGTCAGATAGAATATAAGAAACAATATTGATAGCATTAGGATGCGGGATATCAAAATTATTGGATATTTCTCTGGCGGTAATCCAGCGCTCTTGTTTCATTACCCAATTAGCGATGGATAAATACAAGGGCTCATTAATATATTGTCCACACATAAGCGCTCCCAAAATCTATTTATTAAAATTGACTAAATAAAGAGAAACCATATGTAAATTTTAGTTAGAGTAGCGTTTATTTGTTTTCTGGTTTTTAAATAAAGAAAACAAAATAATTAATCATTAAAGCAAGGTTAAAATTGTTAAAACTATATGGTTATTATTAATGAGTTTATTATTCTTTGATGTATAAAGAATAATAATCATCATGTCTAATGTAGCAACCAACGATTATAAGCTAGAGCCTAAGTTACGTATAAGTTACGTAGTCATACAGTGGTATAGTTTATATTAATGTATTTAAAAATGATTTGCATGTTTTTATTTTAATAATTTACATTCAAGATAAATATTTTGTTTATGTTCTATTTTTGGGTAAATAAATAAAAAACATTGTATATAAGCTGATTATATTTGGTTTTATAATTGATTATAATGATATAAAAATATACGTAATATGTGAAAAAAGAGATATATAAAATCGGTATTTGAAATGAAAGAAGAAAAGAGATTAAAACACAGTTTTGGTGTATGTGAAAATCAACTGATAGAGATTAGTTTTATTATTCCGTAAGGCATTACCGTATTTATGTCATGCCTTACGGGCTAATGGACTATTTAGCTAAATAGTTATTAATTGAATTAATAATCCCAACAGCATCTAATCCCAAATCAGCGATTATCTCCTCTTGGCTACCTTGAGAAATAAAATAATCAGGTAAGCCTAGGTTGAGAGTTGGGATGATTTTCTTCTCTTGCATGAGGAACTCATTTACACCGCTGCCAGCACCACCCATGATGGCATTTTCTTCCAATGTGACGAGGACATCATGGCTATTGGCCATTTCAAGGATCAATGCTTCATCTAATGGTTTTACAAAACGCATATCCACTACGGTAGCATTTAATTGCTCTGCTGCTTCTAATGCATGGTTAAGTAACGTTCCAAAACACAAGATAGCGATTTTTTCACCTTGGCGGCGGACAACCCCTTTACCAATTTCTAGCGGTACTAAAGGTTGTAACGCTGCACCTATCCCTGTTCCGCGTGGATAACGGACTGCACTAGGGCCTTCTTGATAATGATAGCCCGTGTGCAGCATTTGGCGGCATTCATTTTCATCACTTGGTGTCATGATAACCATCGTGGGTATGCAGCGAAGGAATGAGATATCAAACGAGCCTTGGTGGGTTTGCCCATCGGCTCCGACAATACCTGCTCGGTCAATAGCAAACATGACAGGTACTTTCTGGATAGCAACGTCATGGATAACTTGGTCATAGCCACGTTGTAAAAAAGTTGAATAGATAGCGACGATAGGCTTATAGCCCCCAATAGCAAGACCTGCCGCAAAGGTGACTGCGTGTTGTTCTGCAATCGCGACGTCGAAGTATTGCTCAGGATACTCTTTAGAGAAGCGAACCATACCCGAGCCTTCACGCATCGCTGGTGTGATAGCCATTAATTTGTCATCATTTTGGGCTTCTTCACATAGCCAGTCACCAAAAATTTTAGAGAAAGTCGGCCCTGTTTCCTTGCTTTTAGGTAAAGTAAAAGTGCTTGGATCGAATTTTGGCACAGCATGCCAACTGATTGGGTCTTTTTCTGCCGGCTCATACCCACGACCTTTTTTAGTCATGATATGTAAAAATTGTGGCCCTTTTAAGTCACGCATATTTTTAAGCGTTTGAACTAAGGCAACCACATCATGCCCATCGACAGGGCCAATATAGTTAAAACCTAACTCTTCAAACATGGTTCCAGGTACAACCATGCCTTTGATATGTTCTTCTGTTTTCTTCAGTAGTTCTTTAATAGGTGGTAAGTTAGAGAAAACTTTTTTACCCCCTTCACGTAATGTCGTGTACAGTTTGCCAGACAGAATGTGTGCCAAGTGGTTGTTCAGTGCACCCACATTTTCAGAAATAGACATTTCATTGTCGTTAAGCACAACTAACATGTCGGGTGCTGCGTCTCCGGCATGGTTCATCGCTTCAAATGCCATCCCTGCAGTAATTGCGCCATCACCAATCACGCAAACAGTTTTACGGTTTTGTTTTTCTTTTTCTGCGGCGATGGCCATGCCTAAACCGGCACTAATGGATGTTGAGGAATGGCCAACGCTTAAAATGTCATACTCACTTTCACCACGCCATGGGAAAGGATGTAAACCATTTTTCTGGCGAATTGTATCGATACGGTCACGACGACCCGTTAAGATTTTGTGTGGGTAGGCTTGGTGCCCTACATCCCAAACAAGGTTATCGAACGGTGTTTTGTAGACGTAATGTAAGGCAACGGTGAGTTCAACCGCACCGAGACCAGAGGCAAAGTGACCGCTAGAACGACCAACGCTACTAAGTAAAAATTGTCTGAGCTCATCACAAAGCTTTGGTAAGCTTTCTTTTGGCAACAGACGAAGCTCATCGGGTGTCTCCGCGAGTGCTAGCGTTGGATATTTAGCGATATCAATACTCATTAGGTGCTCACTTATAATTAATAAAAAACCCAACACAATAACTAAGCGGCTATTGTTAACAAGAACACAGTTAAATCCTGTGCTGCTGGGTTGCCTTCGTTTACCTTTTCCTATAGCGCAAATGATTAAGAGTTAATCTATCTATTTTTCTGTGCTATAGGAATGATTTGAAGAATCATCTGGATAATAAATAACGTAATTATCGACCTTCTTACTGCTAAAAGGCAAAGCATATTGTCAGCTTTTACGTTCAATAATAAAATTAGCTAAATCACTTAGCATGTCTATATTATACCCATGTGATTGGATCGTCTCTAAAGCACTGATTGCATCATGATACAACTCACGCGCTTTTTCCTGCGCCGCTTCAAGGCCTAGTAGAGAGGGATAAGTACTTTTTTCGTGCTCAGCGTCAGCGCCTTGACGTTTTCCTGTGATGGTACTGTCACCAATGACGTCAAGGATATCGTCTTGAACTTGAAAGGCAAGCCCGATTGATTGTGCATACTTGTCTAAAGCTGGCAATAATTGGTGACCTTTTTCGCCAGCGGCATACGCACCAAGACGAATAGCGGCACGAATAAGGGCGCCTGTCTTGTGTTGGTGGATGCGTTCAAGGGAGGCTAAGTTAACGTGCTTTCCTTCTGCTTCTAAATCAAGTGCTTGGCCACCACACATACCTGCAAGCCCACTTGCATAAGATAATTCAGCGATCATCGCGATACGGTCTTTATCGCTGACGTCTGGCATCTGTGCTGAAGAAAGTAATTGAAACGCAAGAGTTTGTAAGGCATCTCCGGCTAAAACCGCATTTCCTTCACCATATTTAATGTGGCAAGTTGGTTGTCCTCGACGCAAGTCATCGTTGTCCATTGCTGGTAAATCATCGTGAATCAATGAATATGCGTGGATACATTCCACTGCAGAAGCAGGAGCATCAAGGTTTTCTTGGCGAACGCCTAACATGGCGCCAACAGTATAAGTTAAAAAGGGACGTAAACGCTTACCACCTAATAGTGCGCCATAACGCATGGCATTAGCTAAGGGAAGCTCTGCAAAAGGCAGTGCATTTAACGCATCCAAAAGATATTGATTGACCCTGTCATAAGCCTGCTTTTGTTGCAACGCAAAACGATCTAGATGTTGTTCAGACATAATTTATTCAGTATCAGGTGAAAAATCGGCAAGAGGTTTATTTTCATCATCGCTAAGCAAGACTTGTACACGTTGTTCTGCTTGTTGCAGAACTTTTTGGCCTTGTTTGGCAATTTGAACGCCACGTTCAAACTCATTAAGTGCCTCTTCTAGAGGAAGTTCACCTGATTCTAAGCGAGCAACGATTTGCTCTAGCTCTTGAAGTGAGTTTTCAAAACTAACAGTCGAAGTTTTTTGTGATTTTTCTTTAGCCATGTTGTTTAGCCACTAATGTTAAATCTATTAATTCAGGGGGATTTTAAATATTGAGCAGACTAACGTAGTCTTGCTACGGTTACAATTTATTATTGGTGTTTTTAGATTCACTCCGCAAGATAGTGTTATAATACGCCTCTTTATTGACAATTGGTAACGTGTATCTGTCTCATTGTTAAGGTACACTCGTTTGCCCCAACAACCATGAACATGCAGCTATTATGAAGTTTATCATTAAGTTATTCCCAGAAATTACAATCAAAAGCCAAACTGTTAGGCTACGTTTCATTAAAATTTTAACCAGTAATATCCGTAACGTGCTAAAACCACTTGGCGAAGAAATTTCGGTTGTCCGTAATTGGGATAACATTGAAGTGCGTGTGAAAGGGGAGACGAAACACGACGAAATTTGTGACATGCTAGGGCGTATCCCCGGCATTCATCATATTCTTGAAGTGGAAGAAAAACCGTTTACCAGTTTGCATCATATTTTTGAAATGGCTCACGAAGCTTACGGTGAGTCATTAGAAAATAAAACGTTTTGTGTACGTGTAAAACGTCGTGGAAAACACGAGTTCTCTTCTATTGAAGCTGAGCGTTATATTGGTGGTGGTCTAAATCAACATATTGCCTCAGCAAAAGTAAAACTCAAAGATCCTGATACGACAGTCCATTTAGAAATTGAAGATGACAAGCTCATTTTAGTCAAAGCCCGTATTGAAGGTATTGGGGGCTTCCCGATTGGCACACAAGAAGATGTATTATCCTTGATTTCCGGTGGGTTTGACTCTGGTGTTTCTAGCTATATGTTGATGCGCCGTGGCTGCCGTGTTCACTATTGCTTCTTTAATTTAGGTGGCGCAGCCCATGAAATCGGGGTAAAACAAATTGCTCACTATTTATGGAATCGTTTCGGTAGCTCGCATAAAGTCCGGTTTATTGCGGTTAACTTTGAACCTGTCGTGGCTGAAATTTTAGAAAAGGTCGATGACGGTCAAATGGGCGTTGTACTGAAACGTATGATGGTTCGTGCCGCGTCTAAAGTTGCTGAACGTTATGGTGTCCAAGCGATTGTCACCGGAGAAGCATTGGGTCAGGTATCAAGCCAAACCTTAACTAACTTACGCCTTATTGATAATGCTTCTGATACGCTAGTATTGAGGCCTTTGATTTCTCACGATAAAGAACACATCATTAAATTAGCTCGCCAAATTGGGACTGAAGATTTTGCGAAAACGATGCCTGAGTATTGTGGTGTCATTTCAAAAAGTCCAACGGTGAAAGCCGTTAAAGCACGCATTGAAGCGGAAGAGGCTAATTTTGATTTTGGTATCTTAGAGTCGGTGGTTGAACAAGCACAAAACATTGATATTCGCCAAATTGCACAAGAAAGTCGTGAGCAAGTTGCAGAAGTTGAAATGGTCAGTGAATTGTCAGCAGATAACGAAGTGATCTTAGATATTCGCTCAATTGATGAATTTGAAGATAAGCCATTGTTTGTTGAAGGAATGGAGATCAAACATATCCCATTCTATAAACTGAGTACACAATTTGGTGACCTACCAAAAGATAAAACCTACTTATTATATTGTGACCGTGGGGTAATGAGTCGCTTACAAGCGCTATATCTAAAAGAGCAAGGTTATGAAAATATAAAGGTTTATCGCCCATAAATTAAAGTAGGGTGCTTGTACCACAAACCCACAACAGAAAGAGAAATGTGGGGGAGTAGTCTCCCACACAAGGTTACTTATCGCATGATAAGGTCGCTTGGACCAACGTATTTCCGCTGCTGATGCTGAAAGAGCACAACCTTTCACGCATCAACCCTGAAAAACACAGTGCCGTTAAACATAGGGTAACTAACCCCATCAGGGCAATTTTGGCCATTTCTCTTGACTCCTTTTCTAAAAGGAGACAGAATCAAATTGTTTGGGTTTGAGACTGCCTCGGATTAAGATTAACATCTAAATTCGGGGCTTTCGTCTTTTTGGCTCTGGCAAATGCTTGAACCAAAATGATCCAAGCACCCGTCGCTGATAATAGCAAAAAATGGGGGCGTTCAAAGTTTTTTTACTGCCATTTTTGTTTTTAATTTCTTTTTATTCAATATGTTAATCTTAAGATTGCATTCATTTTCTGTGGTTATATTTTCGCGCTTAATCCTCTAAATAATCGTTGATCCCATTCGGTAAAACTAACTGAGCTGCCACTTGTCCTGCTATTTCACGACCGACTAATATTTCAACTAATTTTAATGCAAAATCAAAGGAAGTCGCGGGCCCTTGGCTAGTTAACAAATTGACTCGTTCATCAAAGTAAACTCGGCGATCAACCCATTTACTCGCTGGAATTTTATTTTTCATTGACGGGTAGCAGGTCATATTACCAAGGGGAAATAGTTGGTGGTGTTCTAATACAAGAGCTGGTGCAGCACAGATTGCCGCAACAATTTTACCATCCAGATGCATACGACGAACTTTTTCGACAACCAGAGGGCTATCACGAAATGTTTCAGCCCCTACCACGCCACCTGGCAACACGATAGCGTCAAAAGGCTCATCAGCCACTTTAATCAATGGGACATCTGCGGTTATTTTTAGCCCTCTAGAGGCTGTAATGTGCAATGAGCCGTCATCCGTCACACTGGCTAAAGTGACATCAATACCAGCCCTAACCAGTAAATCTGCGGTCGTTACTGCTTCAATTTCTTCACTACCATGTGCGATGCAAATTAGAACGGAAGTCGTCATGTTGTTGCTCTCTATTTTTGACTAAATGATAAAGACGATCATTTTCAGGGGTGCTGAGCCCATGAGCTCGTGCTTGTTTGATTAAAAAACCGGTGATGTAATCAATCTCCGTACGACGGTTGTTCCGTATATCTTGCAACATAGAAGAATAGTTATCGGCCGTATTACTAATAATGCCGTAAATATACTCTGTCAGTTCTGATTTATCCGTATGTAACCCTTCAGCAGCCATGACCTGTGTGATTTCATCAATAATCTGTGAAATCTGAGAGGGATATTGAATTAAATCGCCATTTTTACAGTTATGTTCTACCGTTAACGGATTAATGACACAGTTGGCAATCAATTTACGCCAGCAAGTGGTTAGGATATTGTTATGCCAAGCCACATCAGGTAGGGCTTCATGTAAGATATCCGCTATAGCGTAGTAAACTTGTGCTTGGGAATTGATAGCACCGATATGCGTGATCCCATTTGCGACATGAAATACTTGGTTATTTTCTTGCCAAGCCGCATGGGTTGTAACACCGGCTAAGATGGGATGGCGTAATGGAGCCAGTTCTTCAATAGTCCCCATGCCATTATGCAATAATAAAATAGGGGTATTTTCTGGAATATGACTTAGCAGCGGTAACAGGGCATCAGAAACTTGCCATGCCTTTAAACAAACAATAATGAGTTCACTCGCTTGTAAGTGTTGAATATTATTACAAGGGAGTAATTCTCGAAAAACACGACCATCTGGTTTATTCACATCAACAAATAAATCAGGTTGAGCAACACGCAGCCAGCCTTGAGCATCATGCCCTTGCAAAGTGAGTGAAGCCAGCCATAGTTTGCCTATTGCACCGCAACCAATTAGGGTTATTTTCATTGTTTCCCCTTTGAATAATCTCTAACGTCTTATTCTCAGTAAGGCGTAAGTGATTTCTTCTCAGTATAACCTTTTAATGAGCGTAATTGTAGTTAGTGAAGCTGCGCATACCTCCGATAACTTGAAGTGGGGTAAGTAAAGACGTTATTATGCACATAACCTAAAAATTTATTGGTAGAGGTTTTAGCTATGCCATCATTTGATATTGTATCTGAAGTTGAAATGAGTGAAGTTCGTAATGCGGTAGAAAATGCGCAGCGTGAGTTAACGAGTCGTTGGGATTTTAAAAATGTCGAGGCCAGCTTTGAGTTAAATGACAAAAGTGAGTCGGTTAAAATCACCAGTGAATCTGACTTTCAAGTGCTTCAATTAGTGGATATTTTAAGAGAAAAAATGGCTAAGCGTGGTATTGATGGGGCGGTATTGAACGTCCCTGAAGATATTGTTCACAGCGGAAAAACTTACAGTGTTGAAGTGACCTTCAAACAAGGTATTGATGCCGCTGTTGCTAAGAAAATCGTGAAACTTATCAAAGATAGCAAATTGAAAGTTCAAGCCCAAGTGCAAGGCGACCAAGTACGAGTAACGGGGAAAGCGCGTGATGACTTACAATCTGTCATGGCATTAGTGCGTGGAGGTAATTTAGGCCAACCTTTCCAGTTTAATAATTTTCGTGATTAATCATGAAAATATTAGCCCGTTTTTACGGGCTAACTTTGGCTTATTGAT
This sequence comes from Providencia sp. Me31A, assembly GCF_050487165.1. Lineage (NCBI taxonomy): Bacteria > Pseudomonadati > Pseudomonadota > Gammaproteobacteria > Enterobacterales > Morganellaceae > Providencia > Providencia sp. Me31A. Next base: position 118,797 of record NZ_JBKQGZ010000008.1, read on the forward strand.
TAATGATGGCCTCAAGTTGTTCTCGATTGATAATTTTTCTATCCACTTTAACGTAAGCACTTAATTCTTCGTCTATCACTAATGCTTCCATGACTCCATTTTGCGCCTGTAACTCCTGTTCAAGAGCACGGGTATCTTTAATGTGTTTAGGTAATTCGATACGAATACTACTGACATAAGGGGGCTGTTGCATCGTAAGGCTAATGATAAACCAGATAATAGTTAAAACTAAACCGCCAATAAAGACCGTACTCGCGCCCTCAAAGTTATACAGCCACCCACCCACAATACCGCCGATGGCGACACCTAAAAATTGGCTGGTGGAGTAAACCCCCATAGCCGTTCCTTTATAACCCGCAGGTGCTTCCTTACTGATCAGTGAGGGTAAAATGGCTTCCATAATATTAAAAGCGATAAAAAACAGTTGGATACCTAAGAATATTACCCATAAGTGATTACCTGAAAGCCATAATGTCACCTCAGCTGCGGCGAGCAATGCGATACAGAAGAGGAAGACTTGCTTCATCTTGCGGTACTTTTCAGCGTAAATAATAAAAGGCAAAACAGTGACAAAGGCAATGAGCATTGTGACTAAGTAGGCTTTCCAATGATCAGGTGCTAAAAAACCGGCTTCTGTCATAATTAATGGCAACGCGACAAAACTCGACATCAATAAGGTATGCAAACATAAAATGCCAATATTTAATTTAAGTAACTGTGGCTGAGCTAATACCGTTTTTAAGTTACCTTGGACAAATGCAGACTCACGATTTAAAACATGGATATTTGTATCTGGGACTACAAAAATAGTAAGCGCAATAGCTCCGGCTGCCAAAAGTGCAATTCCCCAAAATAGGCCACTTAAACCAATAATATGGGTAATGATTGGACCTAAAACTAATGCGATAGCAAATGTCAGACCAAAGCTAATCCCTAAAAATGCCATCGCTTTGGTTCGATTTTGCTCACGGGTGAGGTCGGAAAGCAATGCCATTACCGCAGCAGAAATAGCCCCTGCGCCTTGCAGAGCTCGACCAATGATAATACCCCAAATCGAGTCACTTAACGCAGCAACAATACTACCGATGATAAAAGTGACTAAGCCAATAATGATTAACGGCTTGCGTCCAATTTTATCTGACATCAAACCAAAAGGGACTTGAAAAATGGCTTGGCTAAGACCGTAGATACCAATAGCGACACCGACTAAAAATTCATTGGCGCCTTGTAAATGCATTCCATAGCTAGTCAAAATGGGTAAAACCATAAACATGCCAAGCATACGCAAGGAAAAAACAGAACCTAATCCCCAAGTTGAGCGAAGTTCTGCTGACGTCATTTTGTTATCATTCATCTTTATTCTTCATAATTCGAACGGTGTGGTATTGGTCTTTTGTTCTTAGTCACACATTTATGTATGTTTTCTAAGATGTTTCGTCTGCTATGATCTTTTTAAATCAGCAGATTAATACTTTAATGGTGTATTTAATATCTAGCTTATAGGTAGTAAGCGGCTATTTAACCATAAAATTGATTCATAAGGGTAGGCAGAATAAGTAAAAATGAGTTGCTAACGCAGTGAATAACAAATGAAAACGGCGGGGAATCCCGCCGTTTAAGAGCTAACAGGTAAATTATCTGACGAGTGCTATCACCGTATCACTTGAAATGGTAGGGTCAACAGACATCATTACGCTCAATGCGGTTATAGCAACAATTGAGAAAATGAATAATTTTCTTGCCCAGACACGGTCGTCATTTTCGGTTTTGAAACCAGAAATTGCCATACCGAGCCACCATAAGCTGACTGCTGCACCGACGACTAAATACTTATAGCCCGCATAACCACTGATAGCTAACATGAGTGTCGCCACCATGAATGCGAGGATATATAAGAAGATATGTGTCTTAGCGACAGATATCCCCTTGATAACCGGTAAAACAGGAATGTTTGCGGCTTTATAATCCTTGAAGCGGAAGATAGCAATGGCATAAGAATGAGGCATCTGCCACAAGCTGAAAATTAATAACAGAATCAAAGCACCTGCATCAAATTCATTTGTAACAGCACAATAACCAATAACCGGTGGCGCTGCACCAGATAGGCTGCCAATCAACGTGCCATAAACTGACTTACGTTTCATATATAGGCTATAAATACCTACATAAACAATGAAACCGATAACTGCAAGCAGCATTGCCAAGGCATTGGCTGCTACGAGTAGCAGCACCATGCCAGCAATACCTAATGCAGTAGCGTAAATCAGGCTAACTTTCGGGTCAATCAGCCCTTTAACTAAAGGGCGATTCTTCGTTCTTTCCATGATACGGTCGATATCACGGTCGATATAGTTGTTAAAAACACAACCAGAAGCTACGACCAGCGATACACCCAGTAAAGTCGCAACGAACAGTGGGTAATCAATTGACCCTTTTGAGGCCAAGAGAAAACCACCGATCACAGAAATCAAGTTTCCGAATATAATTCCTGGTTTGGTCACTTGCAGGTATTGCTTAAACATATCGGCAACTCTTTAGTCGAGCATCATATTGATGTTCAGGTTGTACATAATCCACAGCGAGCCGACAACAACAATGCCGATAATTAACATGGTAAACAGAAATGCAACCAAGTTCCAACGCTCATCAGATGAGGTATTCATATGTAAGAAACATACTAAGTGAACTAGGATTTGCACGACTGCCATGCCAACAACAGTCCAAAGAATGGTTGAAGTTGACGCTGTGCCTTCCATCACCATCCAGAACGGAATAACCGTTAGGATGACTGACAGAATAAAGCCAATCAGGTATGTCTTAACGCTACCGTGGCTTGCTCCAGTGTGAGCATCTTTTGCATGACTCATTTAAATAGCCCCCAGAAGATAAACAACGGTAAATACACAAATCCAAACCACATCTAAGAAGTGCCAGAACAAGCTTAGGCAGTTCAAACGTGTTTGGTTTACGTCAGTCAGACCACGACGAGTCACTTGGATCATCATAATAATAATCCAAATCAGACCCGCAGATACGTGCAGACCGTGGGTTGCAACCAGAGCAAAAAAGCCAGATAAGAAGCCGCTACGGTCAGGGCCAAAGCCCTCAGCAATCAGTTCATGGAACTCGTAGACTTCCATGATAACGAAGCCAAGACCTAACAGGAATGTCGCGAACAGCCATAAGTTAACTGCACCGATTTTTCCTTTGTGCATCGCAATCATTGCGAAACCGTAGGTGATACTACTTACTAAAAGTAAGAAAGTTTCGCCTAATACGAATTTCAGACTGAAGATATCTTTACCAGCGGGACCGCCAGCAGTTCCATCGGCCAAAACAACATAGGTAGCAAACAAACAAGCAAACAGGATCAAGTCGCTCATGATATAGAGCCAGAAACCGAATACTTTCGTACCACCTGCATCGTGGTGCCCATGCTCTGCATGGGCAATATTTTGGTTAGTCATTGTATTAGTTGACATCGTTCACACCTGCCTTACGTAATTCTTCAAAGTGCTTATTCTCGATTTGTTCGATTTCAGCCACAGGTACGTAGTAATCAACATCTTCGTCGAAGCTTTTTGCAATCCAAGTTACGATCATTCCACCGAAACCAATAATTGCCATCCACCAGATGTGCCAGATCATTGCAAAACCTAAAATCAAGCTGAATGCAGCGATGATAACGCCTGCGCCTGTATTTTTTGGCATATGAATTTCTTCATATGAAGTAGGTTTCTTATGAGCAAGACCTTTTTCTTTCAGATCCCACCAAGCATCACGGGTTTGAACATGTGGCTCAATCGCAAAGTTATAGAATGGTGGTGGAGAAGATGTTGCCCACTCAAGTGTACGTCCACCCCACGGGTCACCCGTTAAATCACGGTTTTCATGACGGTCACGGATACTCACAATGATTTGGATAACTTGGCATGCAATACCGAGCGCGATTAATGCTGCACCGCCCGCTGCAACCACTAGCATTGTGTGATAAGTCGGGTCAATATTCTGACTTAAACGACGAGTCATACCCATAAAGCCAAGAATGTATAACGGCATGAATGCTAAGAAGAAACCGGTGATCCAGAACCAGAAGGCACGAACACCCCATTTCTCATTCAGTGTGAAACCGTAAGCTTTCGGGAACCAATAAGTCATACCCGCGAAACAACCGAATACAACACCACCGATGATCACGTTATGGAAGTGAGCAATCAGGAATAAGCTGTTGTGAAGAACGAAGTTTGCACCTGGTACGGCCAACAGAACGCCCGTCATACCACCTACTGAGAAGGTGATGATGAAACCGATAGTCCACAGCATTGGCGATTTAAACTCGATACGGCCTTGGTACATGGTAAACAGCCAGTTGAAGATCTTAACCCCAGTAGGGATTGCGATAATCATTGTAGCGATACCGAAGAAAGCGTTGACGTTTGCCCCTGAACCCATCGTAAAGAAGTGGTGTAACCAAACGATGAAGGACATTACGGTAATAACGATTGTAGCCCAAACGAGCGAGGTATAACCGAACAAACGTTTTCTTGAGAAAGTTGCTGCAACTTCAGAGAATACACCGAACACTGGCAGAACAAGGATATATACCTCAGGGTGACCCCATGCCCAGATCAGGTTGATGTACATCATCATATTGCCGCCCATATCATTAGTGAAGAAATGGGTACCTAAATAACGATCTAACGTCAGAAGAGTTAGTGTGACCGTTAAAATAGGGAATGCAGCAACAATCAGTACGTTAGTACATAATGCAGCCCAGCTAAATACAGGCATTTTCATCATCGACATACCCGGCGTACGCATACGGATAATAGTCGCAATAAAGTTAACCCCTGTTAATAACGTACCAATACCGGATATTTGAAGGCTCCAGAGCCAATAATCGACCCCAACTCCAGGATTGTACTCCAAGCCGGACAATGGTGGATAAGCCAACCAACCAGTTTGCGCGAATTCACCTACCCCTAAAGAGATGTTGATTAAAACAACACCGACTACAAAGAACCAGAAGCTCAATGAGTTAAGGAATGGGAAGGCAACGTCGCGAGCACCAATTTGTAGAGGTACAACGAGGTTCATCAGACCGACAACAAATGGCGTTGCCATGAAGAAAATCATGATAACGCCGTGTGCGGTAAAGATTTGGTCGTAGTGGTGAGGGTTTAAGAATCCCTCTTGGCCAGCAGAAGCAAGAACCTGCTGACCACGCATCATGATCGCATCTGCAAAGCCACGGAACAACATGACCATAGCTACGATGATGTACATGACACCAATTTTTTTATGGTCAACAGAGGTTAACCATTCTTTCCACAGCCATTTCCACTTACCGAAGTAGGAGATCGCACCGACCAAGCAAAGTCCACCTAGGACGATAGCAATCAGCGTAACAACGATAATCGGCTCATGGAGCGGAACTGCATCTAGTGTTAATTTTCCGAACATGCCCTTATTCCTCAGCGCCTGCTGCATGAGCGTTATGGCTCATATGCATAGAATGACCTGTAGATTCTTCTTTTGACTCTACAGGAGCGTGACCTTTATGGTGCTCATGACCAAACTTCAGAACGATATCGTTATAAAGATTAGGTTTCACGCTTGAGAAGTAGGTAACAGGAACGTTCATGCTTGGCTTAGCGACTTCGTCGAATGCCTGCATGGTATCCATTGTTTTAGGAGAAGCTTTTACCTTTTGTACCCACTCATCAAAACCTTGGCGGTCAGGTGTTGCAATAGCATTGAACTTCATGTCTGAGAAACCGTGGCCGCTATAGCTTGCGGAGAAGCCTTTATAAGTACCAGGTTCATTAGCGATTAAGTGAAGTTTTGTTTGCATACCTGCCATCGCGTAGATTTGGCCACCTAAAGATGGAATGAAGAATGAATTCATCACCGAATCTGACGTGATTTTGAAGTTAACTGGCACACCGGTAGGGAATGCGATTTCGTTAACTGTTGCAATGCCTTGCTCTGGATAAATAAATATCCATTTCCAGTCAGCTGAAATAACTTCAATGGTAATAGGTTCCTGATCACTCACTAATGGCTGATATGGGTCCAGCTCATGTGTCGTCTTCCAAGTGATAGTACCTAGAATAATGATAATGATGATAGGAACTGTCCAGCAGACTAGCTCAATTTTATTCGAGTGAGCCCAGTTAGGACGGTAAGTTGCTGACGTGTTGGATTCACGGTATTTTCTAGCGAAGATAATCGTCATAAAAATAACAGGAATAACAACAAGTAGCATTAAGCCAATTGCAATAAGAATTAGCTCTTTTTGTTTGACGCCAACGGCGCCTTTTGGATCCATCAACACCATATCGCAACCGCCTAGTAATAAGGCTGCTACAGCTAGTGAGATTGCTCCGATGCTTTTTTTGTAGTTCATAAGTCTCATCCACGACCCCAAATGACAAGAATCTAATTGTCGTTTCATCAGTGCGGGCATTTTACGGTAAGGTTATGCGAGTGTAAATGATTGTAAGGTAAAGAAACGGAATTGTTAGCTCTTTATGTTAATATGATCACATGTAAAGAGCTTATAAAGAAAAAGTTAAAATTAGTGCAATTTGTAAGCATGCATTGATAAAACTCAATTAATACTAAATTATCTTGGTAATTTTTCAAAGGAAAATATATACAAAAGAAATAAAAAAACAGCAAAACTGATATGAAACATAAGCAATGAGCTAAGGGAAATTACTATTTTTGTTGCCGATAAAGCCGTTTTAGCAACTTTATCGGCAAAATTGTAAAGAAAAATGATTACCTCGCTGATAAAAAAGAAAAATAATTAAAGAAGTAATGCAGTTTTCTAATAGTGATTAGAAGGTGTATTTTAATGTATAAATGATTGCATCTTGATAAAAAGTATCGCCTAATTTATTGTCAGCATAGCGATATTGGACACCAGCTGAAAGGTTTTCTGTCGCATTCCACCAAAAAGCCAAGGCACCATTTATCCCATCGCGCTTACCTCCGTTATAGCGCTTATTTCTTGCGAACTCCATTTCATGCCAGTTAGTTATCATGAAATTTTCTTCTAATATGCTGAAATTGTAACCAGCAACCCAACCTGCGGTGTAACCATTATTTCCTGAATAGAATGTTTGGTCTGTGTAATTTAGTGCGATAAACGGTTTAAACCATAAATTACCAAAGGCCGTGTTATAACCGATGCCATATAAAGTGTTTACATCATGGAAATTCCCACCGTATTTAGCACCCGGTAGTGACCAAGTTCCATAAACATGACCGTATAGGTTGAAACCTGTATCACCTAAATAGAAGCGACCGGTGGTTTTGATGGTATAGCGGCGATTACGCCCAGAATCGGTGTGCTGAGTGTGAAGCGGATTTTCTACATCAAAAAAACCGTATAATTCACCCCATTTAAAATTTGCACCGCCTTCAAGCTCAATATAGGCAAAATCTTTTTTGTGAGAGGTGGTTTCAGTTTTAGTTTCAGTGCGGTGTGACCAGTCTAAATAGTTAATATTGATATCAGCAAAGCCATTTTTATAGCCAATAATATCGTCAGAATACGCTGTTCCTGCTATAGAAATTAAGGCGGCAAAATAAGTTATTTTTCTCATAATGAATAATTTTTCTTAATAATTAACAAGGTTGAGTGTTAAGCCATTGGTTAATGTGTTAACTGACTAATTTGTAACTTTTGATATATTAGTCTTTAAAGTTGCAATTAAGAAATATTTTACATCTATTTGGTGATCGGTATCACGGATGGGTAGTGGCTTCAGTGAGGTTGTCTATTTTAGGTTTTTGAAATGCAATGAGTTAATTCCCTAAATATAACTTATTAGTTTAGGGAATTAGTCAGATAGATAATAAAAGGAATTAATAATATGGTTACTGGTGAACAGTTTTACGGACAGCAAGGAAATCTAAACTACCGCCAATGATCAAACTGACAGCTCCAATACTGATACCCGTATTAAAAATAAGGTTTTGGTAGCTAGGGATAGCTAACCAAAGCGCAATTTGTTCGGTGAACAAATATATTTTCACTCCACTAAATGAAAATATGAGTAATGAAAGCAGCCAAATAGCAAGGCAGCTTGCGCCGGCGATCAATGCGTATACGGCAACACGGTAGCCATTAGCAAACAGCTCACGGCGCTGGAATAGCCCAGTTGTTTGTGTGTAAATTAATGAGGTACGGCAGGCTAACAGTAGTAATATACCTGGAACCGCAACACCAATAGAGATCAAATAGAACAGTGGCCAGCCGTAGTTACTGACAAAAATACTGGCAACAGGGCCAATATAGACACGCCCCACAGCAGAAAGTGCTGAAAGTAGAGCAAACTGGGTTGCTGATAATGATTTATTACACAATGTCATGAGTAATGCGACAAAGGCGGCGGTTCCCATACCGGAAAAAAGATTTTCAAGGAAAATAATTGATCCCATGGTTAGGATATGAGGGGGGGTGACAGCAAGGAACCAATACCCAATATTTGAGCCGCCTTGTAATAATCCAAATAGAAACAGCGCCCTAAATAAACTCATGTTTTTCATGATATAGCCACCCAATAACGCACCTATAATAGTGGCTGACATACCCACTGTTTTATTGACTGTACCTACTTCACTTAAGCTAAACCCTAATGCATTTAATAAAAAGTTAGTGTTGAGTGCCATGACAAAGGCATCACCAAGCTTATAAAAAACTAATAATAATAAAATTAACCAAGCATTATTACGGCTAAAAAATTCAGCGAGAGGGTCATAAATCGCTTTTTTCAGTGAGGTAGGAGGAGCGCTATTCTCTTCTGGCTCTTTGGCGAGCAAAGTAGCAACTACACCGATTAGCATCAGGGCTGCCATGACAATATACAGTTGCTTCCATGTTAAGAATTTATCAGCCAGCCAAAGAGCAAGCCCCCCAGAAACCAACATACTGATTCGATAACCCATAACCGATGTTGCCGCACCAATACCCCGTTCTTCGGCACTGAGTAAATCCGTTTTATAGGCATCAAAAACAATATCTTGTGAAGCGGAGCAAAATGCAACTGTGACGGCTAAAGTTGCTAGGTACCATAGATGTTCTGATGGATTCATGAAACCCATAGCTGCAATACTAATAATAAGAAGAACTTGGGTGGTTAGCAGCCAGCCACGGCGACGACCCAGAAATGGTGGGGTATAGCGGTCCATCATGGGTGACCAGAGAAATTTTAATACATAGGCTTGCCCAACTAAGGAAAAGAAACCAATGGTTTTAATATCCACATTTTCAACGGTTAACCAAGCTTGCAATGTGCCAGCTGTTAAGGCTAAAGGTAGACCTGAGACAAAGCCTAAAAGAATGAGAGTAATATTATTGGGTAGTGTAAAACGTGGCATCGTGCCCTCTTACCTGATGAGATATTGCTGCAATACATTGCGCCGCAGAGGTATTGGCCGCGCTATGCTATCCAAGTCATTTCATTTAAAACTTGGACAGCTTAATACGTAATAGTCTGTATGACTCGATTAATAACGTGAATTTTGTCTGATAAAATCGGTGATTTCTTGATCTGTTGCCATATCTGCAATTAAGTCAGCTAATGCACTATTAATGGCAGCTTCGATTTTATCATTATTGGCGGCCAACAATTCTTGGGTATTAAAATTGCGTGTAAACGACCGTGTCTTTGTTGACCCATTTGGCGCTGTCGCAGTGATACTGACACTGGAGTTGACGGTAATATTATGACGGAAGCTACCTTCAGAAACTTGAGTGTCTAATTTATTTAATTGGACGACTAAATTCACATTGGCAGGTGATGTCACCATGAAACCGCGAGCAGCCATTTGTTTTTCCACTGCTTCTTGCATTAAGTAGCGAGGGTCACGAGAAGGATTAAGCACGACTAAACTACCATTACGGTTGACTTCTGCTAATGATTTACTGGTTCGGTTATCGACACTACTGACACTAATTGAAGTGGCATTTAGTGTTGGATTTTTCGCAGGCAAAGCTATTTTTGGCTCAAGTGATAATGTATTGCTGCTGGTTGCACAGCCGGCAAGAAGAAATAACCCTAAAAGTGGAAAACACAGTTTTTTTAACATAATTTTTTCCAGTTCATCTTTCCTAATTGATAATGTTTCGTTATGGTGCGGGTAGCCATCATGCAATATAAAGCTTTGCGGCTTATTTATCTTAAATTATTAGACAACAGTTTTTGAAAAAATTCGCTTTGGTGTGTCGTTATCATAACATTCCGCGTCAATATCGGATATTTTTATAATAAAGAAGATAGCAATAATCATCGTGCGCAATAGAGTTTACTGATTTTAGCAATGCTAGAGCATAACCTTAAATTAAGGAGTATTTTATGGTCGCTAATGCATCCCAAAGTATGCAATCACGAGTGAGCCAAAAATTACAGGCGGCATTTACGCCGTCATATTTAGATGTGATCAATGAAAGCCATCAACACAATGTGTTGCCGGGTTCAGAAAGCCATTTTAAAGTGGTGTTAGTAAGTGATCATTTTGAAAATAAACGAATGCTTGCTCGCCATCGCGAAATTTATGCTATTTTAGCTGATGAATTATCGGGAGGTATCCACGCCCTTGCTTTGCATACTTATACCCAAACAGAATGGGATGAGCTTGCTGATACCGCGTTAAAATCACCTGCATGTCGTGGAGTCGGCGGTGCTAATCGGTAATTTTTAGTTTCAATAAATAAGTTGAGGCGATAGTTGCTGTTTTTTCTCATACCCCATCGTGGGATTTGTGGGTATTTTTTCTTCAATTTGGGTGAAAAAATAAGAATTTTAGTCAGAAAAGTCACAAATAAAGAGGAAAAATCGCTTCTTTTCTCGGCTTTTCTCGACTCAGGGCGCATGCATCGGTATAATGCTGCGTCTAATTTTCAGTAAGGTTTCGGGACGCTTCTGATATCAGGGATTGACCGTTATGAAAGTAACGCCCCCGGTTCTGGAAGGGAGACAGCCATTATGATTTAATGGCATAACTCTGGAGTAGACCGATCACTAAGATTTATTTTGAGGTAAGAAGATGCAAGTTTCTGTTGAAACGACTCAAGGCCTTGGGCGTCGTGTAACAATCACCGTTCCTGCCACTGATATTGAAAAAGCAGTAAATAGCGAGCTAGTTAGTGTTGCTAAGAAAGTACGTGTTGATGGTTTCCGTAAAGGAAAAGTACCAATGAACATCGTTAAACAACGTTACGGTGCGTCTGTTATGCAAGACGTTCTGGGCGATGTGATGCAACGTAACTTCATCAACGCTATCATTGAACAAAAAATTAATCCAGCAGGTGCGCCTAGCTATAAGCCAGAGCAACTCGAAGATGGTAAAGATTTTGTTTATTCAGTTGAATTCGAAGTTTATCCAGAAATCGAATTAGCAGGCTTAGAAACTATCGAAGTGGAAAAACCCGCTGTTTCAGTAAAAGATGAAGATCTGGAAAACATGTTAGAAACTCTGCGTAAGCAACAAGCGCAGTGGAAAGAAGTTGAAGAAGCTGCAACTGCAGATTCACGCATCACTATCAACTTTACAGGTTCTATCGACGGTGAAGAATTCGAAGGCGGAAAAGCTGAAGATTTCGCATTAGTTATGGGCGAAGGCCGTATGATCCCTGGTTTTGAAGATGGCATTGTTGGTCACAAAGCGGGTGAAGAATTCGACATCGAAGTTAACTTCCCTGAAGACTACCACGCTGAAAACCTGAAAGGTAAAGCTGCAAAATTTGCTATCGTTCTGAAGAAAGTAGAACAACGTGAACTGCCAGAATTCACTGAAGAATTCATCAAGCGTTTTGGTATCGCTGATGGTTCTTTAGATGGTCTGCGTGCAGAAGTTCGTAAAAACATGGAACGTGAACTGAAAAATGCAGTTCGTAACCGTGTTAAAGCGCAAGTTTTAGATGGTTTGATCAAAGCAAATGACATCGAAGTTCCAGCAGCGGTTGTTGACGGTGAAATCGATGTTCTGCGTCGTCAAGCGGCACAGCGTTTTGGTGGCAACGAAAAACAAGCTATGGAATTACCACGTGAACTGTTTGAAGAACAAGCAAAACGTCGCGTTGTCATTGGCCTGCTGTTAGGCGAAGTTATCAACAAAAATGAACTGAAAGCTGACGAAGATCGCGTTAAAGTGCTGATCGAAGAAATGGCATCTGCATACGAAGATCCAGCTGAAGTCATCGAATACTATAGCAAAAACGAAGAGCTGATGAACAGCGTTCGTAACTTAGCTTTAGAAGAACAAGCGGTTGAAACTATACTTGCTGTAGCTAAAGTGACAGAAAAAGAAACTAACTTCACTGAACTGATGAACCAAGTTCAAGCTGGTTAATTTTCTTTTTGCTGTATGAAACAATGAAACCCGTGGTGTATTACTACGGGTTTTTTGTCGATTAATGTCTTTAAATTATCACTTTTATAAATTTGACTTAGGTTAGCCTTGAAAATCATATTTGAACCCTAATTATAACTTCTATACTTCAAGTAGCATGAACAGTGATCTGTATGATGAGAGCTTTAATTGTGCTTTGAACTAGTTTAATTAGTTTAATATTGTAGAAAGTGATGATACCAACCAAATGGGTTATTTCGCAGCTTTTGATAATCGGTTATGGTTTTCTGATGGGATAATCGGTGTAACCAGATAGACTTGTGTTAAACTAATTTAATGAGCGTCTTGTTTACTGCGGTAAACTTAGCTGCATTTCTTTCTTGTTTATCCATTATTAGGTTAAATACAACTAGAATAGATAAAATAAGAGGGTATCTACAGCCTGCAGACACAGGGAGTTTTTTAAAGACAGTTGTTTGTGGCACGATCTCTGCTCAATATAGCGGACAGACAGCAAATTAGGCGCAAGCACCAGAACGTTTTTAATAGGAGATTTCGATGTCACATTTTGGCAGTCAGGAACAGCTAGCATCCCAAATGGCCCTTGTGCCTATGGTCATAGAGCAAACCTCTCGTGGTGAGCGCTCATATGACATTTACTCACGTCTATTAAAAGAACGTATTATCTTCCTGACAGGTCAAGTGGAAGACCATATGGCGAACTTAATTGTCGCACAAATGTTATTCCTCGAAGCAGAAAACCCTGAAAAAGATATTCAACTGTATATTAACTCGCCAGGCGGTGTGATTACCGCTGGGATGTCAATTTATGACACCATGCAATTTATTAAGCCCGATGTCAGTACTATTTGTATGGGGCAAGCGTGTTCCATGGGGGCTTTTTTATTAACAGCGGGTACAAAGGGTAAACGTTTTTGCTTACCAAATTCACGTGTGATGATCCACCAGCCACTAGGCGGATATCAAGGTCAGGCGACGGATATTGAAATTCATGCTCAAGAGATCCTCAAAGTAAAATCTCGTATGAATGAGCTAATGGCTTTACATACAGGCAAATCAATTGAAGAAATTAGCCGTGACACAGAACGTGACCGTTTCTTGTCAGCAAATGAAGCGAAAGAGTATGGTTTAGTCGACCAAATTTATAGCAGCCGCTAATAGGTTAACTTTTGGTATAATTAATTTATACCATAAACTATTTTAAGAAAATCGTTGCTTTGTTCTGGGTTTTTAACTTAATAAAACAAAGTAATATGAATAAAAGTGAGGTCAACTGATGACAGAAAAACGCAAAGAGGGGACGGGAAAATTGCTGTACTGTTCTTTCTGCGGGAAAAGTCAGCATGAAGTCCGCAAGCTGATTGCCGGTCCGTCAGTCTATATTTGTGATGAATGTGTGGACTTGTGTCTCGACATCATCCGTGAAGAAATCAAGGAGCTAGCACCGCATCGCGAGCGCAGTGAATTGCCGACTCCACATGAAATAAGGCAGCATCTTGATGATTATGTTATCGGTCAAGAAAAGGCGAAAAAAGTCTTAGCTGTTGCGGTATATAACCACTATAAACGTCTACGCAATGGTGATAAAACCAGTGATGGCGTTGAATTAGGTAAAAGTAATATTCTACTCATTGGCCCTACGGGGAGTGGTAAAACATTATTAGCTGAAACCTTAGCTCGTTACTTGGATGTGCCATTTACGATGGCAGATGCAACGACATTAACTGAAGCAGGTTATGTCGGTGAAGATGTTGAAAATATCATTCAGAAATTACTGCAAAAGTGCGACTATGATGTAGAAAAGGCACAACGTGGTATTGTATACATTGATGAAATTGACAAGATTTCACGTAAATCAGATAACCCATCTATTACTCGAGATGTGTCGGGTGAAGGTGTGCAGCAAGCACTTCTGAAACTAATTGAAGGAACTGTTGCAGCAGTTCCACCTCAAGGGGGGCGTAAGCACCCTCAGCAAGAATTTTTGCAAGTAGATACATCAAAAATTCTGTTTATTTGTGGTGGTGCGTTTGCAGGGCTTGACAAAGTTATCGGGCAACGTCTGAACACTCGCTCTGGAATTGGCTTTGCCGCTGAAGTTAAAGGCGAATCAGATAAAGCGACTGAGGGGGAGTTACTCACTCAAGCTGAACCAGAAGATTTAATCAAATTTGGTTTAATCCCTGAGTTTATCGGTCGTTTGCCAGTCGTGGCTACCTTGACTGAATTGAGTGAAGAAGCACTGATTCAAATTTTACAAGAGCCAAAGAACGCCTTAACTAAGCAGTACCAAGCACTATTTAGCCTTGAAGGAACTGAGCTTGAGTTCCGTGAAGACGCGTTAAAAGCCATTGCGAAAAAAGCAATGGCACGTAAAACCGGTGCTCGAGGATTACGTTCAATTGTTGAAGCTGCGTTGCTAAATACAATGTATGATCTTCCATCAATGAGTGATGTTGAGAAAGTTGTTGTTGATGAAAATGTCATTAACGAACAGTCTGAACCTCTATTGATTTATAGTAAACCGGATGCACAAGCATCTGGTGATAACTAATCTATCAAAAAGCGTTCAATAATCAATCAAACAAAATGAGGGTTTTCCCTCATTTTGTTTTTTATGTTTAACTAGCTATTGAATGCTAAAATCTTGTCCCCATATAGTTTATATTCTGAGGTGTGGTTTCCTTGTTTTAATGAATAAGTTTTGATGAATAAGTTTAGAGCAAGCGACAGAAACCCTTAAACTAGCGAAAGCTAAACGAAGAGAGAGCTTTATGAATCCTGAGCGTTCCGAACGCATTGAAATACCAGTATTGCCTCTGCGTGATGTAGTGGTATACCCACATATGGTGATCCCACTGTTTGTTGGACGTGAAAAATCCATTCACAGTCTGGAAGCAGCGATGGATCATGACAAGCAAGTAATGTTGGTTGCGCAAAAAGAAGCCTCGACTGATGAGCCTGGGGTGAATGATTTATTTGCTGTAGGTACTGTTGCATCGGTTATTCAGATGCTAAAACTACCTGATGGTACAGTAAAAGTCCTTGTTGAAGGATTAAAACGCGCACGTATTACGAGTTTGACTGATAACGGTGAATATTTCTTAGCGCAAGCAGAGTATTTAGCGACAGAGCAAGATAAACACGCTGAAAACGCAGTTTACGATGAAACAACTGCGGGTTCTCAGCCGTCAAGTGAACTTGATGAAAAAGAAAACGAAGTATTATACCGTACTATCGTTAGCCAGTTTGAAAGCTATATTAAACTGAATAAAAAGATCCCACCAGAAGTATTAACCGCACTGCATGCGATAGAACAGGATCAACTGGATAAATTAGCGGATACCATTGCATCCCATATGCCGCTGAAATTAGCAGACAAACAACGCGTTTTAGAAATGGCAAATATAGCTGAACGTGTTGAATTTCTGATGGCCATGATGGAATCAGAAACTGAGTTGCTGCAAGTGGAAAAACGCATCCGTAATCGTGTTAAAAAACAGATGGAAAAAAGCCAGCGTGAGTATTATCTGAACGAGCAAATGAAAGCGATTCAGAAAGAGCTGGGTGAAATGGATGATGCACCAGATGAATATGAATCGCTGAAACGTAAAATCGAAGAAGCGAAAATGCCAAAAGAGGCTCAAGAAAAAGCGGAAGCAGAATTGCAGAAGCTGAAAATGATGTCTCCAATGTCTGCTGAAGCGACAGTCGTGCGCAGTTATATTGACTGGATGGTACAAGTACCGTGGCATAAACGCAGTAAAGTCAAAAAAGATTTAGTCAAAGCACAAGAGGTTTTGGATACTGACCATTATGGTTTAGAACGTGTGAAAGACCGTATTCTTGAATATCTTGCGGTACAAAGCCGTGTGAGTAAAATCAAAGGTCCAATCCTGTGTTTAGTCGGGCCTCCAGGTGTAGGTAAAACCTCTCTGGGGCAGTCTATTGCCAAAGCTACGGGTCGTGAATATACCCGTATGGCGCTTGGTGGTGTACGTGATGAAGCGGAAATTCGTGGTCACCGTCGTACCTATATTGGTTCGATGCCAGGTAAGCTTATCCAGAAAATGGCTAAAGTTGGGGTAAAAAACCCACTATTCTTATTGGATGAGATAGACAAAATGTCGTCTGATATGCGTGGAGACCCTGCTTCAGCATTGTTAGAGGTACTTGACCCAGAACAGAATATCGCATTTAACGACCACTATTTGGAGGTTGATTACGATCTGTCTGATGTGATGTTTGTCGCTACCTCGAACTCGATGAATATCCCTGCGCCATTGTTAGATCGTATGGAAGTTATTCGCCTTTCTGGTTATACGGAAGATGAAAAACTGAATATTGCGAAAAAACACTTGTTGTCTAAGCAGATTGAACGTAACGCCTTGAAAAAAGGTGAGTTGACCATCGATGATAGCGCCCTGATGAGTATTATTCGTTATTATACTCGTGAGGCTGGTGTGCGTAGTTTGGAACGTGAAATTTCTAAATTATGCCGTAAAGCAGTTAAAGCGTTATTGATGGACAAAAAACTTAAGCACATTGAAATCAATGCTGACAACTTAAAAGATTACTTAGGGGTGCGTCGCTTTGACTATGGCCAAGCTGACACTGAAAACCGAGTGGGGCAAGTCACTGGTCTAGCATGGACTGAGGTTGGTGGTGACTTACTTACCATCGAGACAGCATGTGTGCCTGGTAAGGGTAAGCTAACTTATACAGGTTCTTTAGGTGAAGTGATGCAAGAGTCTATTCAAACCGCTTTAACGGTTGTGAGAGCTCGCGCAGAAAAACTGGGTATTAACAGCGATTTCTATGAAAAACGTGACATTCATGTTCACGTGCCAGAAGGGGCAACACCAAAAGATGGCCCAAGTGCTGGTATTGCGATGTCTACCGCACTAGTTTCTTGTTTAACGGGGAACCCAGTTAGAGCAGATGTTGCTATGACGGGGGAAATTACGTTGAGAGGACTTGTTTTCCCAATTGGTGGCTTAAAAGAGAAATTATTGGCGGCACACCGAGGAGGGATTAAAACGGTATTAATCCCTAAAGAAAACGAACGTGATTTGGAAGAAATTCCTCAAAATGTGATTGCTGATTTAGAGATTCATCCTGTAAAAACTATTGATGAAGTACTTTCTTTGGCTTTAGTTAACCCGCCTTTTGGGGCGGAAGTTGTCAAAAAGAAAGCTAAAAGAGTGAGCTAAATCAAGAAGTTTGTATAAAATTAAGGCTGACAGCTAATTTAGGGCTTGTCAGCCTTTTTTTTCATCGCTAATTTAACGATGATTCTGATAATTTGTTTGTATGTAATCTGTTCTCTTGCCATTGGTAATCAGGATTGATATAACGGCTGCATCATTAATCAACTATACTAATAACAGTTATAGTTAATTAAGAGATTTATATTCCAACTAATATGGGGATGATAAGAGTGAATAAAGCTCAACTGATTGATCAAATTGCTTCTGATGCGAATATTTCTAAAGCTGCAGCAGGTCGTGTTGTTGACGCGTTCGTTGCTACTGTAACGGGTTCTTTAAGTAAAGGAGACGATGTTGCTCTAGTTGGCTTTGGTACTTTCTCTGTTCGTGAGCGTGCAGCACGTACAGGCCGTAACCCACAAACGGGTAAAGAAATTAAAATCGCTGCGGCGAAAGTTCCTGCTTTCCGTCCAGGTAAGGGTCTTAAAGACGCTGTTAATAGCTAATTAAGTATTTTAGTTTGTCTTTCTTGCATTTTTGCGAAAACTCAAACTGACGGAATGCCTTTAATCAGCTAATATATGAGCGCATCATGGAAATGGTGCGCTTTTTTTTCTTTCTGAGTTAAGATTAGCGTATTATTAGGAAATTGAATTCAACAAAGCGGAGTTAAGCCTTTTTATGATGGAAAATTTACGCACAAAGGCAAATAGTCCTGTGCTCAAAATAATACTAGCGCTGATTATCCTTTCATTCGTGTTGGGTGGCGTTATGATGGGCGGAATTGGCGGCAATAGTGTAAACAATGCCGCTGAGGTTAACGGCCAGCCAATAAGTAGAGAGCAGCTCCAGCAGGCTTTCCAGCAGGAGCGCCAATCATTGCAAGAATATTTGGGAGATAAATTCTCAGAGGTTGCTAGCAATGAAGAGAGTATGAATATGTTGCGCCGCCAAGCACTTGATAACTTAATTAATAACGAATTAATTAATCAATATGCTAATGAATTAAACCTCTCTGCAAGTGATCAGCAAATTGAGCAATATATTTTCTCAATGCCTGTGTTCCAAACTGATGGCCGGTTTGATAGTGATAAATATCGTGAGATTTTAAATCGTTACAATATCAATGCAGATAACTTTGCGGCGCAAATTCGCCAAGATTTAACACGCGCACAGTTAGGTAAAACTTTTACGGGCACTGACTTCGCTTTGCCATCTGAAGTAAAAGCTTATGCACAATTGTTCATGCAAGAGCGTGAAATACGTACTGCAACCTTATCTTTAGCTGATCTTCAAGCTAAACAAACCGCTACAGAAGAAGAGCTAAAAGCATATTATGATGCTAACCAAAACAGCTTTATTTCACCTGAAAGTGTGAAGGTAAGTTATGTAGAAATGGATGCTGCATCCATGCCAGGTGCAACAGTATCTAACGAAGAAGTAAAAGCGTATTATGAGCAAAACCTGAAAAATTATACTCAGGCAGAGCAAAAACAGTATAGCATGCTCCAAGTGGCGTCAGAAAAAGAGGCGAATGATATTCTTAATGAATTGAAAGCAGGTGCTGACTTTGCAACATTGGTAGCTGAAAAATCAACGGATAAATTCAGTGCAGGTCAGAAAGGCCTGATTGGTTGGATGGAAGCGGCATCGACTCCGAGTGAAATTGCGGATGCAAAATTGACAGAGAAAGGCCAACTTTCAGCGCCTATTAAATCGGGAAATAACTATGTTATTTTTCGTTTAGATGACATCAAGCCCGAGTCAATTAAACCACTTGAGCAAGTTGAAGAAAGCATTAAAACGAGCTTACTGCAAGATAAGAATATCAAGCAATTCTATGACTTACAGCAAAAAGTCAGTGAAGCTGCAACCAGTGATATGGAATCATTGGTTTCTGTTGAATCTGCATCAGGTTTAAAAGCTGTGACTACAGATTGGTTTGATCGTAATAATCCACCTGCTGCACTTAATTTCCCTAAAGTCGTTAATGAAGTATTTAGCGATCGTTTAGTTGATAAAAATGGAACTAAAGGCATTAACTCTGACGTAATCAATGTGGAAGGTGATCGTGCATTTGTGGTACGTGTAACCGAGTATAAGCCAGAAAGTGTTGAGCCTTTTGATACCGTTAAACCTGCAATCGAAACGTTGGTTAAGCGTCAGAAAGCGGATGCTGAACTTAAAGCCGCAGGTGACAAACTTCTGTCTGAGTTAAAAGCAGGGAAAGGTGAAGAGGCTTTGAACGCTGCTGGTGTTAAATTTACAGATGTTCAAACGGTCTCTCGCTTAATGCCACAAACTGCAATTATTAATGCGGCTATGGCAATGGCTGAACCTATTGATGGCAAACCAACGTATGCAACGGCGCGTGATGAATTAGATAATTTTGTTGTTATTCAGTTGGATAAAGTCACATTAGGACAACCAACAGAAGACGAATTGAAACAATTATCTCGTGAATACCAAGGTGCGATGAGTTCCGCTGTTAATGAAGCGTTAATGCTCAACTTGCGTGAAAATGCAAAAATTGAAATCCTGAATATGGAATAACTGCGAGCTACTTCGCAACTAGCATTGCAATATTCAAGAAGTTAAGGCCACCTTTGGGTGGCCTTTCGTATTTTTGAAACCATTGAAAAGTACTTGGTATTTTTCTGTGGCAATGTTGTTCTTCAATCTACACAGGAGAACAATTATGTTATGGAATACAGTAAATAAATGCAGACTGGGTATTGTTCTGCTTCTTTCTTTATTATGCTCATTTTCTTCTCTTTCTTTTGCAAAGAAAGTTGAACCTGAAAAGACGACAACGGCTGTGGTTCAAGGCAAGCAGCTAAACAGTAGCCCGCTAACAATTAACCATGAACAAACAGATAAAGTAAACATTAACTCAGCAGGTGAAGAGGAACTGGCACAAAAACTGATTGGCATCGGTAAGCAAAAAGCGAAAGCGATTGTTGAATATCGGCAAAAATACGGTGCGTTCAATTCTGTTGAAAATCTTTTAGAAGTTCAGGGGATTGGACCGTCATTCTTAGAAAAAAATAAAGATAAGTTAGCTCTGTGACCAAAGGAACCCCATACTATTGTATGGGGTTTAAATGATGGTGGTTAATTATTAAGCTAATAAACTAATATATTGAAAATAATTTGCGATCTAAGTCTTATTATTGATATTCATTCAGCATATTTTCCGTACATTTGTTATTTTTATGTTACTTGAAAATAGACTGGTCGGAGTTGTTATGACTACACATATTAAAGTTCATGGTTATCATATTGATGTTTTCCAGCATGTTAATAATGCCCGCTATTTAGAGTTCTATGAAGCTGATCGCTGGCAGTGGATGAATAAACACAATTTCATAAGTTGGGCGCTGAAAAACAATCTTACTATGGCTGCGGTGAATATTAACGTAAATTATATTCAAGGAGTTTTACTAGGTGATGAGCTTACTGTTGTAACACGTATGGATAAAATAGGCTCTAAGAGTGCGGTATGTTATCAACAAATTATCCGTAATAAGTCTGGGGTATCTGAGGTAGTATCTGATGCCTATGTGACATTTGTATTTATTGATAATATCGAGAACAAAGCCATTGTCATAGACGATGAATTGCGCGAAAAATTGGAGTCATTTAAGACAGGTGTTGATGATTTTATTCAAAACTAACCTACTTAATATGCATACTATTAAGTAGGAAAATATATTTGATGCCTTTATTTAGCTTGCTGTAATTGCTGTTTTAATGATTGCATTACAGCATCTCGGTTATTTAAATACTCATTTAAACCTTTGCTTCTTAAATGACAGGCTGCACAATCGCCACAACCGTCCCCTTGAATGCCATTATAGCAAGTGAGTGTTTGTTGCCTAATGGTATTAAGGTGACCATAACTGTCAGCAAGAGCCCAAGTTTGTGCTTTATTGAGCCACATTAGTGGCGTTTCGAAACGAATATTTTTAGCTAAACCAAGGTCAATTGCATGATTAAGTGCTTTGACAAATTCATCGCGGCAATCTGGGTAGCCAGAAAAATCTGTTTCACATACGCCTGTGATTACTGCTTCTGCTTGAACTTGATAGGCGTATATTGCTGCAAGTGTAAGAAATAAAATATTGCGCCCAGGAACAAAAGTGCTAGGCAGACCGCTCGATTCACTTTCTGCAAAATCAGGCACTGGGATATTATCACGCGTTAAGCTACTGATGGCTAATTCATTAAGTAAGGTAACGTCTAAAACCTTATGAGCACTAGCACCAAGTGATGCACTTAATTGTTGTGCGACTTCGATTTCTTGGCGATGGCGTTGGCCATAGTCAAAAGTTACACAATGGACTTCATCATAGTTTTGTAAAGCCTGAATAAGGCAGGTTGTTGAGTCTTGGCCCCCGCTAAAGACCACAACTGCACGTTTCATAAAGACTCCTTGCTGATATAACAATAGTGGATATTATTTTATGTATTATGTTAGCGATACAATAATTTAGTTAATAGCCTTATTTTTATAAATTACCCTTGATTAAGGTGTTATTTATACTCTTATTGAGCTATTTGTGTAAAATTATTCTATAATAGTACGAATTAGTAACATTATAATTGTTTTTAACTCTTTCAATTTTGCATAATATTGTTATTCAATGACAGCCTAAAAAGTATTTACATCTAAGCCAAGAGAGTAACTATGTTAGATAAAATAGACAAAAAACTGCTTTGTTTATTACAAAACGACAGTAGTTTATCCCTGAATACCCTTGCAGAAGCTGTTAATTTAACTTCAACTCCGTGCTGGAAAAGATTGAAGCGTCTTGAAGATGAGGGGTATATTCGAGGGCGCGTCACTTTATTGGATGGTGAAAAGTTAGGTTTAGGATTAACCGTTATCGTGGCAATCAAAACTCAACACCATAATAGTGAGTGGTATGAACAATTTGTATCGTTTGCTAGCCAGCTTCCTGAAGTTTTGATGTTTTATCGCATGGCTGGAGAATATGATTATCTTATGCAGGTAGAAGTTCATGACATGCAGTCCTACGACTTATTTTATAAAAAACTGGTTAATGGGGTTCATGGTTTAATTGATGTGACATCTAGCTTTGTGATGGAAAAAATCAAGCATACAACGGTATTACCGATCCCAGATTAACCCAGATAGGGTAAAAATTTTTAATTATTCTTTAGTCAATCAACATCATTCAAGGCAGTAATACGTGCGATTATTTTCACAACTAAGTTGGTATTTTTTGAGTGAATGGCGGCGCTATCTTGGGGCAGTTTGCTTTTTAATTATCATTGCTATTTTACAATTGGTTCCTCCACGTATTGTTGGTGTTGTCGTTGATGGGATCAGTAAAGAGACCATGCCTAAAAGCCAGCTCATGATTTATATTTTAGTCATGTTATTTATCGCATTAATTGTTTATGGCTTGCGATATGTTTGGCGCTTATGGTTGTTCGGTGCATCCTATAAGTTGGCAGTTCAGCTACGTCAAAAATTTTATCAGCAATTAAGCCTACAAAATCAAGCATTTTATCTTAAATATCGTACAGGGGATTTAATTGCACGTACAACCAATGATGTTGATCGTGTGGTATTTGCTGCGGGCGAAGGGGTTTTGACATTAGTCGACTCGTTGGTGATGGGGTGTGCGGTGCTTATTATGATGAGTGTCGAAATTAGTTGGCAACTGACTTTACTCGCTCTGATCCCGATGCCTATCATGGCGATAGTGATTAAACGCTATGGGGACCTGCTTCATCAGCGCTTTAAACATGCTCAAGGGGCATTTTCATCGTTAAATAATCATGCGCAAGAAAGTTTAAGTAGTATTCGTATGATCAAGGCCTTTGGGCTTGAAGACCACCAATCTAATCAATTTGAACAAGTCGCAACTGAAGCTGGACGTCGCAATATGCACGTTGCAAAGGTTGATGCGCGTTTTGATCCAACTATTTTCCTTGCTATTGGAATGGCAAACCTACTCGCAATTGCTGGTGGAAGTTGGATGGTACTTAATGGAAGCTTAACATTAGGTGAACTGACGAGTTTTGTGATGTATTTAGGGTTGATGATTTGGCCAATGCTAGCCCTTGCGTGGATGTTTAACATTGTTGAACGAGGAAGTGCAGCATATAGCCGTATCCTGAGTTTATTGAATGAACCTTTAGTTATTCAAGATGGCACCCACTCTTTGCAAGTAGAAAAAAGTACACTGAACGTTAATATTCTCAATTTTAGTTATCCTGAAACAACACGACCAGCATTACATAATATCCGGTTTGATTTACAACCCGGACAGTTTTTAGGGATTTGCGGACCAACGGGAGCCGGCAAGTCAACGTTATTGACACTATTACAGCGCCAGTTTGATATTACCGAAGGCTCGATTTGTTACCAAGGGCTACCATTGCCAGAAATAAAGCTAGATGAATGGCGTGGAAGGTTGTCTATAGTGAATCAATCACCTTTTTTATTTTCAGATACTGTAGCGGGTAATATTGCGCTCGGGCGGCCAGATGCATCACCAGAGGATATTGAACAAGCGGCACGCATTGCTTGTGTGCATGATGATATTTTACGTTTACCTGAAGGGTATCAAACTGAAGTAGGTGAACGTGGCGTGATGTTGTCTGGAGGTCAAAAACAGCGAATTTCAATTGCTCGAGCAATTTTACAAAATGCAGAAATACTGGTGTTAGATGATGCTTTGTCTGCGGTAGATGGTCAAACTGAGTTTACAATTTTGCAAAATCTAAGCCGTTGGCGTCAAGGAAGAACACTGATTATCAGTGCTCATCGATTATCGGCACTGGTTGAGGCAGATAATATTTTAGTCTTATCTCAAGGTACTACTGTTATACAAGGTAAGCATGATGCTTTAATCAGTCAGTCCGGCTGGTATAAAGATATGTATCATTATCAACAAATTGAAGCCGCTTTGGATGGTGAGTTATGAGCCAGAAAAAACCGCTTTGGCCAGCACTAAAGCGCTTACTATCATATGGAAAAGCATATCGTGGCACCATGGGGATCGCCATTGCGATGCTATGGTTAGCTGCGATTGCAGAAGTCAGCGGGCCACTGTTGATCAGCTACTTCATTGACAATATGGTTGCTAAAAAGCAAATTATTATGCCATTGGCCTTGTATATGGTTATTGGGTTTGTATTGCTTCAGGTTATTGCTGCACTACTACATTATTATCAAATCATTTTATTTAATAAAGCTTCCGTTGGCGTCGTTCAAACATTGCGGACTGACGTAATGAATGCGGCATTAAGGCAGCCTTTGAGCGCATTTGATAAGCAACCTGTTGGCCAACTAATTTCACGCGTTACGAATGACACTGAGGTAATTAAAGACCTATTTGTCATGGTTGTACCTACTGTTTTTCGTAGCTTAGCATTAATTTGTGCCATGTTAGTCGCGATGTTCTCATTAGAGTGGCGTATGGCATCAGTTGCGGTAATGATTTTTCCTCTTGTATTCGTGGTTATGATTGTTTACCAGCGTCTTAGTACACCAATAGTACGCCGTGTTAGGTCTTATCTTGCTGATATTAATAATGGGTTTAATGAGGTTATCAATGGAATGACCGTTATCCAGCAATTTTTACAGCAAGCGAGATTTGGGGCCAAAATGCAGGCTGTGAGCCAAGACCACTACTGGGCACGTATGAAGGCGCTCAAACTCGATGGTTTGCTTTTAAGACCGTTGCTCAGTTTACTTTCAGCCTCTGTCTTATGTGGTTTATTGCTATTATTTGGATTTGAAGGAACCACAACGATAGGTGTTGGAGTTTTATATGCGTTTATCAATTATTTAGGTAGGCTCAACGAGCCATTAATTGAGCTAACATCCCAACAATCCATGTTACAACAAGCGGTAGTGTCTGGGGAAAGAGTATTTGAACTGATGGATAGTCCTCAGCAAGCTTATGGGGCGAATGAGGCTCCATTGCAAGGTGGATCTATCACGATTAATCATCTTTCGTTTGCTTATCGTGATGACAAAATAGTACTTAAAGATATCAATTTACATGTGCCAGATAATAATTTTATTGCATTAGTGGGACATACCGGTAGTGGGAAAAGTACTATTGCCAATTTAATTATGGGCTATTACCCATGGCAAAAAGGTGAAATTTTACTAGATGGACGTGACTTGAGCTCATTGTCACACCAAGTGTTGCGTAATAGTATTGCGATGGTGCAGCAAGATCCCGTCGTTCTTGCCGCTTCATTTTTTGATAACGTTGCATTAGGCCGCGATATTAGCCAGCAGAAAGTCTGGGATGTACTTGAAATAGTCCAACTTGCAGAGTTAGTTCGCGGGTTGCCTGATGAGTTAGATACGGTACTTGGTGAGCAAGGTAATACACTGTCCGTAGGTCAAAGGCAGTTATTAGCAATGGCTCGAGTTCTTGTTATCACACCTAAAATTTTAATTTTAGATGAAGCAACGGCGAATATTGATTCAGGTACCGAACAAGCTATACAGAAAGCCCTGCGCATGATCCGCGAGCGCACCACGCTGGTCGTGATTGCCCACCGTCTATCAACTATTGTCGATGCAGATAAAGTTATCGTGCTACATCGTGGTGCAATCGTAGAGCAAGGTAAACATCAACAACTTTTGCAGCAAAAAGGGCGTTATTATCAAATGTACCAGTTGCAACAAGTTGGTGAATCGCTGAATACACATTGTGATGCTGAAGTAGAGCCTATTACCAGTTAATTATTCTGCACAGTTATAATGCAGCCTACAAAACCACTCAATCGAGTGGTTTTTTATTTTATTCTTTCCTATTGAATCTTAAAGAAAATAATTTTTTGGCATGAGATTTGCTCTTTAGTTAATGCATTTTGCATGACTTAAGGAGTGGAAATGAAATATATCATCGTAATTATTAAGCCATTTAAGCTAGATGAAGTGCGTGAGGCACTCTCGGAGATTGGTATTCAAGGTATGACAATTACAGAAGTGCGTGGTTTTGGTCGCCAAAAAGGGCATGCTGAATTGTATCGAGGAGCCGAATACACAGTTGATTTTTTACCAAAGGTGCGAATAGAAATAGCTGTTCCTGATGAATTGGTCGATCAAGCCATTGGGACAATTGAAAAAAAGGCTCATACCGGTCAAGTGGGGGATGGAAAAATATTTATTTTACCATTGGAGCAAGCGGTGCGAATTCGTACCGGAGAAAAACAAGATGATGCACTTTAGGGGAATGGCTATGAGTAAATGGCTTCTATTGATAGTTGTCAGTTTTCCTTTGACGGTGTTTGCATCAGAAGGGACATTAGATAAAGCGGACAATGCTTTTATGATGATTTCGACAGCACTCGTGATTTTCATGATAGTACCCGGTATTGCGTTATTTTATGGAGGGTTGTTAAGGAGTAAGAACGTACTTTCATTAATGGCGCAAACAACGGTGATTTTAGCGTTAGTTTCTGTTATTTGGATTATTTATGGGTATAGCTTAGCGTTTAGCAATGGAAATGCTTTTTTCGGTGGTTTTAACCAAGTTATGCTAAAAGGGATAAACGTTGAAAGTTTATCAGGCACTATTTCTCAATTTGTTCATGTGGCATTTCAAGGGGCGTTTGCTTGTTTAACCGTTGCGTTAGTCGTTGGTGCGTTAGGTGAACGTATCAAGTTTTCGGCGATATTGGTTTTTGCCCTTATTTGGACAACATTCTCTTATCTCCCTATGGCTCATATGGTATGGGGGGGAGGGATCTTATCACAGGATGGTGCTCTTGATTTTGCGGGGGGGACAGTCGTACATATTAATGCTGCCGTTGCTGGTTTAGTTGGTGCTTACTTACTTGGCTATCGAACAGGACTCGGTAAGGAAGCCATTAAGCCCCATAATCTTCCTATGGTATTTATGGGAACTTCAATTCTATTTATTGGCTGGTTTGGTTTTAATGCAGGCTCAGCGGGTAGCGCTGATAGTATTGCTGCTTTAGCCTTTGTAAATACTAGCGCGGCTGCCGCGGGAGCAATTTTATCTTGGACACTAGCCGAATGGATTTTTAGAGATAAACCGTCACTTTTAGGTGCCTGCTCTGGTTGTTTGGCTGGGCTAGTGGGAGTGACTCCTGCGGCCGGAACCGTTGGTGTTGGGGGCGCTTTAATTATTGGGCTCCTTTCGGGAGCTGCTGGTTTGTGGGGGGTTGTTATTTTAAAACGCTGGCTAAAAGTTGATGATGTATGTGATGTTTTTGGTGTTCACGGCGTTTGTGGCATTTTAGGGTGTTTGCTAACGGGAGTCTTCACTTCTCGTATATTAGGGGGGAGTGGCTACGCTGATGGGGTAACGATGATGAAACAATTGGGAGCCCAAGCCGTGAGTATCTTAGTCTGTGTTGTTTGGACTGCAACAGTTGCTTTTATTGCCTTTAAAGTTGCAGAAAAAACAACAGGTTTAAGAGTTAATGTTGAACAAGAAAGAGAAGGCTTAGATATTACTTCACATGGTGAAAGTGCCTATAATTAAAGAAATTTTTTGCTATTTTCCCACAAAGAAAACAGGATAAAACTGTGTTCAATTCGAATTGATAATGGCAGTTTATTATTGACTGCCATTACCTTTTCTTTACAAGTGTAAGTGATTACTTACTTTCTACTGGTTAACGAGGTTGCCTATGGCGGATTACTCCTTCTTGCACCGCCGTTGCAACCAGTTCTCCTTGAGGGGTATAGACTTGCCCTTTCACAAAACCTCTTCCACCTGATGCCGAAGGGCTTTCGACAGCATACAACAACCAATTATCAATTTTAAATGGGCGATGAAACCACATTGAATGATCAATAGTTGCTACTTGTAGGTCTCGCTCCATAAAACCTCGACCATGGGGCTGTAAAGCCGCGGGCAGAAAATTATAGTCAGAAGCATAGCCAAGCAAATATTGGTGTAATGATGGGATGTCAGGAAGTTGTCCTTTAGCTTTAAACCAAATATAACGGAAAGGCTCTTGAGGAGGTGCATCAAAAGGACTATAGAATTCTACTGGGCGAAATTCAAATGGCGTGGGCCTGAGAGCATATTTCTTGACAGACTCTGGCAATTTATCCGCTAAGCGTTTCACAATATCATCTTGCGAGATTAATTGTGAAGGAGCTACAACATCTGGCATTAGATTCTGATGGCTATAGCCTTCCTCGTGTGACTGAAATGAAGCCGTCATAAAGAATATCGGCTTACCGTTTTGGATTGCACTTACTCGTCGTGTACTAAAGCTGCCGCCATCGCGTAAAATTTCCACGTCGTAAACAATAGGACGAAAGCTATCACCTGGGCGTAGGAAATAACTATGAAAGGAGTTAATTTCTCTGTCTTCTGGTGTGGTTTGTTTTGCTGCATACATCGCTTGACCCACAACCTGACCACCAAAAACTTGTGGCAAACCAAGGTCCTCGCTTTGCCCTCGAAAAATACCTTCCTCAATTTTCTCAAGTTCAATCAGGCCAATTAAGTTTTTTAATTCAGGGCTCATAGTCACCTTAGATTTAGCTATACATTAATGAGATATCCGTATTTTCCCACTATTTACTAAAAATAGGTAGGCTGATTGTGTTTGTATATATTGACGTTTACCGATTGTTACATTTAGAAATATTAATTTGTTATTCTATATATATTGGTTATACTTTCCTCAATTTCATATCTAAAAATGATTCGTCAACTTAGTTTTTAGATATGTTTAATAAACATTGTATTATAGGTAATGACTATGAAGTCTCTTCGTTACATCGCTAGTTTATTAGTGATTTTTGCGTTGATTGGTTGTGAAGGAAACAGTACTAACCCAAGTGAAAAAGCACTAAATTCTCAAAATAATCAAA
The DNA here is from genome assembly GCF_050487165.1 of Providencia sp. Me31A. NCBI lineage: Bacteria > Pseudomonadati > Pseudomonadota > Gammaproteobacteria > Enterobacterales > Morganellaceae > Providencia > Providencia sp. Me31A. Next base: position 148,257 of record NZ_JBKQGZ010000008.1, read on the forward strand.
CTGTTGATTTGGGAAGAGTCGATGGGCGAGTTGTGATTTTACAAGATTCTATTTTACCTCCTGACGCAATAGTCACAGTAAAATTAGTGGATAATTCAGTTGCGGACTTGCCAGCATTAATACTGTCGAAAAAAAATTATAATTCATTGAATAATCGGCCAACTCTTCCATTTGAGTTAACCTACCATAAGAATGAAGTTAGACCAGAAGGTCGATTAACTGTCAGTGCAACAATTAATTCAGGTGGAAAATTACTGTATGTTAGTGATTCAGCCGTTGAAGTTATTAATAATGGTATAACAAAAAATATTGAGTTATTGATGGAGCCTGCGAACTAACAATACAGTGAAGCTACAGTTGGCTATTTTGCTACTTTGTGTTTTTTTTGTGTAATAAATCAGCACTTAGCTGCGGCTTTCTTGCTATTTGATTGGCTATCAAGCATAATGCCCGTGCTTTGAAAGAAGCAATCAATGGGGGCTCTGTTGGTTCTCCCGCAACACTAACTTGTTAACTTGGTCAGGTCCGGAAGGAAGCAGCCATAGCAGGGGTCGTGTGTGCCGGGATGTCGCTGGCAGGGCTCCCACCCACTTAGCTCTTCTATTATTTATCAAAGTAATATAAATATATTTTATTTCCTTATATAAATATTATTTACCTCACAACGTATAATCTATTCAATTACTTTATAAATTTAAATTTGGCTTTTATTTTTAAAATAGGAATTTAAAATAAATGAAAGTTAATTGCATCGCATTAATTGTTAATTATCGATTCAAAAGAAATAGGGTGAGAAAATTAGAAATCAAAAGTACTCTTAGCATCATGGATAGTGCTAATAACGAAACAAGGCTGTATTGAGTTTAGCCGACAAACAAGTGTATTTATCGGCTGTAACCATTTACCATCTGCGCGTGTTAATAATAAATTATCTAACAAACTTCCAAACAGATGCTGGAATTTTATCGTAGAGCTTATTCATTGTTAGTTCAGCAAGGCGGTGATCCGCAGCTGAGTAAAATAACTCTAACTCATCATCAGATAACTCATATTTATTTTTTTCAATGACACGCTCAAGTGTTTCAATGGTGGTGCATTTTCTTAAACGCATCAGATAATCAGATTTGGTCATAATACCCTTTCTTTTATGGAAAATAACTTAGTACTATACGGTGTTATAGTTTAGCCGAAGATAAATAATATCTTCATGTTTTGCTGGTGAGACATTTTAGGTCATCATCCAGCACAGCAACAAGGTTTTGATTCATTGTTTCCCAATCATTAATTTCACTTAGGGTAATAACTGGGCTACCAAATAAATCATAAGTTTCATCGAGATACTCTTCGATTAATGATATAACAAGATTTTCTTTTGGATATTTGATTTTAAATCGCCATACAAAAGCCGCGATATGTTCAATAAGTTCATTGAGGCCTGCACTCTGTGGAGAACTTAAGTCATTAATCCAATGTGTATTTGTTTTTTGTAAACTTAGAATAGCATCTCGATTTAGGCTGCCACATAAGTATTTTAGTTCTGCTATATCATGTCTTTTGGGTGAGTATTCATCCATAGTCACCTCCGCAGGCGAATCAAACTTTTGCTATGTGTATTTTTATATCAATAATAATGTCACGTTAACTAATTAAAAGCACCTATGTTAAATATAGAAAAATAACATGCTAATATATTGAAAAATATAAGATTCTTGCTAGTACGTTAAGCTTTCGAAGATTATTAATATTATACATAAGTGATATTCGATACGGACTGGCAGCTGGGACTAGGTTAGCCGCGAAATAATAATAGCATTATTATTACATAAGTCACCCCTAATCAACTATTTTTTTCTAATTTATCAGCAAGTGGCTAGAACGATTGTCATGTGTGTTCTTTCTAAACTCAATTCGATGAAAGATCCAAATTACATTTAACTATTTGGTTATTTTAGTACAGTGAATATGAAATGTTTACACAAAAAATGTTATAAAAATTATTTCTCAGTTAGCATATTTAAATAAATTTTCTTTATTCGTGAGACAACTTCATTAATATGAAAAAACCTTTGTCAGTACATGACAAAGGTTCCTATAGATGAGTCAATTTACAGATAGAGGTTTAAGGTGACACCTGGTTTTAAGTCCGCCATTTTTACGCCTGAATTCCAATTCATTAAATCATTGAGCTTTATACCGTGGCGTTTGGCAATGCTATAATAGGAATCGCCTTTCCTAACTTTATAAGTTTTAGTTTTACGGTTATTTACCGCTGATTGTGTACCTGAAACTTTTAATACTTGGCCAGGTTTTATGACACTGGTTGTTTTTAGCCCATTTAACTGGCGAATTGTCTTCGCTGTAGTATTGAACTTTTTGGCAATACTGGCGACCGATTCACCTCGGCGTACTTTATATGTAGAGGCTTTCGTTCGGTTTTGATGGGCTTTGGCAATAGGGCTTGTGGCTTGCTGGTTTTGCGCAACAGCAAGACGAATTGTATCTAGTACATCTTGGTCAGATAATGAAGTTTTAAACTGCTCAGCTTTAGCCGTCGGCAACATGATATAATGAGGGCCTGTCGGCGATGTTACTCCTCGAGTATAGCCTGAGTTGTATGTTTTTACTGACTCTACTGTAAGACCTGCTAATTCAGCCGCTTGTGTTAATGTAATTTGTTGACCGACATCAACCTGTGTTAATGCTCTGCTTTTATTACTTTTTGGCAGGCTAACTTGGTATCTTTCTGGTGTCTTTAGAACCTTACTAAGAGCTAGTATTTTGGGTACATATAGTTTGGTTTCTTTTGGTAAGGAAAGAGACCAAAAATCGGTAGGTAAACCCGCCGCTTCGTTCTTTTTAATGGCATTTAGTACGCAGCCTTCGCCACAATTATAAGCCGCGAGGGTTAGCTCCCAATCATGACCAAACATAATATTGAGATTTTCAAGTAAATCTAATGCTGCGTTGGTGGATGAAATAACATCTCGGCGTTCATCAACCCATTGGGTTTGCTTTAGGCCATACGAGCGAGCCGTAATTGGAACAATTTGCCATAACCCTGCTGCTTGTGCCGGAGAGGTTGCTTTGGGATTAAATGAGCTTTCAATAATAGGAATTAATGCTAATTCCATTGGTAAGTTGCGTTCATTGATTTCGTCTACGATGAGGTACATGTATGGCTCAGCTCTTAATGCCACATCGTAGACAAAACTTTGTTTATTTTGATAACTATTAGCCAATTCCCTGATTTGAGCGTTGTCAGGGATATTCATTTTTAGCTCATCACTGATGTAACCCCAAAGGTCATAATCAGCTTTAGGTAGTTGCCTACTGGCTGCTTGGTTATGAGGGGCTATTGTTTCAATTGTATGATTAGCTGAAGGTTTGTTCTGCTTAATTTTTTTCGGGGCAGTTTGGCATCCTGCCAGCAGAACAATGGCGATAAGTGTCGCGATTATCTTCATTATTCTCTATTGTTCTTTGTTTTGATGTTTAAAAGTCGAACAATAATACTTATCCCACCCCGAGATGACAATCATTAAACTTCAATACTCATCTTTTAATTGACGTAATAGGGTAAAAACAGCCCTTAAAGGTGGATTTTGGGTACTAATCTTTAATTTTTTTTGCAATTGTGGATTATCACACTGTAGGAATATATTGATTTTTTTTTCAGTTCTTAATGTGGTAGGTACTGTAGGTTGATGTTTGTTACGTAATTGAGTTATTTTTTGTAAATATTGGAAAATTGGCTTATTTTCAGGCCAAATGTGGTGAGCAAACTTAAGATTTGATAAGGTATATTCGTGAGCACAACATATTAGAGTGTCATCGGGCAGTTCGGTAATTTTTTGAATAGATTCGAACATTTGTTCAGGTGTTCCTTCAAAGATACGACCGCAGCCTGCTGAAAAGAGAGTGTCACCACAAAATAAATAAGGTGCTTGATAAAAACCAATATGTTCTGATGTATGGCCTGATAATGAAATGACTTGTAGGTTGAAATGGTTAATTATAATTTTATCACCATTTTCAACGAGTTCGGTAGCACCTTTGGTTTGGGTTTCTTTGGGGCCAAATACAGGAAGAGTTGTAAATTTATTTAAAATTCCTTTGACCCCACCCGTGTGGTCATTATGGTGGTGAGTCAATAAAATAGCGACTGGCGTTAAATGTCGTGCCGCAATTGTTTCGAGCACAGGCTCTGCCTCAGCCGGATCGACGATGATACATTGTTGATGGTTATCAGCTAGTACCCAAATGTAGTTATCGTTTAAAGCTGATACTCGAATTAACTCCATAGTGACCTCGATACTTAGTTAAAAAAGGGGAATGTCATGAAGCCTGCGCGTATTGATAAAAAAATTCAAATGCCCGTTAGTTGGTCTGATATTCCTTTTGGTGAACAATACCGCCAAGCTATAGAAAATCAGCTTCGACCTTGGTGGCCGAAGATGTTTGGTTTTCATTTACTTAAGTTAGGTCATTTAAGTACTGAAATCCATACTGAAGACTGTTTAATCTCCCATCAATTTAATGTGGGTGATAATGATCCTCGTTTTAATCTTATTGCTCAGCCTGAAGCATTACCATTTACAGAAAAATCGATTGATGCATGCTTATTGACACATTGCTTAGCTTATAGCCATGACCCTCATTGGCTTTTGAGAGAAGTTGATCGTGTGTTAATTGATGACGGCTGGCTAGTGATTTCTGGTTTTAATCCTTTTAGTATTGCTGGGTTAGCGAAGCTAGTTCCTATTTTGCGAAAAAAACAGCCTTATTGCAGCCGTTTTTTCCCATCCGTTAGGGTATTTGATTGGCTAAGTTTGTTAAATTATGAGGTTTTATATCATCGTAATTGCCATGTTATTCCTTGGATGAATTCCCAACGAAAAATTAATAAAAATTGTGGTGGGGTGGGGGTATTAAGTGTGATAGTAGCGCGAAAGCGGACATACCCTCTCACGCCGACACCATTAAAATTTAAACAACCTAAGGTTAAGATCGGAACTGCATTGGGGGCAGCAAAAGAGCTTAGTAAACGTAAACATAACAGTTAGTCTTTTGCAGGTTGGTAGCCAGTATCTTCTTTGGTGGGAGCAGACGCAGCTGTGCGGGCAAGTTCATCACATTGCTCATTTTCTGGGTGGCCTGCATGTCCTTTGACCCAGCGCCAATCAATTGTATGCCTTTGAATTGCCTCATCTAAGCGTTTCCATAAATCGACATTGACCACCGGTGATTTATCGGCTTTGCGCCATTGCTTGCGCTTCCAATTATGTATCCACTGTGTGATGCCTTGGCGTACGTATTGGCTATCCGTAGTTAAAATAATATCACAAGGGCGCTTTAACGATTCAAGGGCGACAATGGCAGCAAGTAGTTCCATTCGATTGTTTGTCGTCATAAAATAGCCATCGCTTAATGTTTTTTCGTGTTGTTGATAACGAAGAACTACCCCGTATCCTCCAGGGCCTGGATTGCCCAAACAGGAACCGTCCGTGAAAATTTCTACCTGCTTTGTCATTTCTGGTACACTCTATATTATTCATTCACCTCTAGTTTGACACAAAAAAACATTATGAGCACGGTGATAACCAGACAAATTGTTCTTGATACTGAAACCACAGGTATGAATAAGCTTGGGGTTCATTATGAAGGTCATAACATTATTGAGATTGGTGCGGTTGAGGTGATTAACCGCCGTTTGACTGGACGTAACTTTCACGTCTACATTAAACCTGACCGCTTAGTTGACCCTGAAGCATTTGAAGTGCATGGGATCAGTGACGAATTTTTACAAGATAAACCTGTACTTGCAGATATTGCAGATGAATTCCTTGAGTTTATCCGTGGCGCTGAACTTGTTATTCACAATGCTCCTTTTGATATTGGATTTATGGATTATGAGTTTCGTAAGCTAAATAAAGGTATCCCTCCAACTCAGGAGTTCTGTACTATCACCGATAGCTTGGTGTTAGCTCGTCAGCTTTTTCCCGGCAAGCGGAATAACTTAGATGCGTTATGTGACCGTTATTTAATCGATAATTCAAAACGTACTTTGCACGGGGCTTTACTCGATGCAGAGATTTTGTCTGACGTTTATTTGGCGATGACAGGCGGGCAAACATCGTTATCGTTTTCGATGGATGCTGAATCTTCAAATAATGAGCAAGAATATGAAATTCAGCGTATTGAGCGCCCTGCTAGTGGGTTAAAGGTACTCTATGCGACTGATGATGAAATTTTAGCTCATGAGGCGCGGCTTGATCTTGTTGATAAAAAAGGCGGTAAGCCATGTCTTTGGCGACAATCACCTGATGAAAATGAAAATCTACATTAAATAATTAAACATATATTAATGATATTGAAAATAAGCCGGCAGAGTGTGTCAGTTGAGGCGAAAAACTGTTCAACTGCACGTTTTTCCACGAAAAAGTATTGACTGTCCTGTGAAGTATTCGTAATATGCATCGCGTTCCTACAGAGGAACATTCGGAGCGGTAGTTCAGTTGGTTAGAATACCTGCCTGTCACGCAGGGGGTCGCGGGTTCGAGTCCCGTCCGTTCCGCCAAATATTGAAGCCCTGAGTTTTGAACTCAGGGCTTTTTCTTTTTCTCTCAATATTAAGTTTGGTTAATCTCCATCATTAATAACGAATGCTGATAATTTACCCATTTCTTTTTGATAAAATGGGTAACTATTTTTTGATTTGTAGACGTGATTTTTTTATTCCGATAATTAATATTACGCTTCAGTTAGTTTTTTTTGTTCTCTATTAGACGATTTAGACGTGTGTTTTTTATGCTATGTAATTTTTATATGTTATTTAAATTAAATAACATAAGGCGTTTAATAGGCAAAAAATCTATTACTCTTTAAATGGATTGCTGTTTTTTTCTACAGTTGTGAGTGCTGTTACACTGCTTGTTCAAGCGTCAATAATTGATTTTTAATTAATATCAAAAAATAGCGCAAGTAAATTAGTAAGAAATATTGATAAATCCAAATAAATTATTCATTAGAGAAAAACGTTACTTCCATTAACTATCTTAAAAAATAATATTAATATCAGAAAACATTATATTTTCGATGAAGGTAAAAGATAGTTTAAAATTTTTCTTGTGGTTAGGATGAACGCTAGAAATGTTGTTATGTAATTATTCACTGTGAAAGTGTTTTTGTCGTTGATATTGAAAAATATCAGACATGCTAACTTCCCTTTTACTCATCAGCTAGGTTGGAAGCATTCTATTGATCATTTTGATTAAAGATATCTTTGCCGTCAGTGCAGCGGGTTTATCGGAGAATGCGGTTTAAAACAAAAAATCGTTTCTACTTTTTGTTTTAAAGGGCGGCTGTTTTTGATTTATGAAGCAATCGGAACGATTCGGAAGTTTTTAATGTTATTTTTGCTTAAAACTTTGCCAATTATCACTAATGTAGCAGCTAATTGCTCAAGATGCATAAATCACCTTGATCCCAGACAGTGAACTCAGGTTTAATAAGGTTAGTTAATTGCGCAAAAAGATACGCCTTAAGGGATATTTTGCGCAATGGAATGGATTCAGCTTCGCGGCATTTTAATTTTTATCGATTTGCCGCCATGAACATAGCAAATATTGCGGTATGAATCGATTTGCGTTACTTTCAATCGCTCTGCTCGTGATACTTTGAGTTTTGATGTTAAGGCTTTTGCTCTATACAACGTATAACGTATATTGTAAGACTGACAAGTTTGTTACGCATTGAAAATTCAATAATTGGCGTGTTGACGCTAATGAAAGTAGAACTATTCATATTGCGTTGTAAAAATTGGTTTAAGTACGTTTTTATCCTACCTGGAGTATACTGATGACGACTCGTAAAACCCTTGCTAATGCTATCCGCTTTCTAAGTATGGATGCGGTTCAAAAAGCAAAATCAGGGCATCCTGGCGCGCCAATGGGCATGGCTGATATTGCTGAAGTGCTGTGGCGTGACCATATGAATCATAACCCAGCTAACCCACACTGGGCGGATCGTGACCGTTTTGTATTGTCAAATGGTCATGGCTCAATGTTGATTTATAGCTTGCTGCACCTTACTGGTTATGACTTATCTATCGAAGAGTTAAAAAACTTCCGCCAATTACACTCTAAAACACCGGGCCACCCAGAATATGGCTATACTCCAGGTGTTGAAACAACCACCGGTCCTTTAGGCCAAGGTATTGCAAATGCAGTCGGTTTTGCAATTGCAGAGCGTACATTAGCCGCACAATTTAACCGTCCTGGGCATGATGTTGTTAACCATCATACTTATGTCTTTATGGGTGATGGTTGTATGATGGAAGGTATTTCGCATGAGGCATGTTCTTTAGCGGGTACACTTAAATTAAATAAACTGATCGCATTCTATGATGATAACGGCATTTCAATCGATGGTGAAGTTGAAGGCTGGTTCACTGACGATACGGCTGCACGCTTTGAGTCTTATAATTGGCATGTTATTCGTGATATCGATGGTCACGATGCTACGCAAATCAATGCTGCGGTAAATGAAGCGAAAAAATCAGACAAGCCAACACTGATTATGTGTAAAACCATTATTGGTTTTGGTTCACCAAATAAAGCGGGTTCCGAATCTGTGCACGGTGCACCATTAGGTGATGCTGAGATCGCAGCAACACGCGAAGCATTAGGTTGGAATTACGCTCCGTTCGAAATCCCTAAAGATATTTATGAAGCTTGGGATGCACGTAACGCTGGCGCAGCAAAACAGAAAGCGTGGGATGAAAAATTTGCCGCTTATGCTTCACAATTCCCTGAGTTAGCGGCTGAGTTTACTCGTCGTATGAACGGCGAATTACCCGCAAACTTTGATGCAGAAGCGAAAAAATTTGTTGAAACTCTGCAACAAAATCCAGCTAACATTGCAAGCCGTAAAGCATCACAAAATGCATTAGAAGCATTCGGTAAAGTATTACCTGAGTTTATGGGCGGTTCTGCTGACTTAGCGCCAAGTAACTTAACCATGTGGTCAGGTTCGAAAGCATTGAATGTTGACCCTGCAGGTAACTACATTCACTACGGTGTGCGTGAGTTTGGTATGTCAGCTATCATGAACGGTATTGCGTTACATGGTGGTTTCATTCCTTACGGTGCAACGTTCCTGATGTTCGTTGAGTATGCGCGTAATGCGGTACGTATGGCGGCATTGATGAAAGTTCGCAGCATCTTTGTTTATACTCACGACTCTATTGGTTTGGGTGAAGATGGCCCAACTCACCAACCGGTTGAACAACTGGCAAGCCTGCGAGTGACGCCAAACGTCAGCACGTGGCGTCCGTGTGACCAAGTCGAATCTGCAGTTGCATGGAAATATGCGGTTGAGCGTAAAGATGGCCCTAGCGCTTTGATTTTCTCTCGCCAGAACTTAGAGCAACAACCTCGCACCGCGGAGCAATTAGCGAATATCGAGAAAGGCGCTTATATTCTGAAAGATTGCGCAGGTACACCTGAGCTTATCTTTATTGCGACAGGTTCTGAAGTCGAATTGGCGGTAAAAGCAGCTGACCTATTGACAGCGGAAGGTCGTAAGGTACGTGTTGTATCAATGCCTTCTACGGATGCATTTGATAAACAAGATGCGGCATACCGTGAAGCAGTATTACCTGCAAATGTTAGCGCGCGTGTTGCTATTGAAGCGGGTATTGCAGATTACTGGTTCAAATATACAGGCCTAAATGGCGCTATCATTGGTATGCATACCTTTGGTGAATCCGCACCAGCAGAAGAACTGTATAAAGAGTTCGGTATCACTGTAGAAAACGCGGTTGATGCAGCAAAATCTCTTTTGAAATAAGTAGCTTTACTTAGGGGTGTTCACATGCTGAATGCCCTACGTAATCATATTTTGTGTAACAACGCCTAACTTATCATTAGGCGTTGTTTTTTTGTGCACCGGCTGTCGATTTTCTATTGCGTTCTGTGACTTTATCCCTTAATCTAATTCTAGATTAGCTGAACCGTTTCAGTAAAATGAAAGGGAATGAAAAAATATTTAAAAAGTGTCGGTTAGAGCACACTTTTGATGTTTTACAGCTAAAATGAGCAGTAGAGAGTGAGCGAGTCAGTTATCCTTAGCAACCGTGTGATTTTGCTTAGATACAAGGTATGTAATGGCTATCAGAATAGCAATAAATGGCTTTGGTCGAATCGGTCGAAGTGTTTTAAGAGCATTATATGAATCAAGCCGTCGGGCAGAGATAGTCGTTGTTGCGATTAACGAACTGGCTGAACCGGAAGGTATCGCTCATTTGCTAAAGTATGACTCCAGCCATGGTCGATTTGCATGGGATGTACGGCTTAATGGTGATCTATTGCAAGTCGGGGATGACAATATTCGCTTATTTCATCAACCTGATATCGGTGAGTTACCTTGGAAAGAGCTAAGTATTGATGTTGTCCTAGATTGCAGTGGTGTTTATGGTTCAAGAGCCGATGGTTTGAAACATATTGCGGCTGGCGCGAAAAAGGTGCTGTTTTCGCACCCCGGTACCGATGACCTTGATGCGACAATTGTGTACGGGGTTAATCATGATAGCCTAACCGCTAGCGATAACATTGTTTCCAATGCGTCTTGCACGACAAACTGCATTATTCCGATTATCAAACTACTTGATGAAGCATTTGGTATTGAATCGGGTACTGTGACAACTATTCACGCGTCCATGAATGATCAACCAGTTATCGATGCTTATCATAAAGATTTACGTAGAACTCGGGCTGCGAGTCAATCAATTATCCCTGTTGATACTAAATTAGCGGCTGGGATTACACGAATTTTCCCGAAATTTAAAGACCATTTTGAGGCGATTTCCGTCCGTGTACCGACGACGAATGTGACAGCTATTGATTTGAGTGTTACCGTACATGACGATGTTTGCGTTGAGACAGTTAACCTATTATTGCGAAATGCTGCGCATGGCTGTTTTCGTGGTATAGTGGACTATACAGAATTGCCGCTCGTGTCGATGGATTTTAATCATGATCCACACAGTGCTATTATTGATGGTACGCAAACGCGAGTTAGCGGCAAACATTTAATTAAAACCCTTGTCTGGTGTGATAACGAATGGGGGTTTGCAAACCGGATGCTAGATACCACTCTTGCGATGGTTGCCGTCGGTTTCGACGAACAGGTTTAAACTAATTGGTGACTGACAGACAGCAGGGTATTTGTACCTGCCCAGTCATCGATAGAAACTTTATAGAGAATCAACAAGAGGATTCACCATGTCTGTAATTAAGATGACCGATTTAGACTTAGCGGGTAAACGCGTTTTCATCCGTTCTGACTTAAACGTTCCTGTAAAAGATGGCAAAGTTACTTCTGATGCGCGTATTCGTGCTTCATTACCAACCATTGAAGCTGCTCTTAAGCAAGGCGCAAAAGTCATGGTCACTTCTCACCTTGGTCGTCCGACTGAAGGCGAGTACAACGAAGAGTTTTCACTGCAACCTGTTGTTGACTACCTAGCCGACAAAATGGACTACCCTGTTCGTTTAGTCAAAGATTACTTAAACGGTGTCGAAATCGAGGCTGGCGAATTAGTCGTTTTGGAAAACGTTCGCTTTAATAAAGGCGAGAAAAAAGATGATGAAACTCTGTCAAAACAATATGCTGCATTATGTGATGTCTATGTGATGGATGCATTTGGTACAGCTCACCGTGCACAAGCATCTACGCATGGAGTTGCTAAGTTCTCTCCCGTTGCTTGCGCTGGCCCGCTGTTAAGTGGTGAGTTAGAAGCATTAGGTAAAGCATTAGATAACCCTGCTCGCCCAATGGTTGCGATTGTGGGTGGTTCTAAAGTTTCAACTAAACTGACTGTATTAGATTCCCTGTCTAAAATCGCAGATCAACTGATTGTTGGTGGCGGCATCGCAAATACCTTTATTGCAGCAGAAGGCAATAATGTTGGTCGCTCATTATATGAGGCTGACTTAATCCCTGAAGCGAAAAAATTACTGGCAAACTGTCAAATCCCAGTGCCGACTGATGTTCGCGTTGCGACTGAGTTCTCTGAAACTGCAGAAGCAACATTGAAAGCCAGCACTGAAATTAAAGACGAAGAACAAATTCTGGATTTAGGTGATGAATCAGCACAACGTCTGGCTGAAATCCTGAAAAATGCGAAAACCATTTTGTGGAATGGCCCAGTGGGCGTATTTGAATTCCCTAATTTCCGTAAAGGAACAGAAATTGTTGCGAAAGCGATTGCCGATAGCGATGCATTCTCTATCGCAGGTGGTGGTGACACGCTGGCCGCTATCGATTTATTTAATATTGCAGACAAAATTTCATATATCTCTACTGGTGGCGGTGCTTTCCTTGAGTTTGTTGAGGGTAAAAAGCTCCCTGCTGTTGTGATGCTAGAAGAACGTGCTAAAGCGTAATTAATTGTTCATACACAACAGGCAGCGTAGGCTGCCTGTTTACCACAGGACCTTTTCACATGTCTAAAATTTTTGATTTTGTTAAACCGGGTGTTCTCACGGGTGATGATGTACAGAAAGTTTTCGCAGTTGCTAAAGAAAATAACTTTGCATTGCCAGCGGTGAACTGTGTTGGTACGGATTCAATTAACGCCGTACTTGAAGCGGCCGCTAAAGTTCGTGCTCCAGTTATTGTTCAATTTTCAAACGGTGGTGCTGCATTTATCGCAGGTAAAGGTCTGAAGGCAGAAGGCCAACAAGCTGCGGTTTTAGGCGCAATTTCAGGTGCGTATCATGTGCATCAAATGGCAGAGCACTACGGTGTTCCTGTTATTTTGCACACTGACCACTGTGCGAAAAAATTACTACCATGGATTGATGGCCTGTTAGACGCAGGTGAAAAACACTACGCGAAAACCGGTAAACCACTGTTCTCTTCTCACATGATTGACTTGTCAGAAGAAACACTGGAAGAAAACATCGAAATCAGTAGTAAATATTTAGCGCGTATGGCTAAAATCGATATGACTCTGGAAATCGAATTAGGCTGTACTGGTGGTGAAGAAGATGGTGTTGATAACACAGGGATGGATAGTTCTGAACTGTATACTCAACCTGAAGACGTTGCATACGCGTACGAAAAACTGAATGCAGTGAGCCCTCGTTTCACGATTGCGGCTTCTTTCGGTAACGTTCACGGTGTTTATAAGCCAGGTAATGTTCAATTAACACCAAAAATTCTGCGTAACTCACAAGACTACGTTTCAGAAAAATATAATCTGCCACACAACAGCTTAAACTTCGTATTCCACGGTGGTTCAGGTTCAAGTGCTGCTGAAATCAAAGAAGCTGTTAGCTATGGTGTTATCAAAATGAACATCGACACTGATACTCAGTGGGCTACTTGGGATGGTATTTTACAGTACTACAAAAAGAACGAAGGCTATCTGCAAGGTCAGTTAGGTAACCCGGAAGGTGCTGATAAACCTAACAAAAAATACTACGACCCACGTGTATGGCTGCGTAAAGCACAAGATTCAATGGTTGTTCGTTTAGAGCAAGCATTTAAAGAATTGAACTGTGTTGATGTTCTGTAATTAACACGCTTTAAGTTTTTTGTGATGAAATCCCTCAGTAAGGTGACTTGCTGGGGGATTTTTTGTGTTTTAAGAGGATGTATATGAGCATTTATGGGAACAAATTGAAGATGAAGAACTGATTGAAATTGTTAATGAGAGGAGAAATTGGAAGCTTGTTGATCTGAATAGTTATTTATTGCAGCGCTATATAAGGTTAAGCTGAAAGCATCAGGTTATCGTCTAGTATACGAATTTGTTGATAATCAGCTTATTATTGTAGTCACTCTGGGAAGACGTAACCGTAACGTGGTTTATGTTGTTGTTAAAAAGCGCTCATAGGTTTGCGGGCGTCCCTTGATGAAACCTTAATTGCCATTGATTTGCTGAATTTTTGAGCCAAATGGATGAGCGGTTAGTCAGCTTAGTTTTTTCCCCACCTTGTTGTTCAAAGCTGGTATAGGTTATCAGTACGGTATTATCACTTAGCTGTGCGCAGTGAAAATTTTCGCTATAAATGGTTTTAGGTGTTTCATTGACTAATGAAGTTAAGGTATCTAGCTTATTAGTTGAAAAACCAGAACGGCCAAACTCAAAAAAATCCTCATGTAAGAGCTCTTTAAGCAAATCACGATTGTGCCGATCAGTACTGTTATGTAATTTTTGTTCTAATTCAATCAGTGTATTCATTTTTAGCGTTCTCCTAATTGTTGTGCCAGTTTTTCAGCGAGCTGTGTAATAATATCCGAGGAATTAGCATGGAAATGCATGGCGATTTCCATTTCTTGGGCCGCAGGGAAACCCTCCTCGTCTGTTAAAATTCGATGTTGGGGGAGCTTTGCTCGTAAAGGAAGTAGACTGACGCCGAGCCCATCAGCGATAGCACTTTGAATACCCGCAAGGCTGGAGCAGGTGTAAGTGATGTGCCAAGGGCGTTGTTCGTTATCTAATAATTTAAACATGTCATTGCGATAGAGGCCATTTTCAGGAAAAACCACTAATGGCACGGAATCATTACTCAAGAATTGTTGCTGATTACTGGTTAGCCAGCACAGAGGCTCAGGCCAATGGTAATCACTTTTAAATTCCCCTTTTTTCTGTTTCACAATAATTAAGTCAAGTTCGCCATGTTGGTAACGCTGTTGTAATTGTCGGCTTAAGCCACTAGTGACTTCTAATCGTACGTTTGGGTGTGTTTGCATAAAAGTAGCAAGAGTCGGGGTGACCTGCCCAGATGCTAAATCTTCAGGGAAACCCAGTCGAATGGTATGAATAACTGCATTTCCCGTTATTTTCATAAAGAATGTGTCGTTCAAAGCAAGAATACTTTTAGCGTAACTGAGTAAAATTTCACCGGTTTCGGTAAGAGTGAGTATTCTATGGCCTCGAATAAATAATGGGTGCCCAACAAGGGTTTCAAGTCTTTGTATTTGTTGACTTAATGTGGATTGTGTAGAGTTTAAATGCTGCGAAGCGACGGTGAAGTTACCCGTTTCAGCGATAGTGACAAAAGTTTTTAATAATACAAAATTAAGAAGTGAATTCATTTTTTAAATACCTGACATTTAGTTATTTAATTTTTAAATAGCATACTTTTTGGGTAGATTAAAGAGTCATAGAGGAGATAAATCATGAAAACGATATTTTTACGTATGAAGTGGCTGGTTTATTTACTGGGTATTTTTACGATTTCTTTGATGTTTACGGTGAAAGGAATGGCAAATTCGCAGTCAGATTCCCTTGTTTTACTTGCAGAGCAAGGTGATCTTCAACGAATAAAAGTTTTAGTTGAGCAAGGTGCGAATATTGAACAACGTGGCCTTCTTCAACGCACGCCATTAATGGCGGCAACGCTTAGTAATCAAGTTGATGTGGCGCGCTACCTGATTGAACAAGGGGCTAATGTGAATGCAAAAGATAGCATACAAGACTCTCCTTATTTATATTCAGGCGCGCGTGGATTACAAGAGATCCTTGTGTTGACTCTCAAAAATGGTGCGGATCTAAAAAGCACAAACCGTTATGGTGGTACGGCGTTGATCCCTGCTGCGGAGCGTGGTCATGTTCAAACTGTGAGTACTTTGATTGATGCAGGGGTAGATGTTAACCATGTAAACCGCCTTGGTTGGACGGCACTGATTGAAGCCATTATTCTAGGTGACGGTAGTGATAAGTATGCGCAAATTGTGAAGTTATTGATAGCAGGTGGCGCAGATGTCAATTTAGGCGATGCTGAGGGGAGATCCCCGTTAGCATTAGCGAAAAGTAAGGGATACCGCAACCTGATTGAAATTCTTGAAAACTCAGGAGCTAAGTAATGTCAGATAAACAATTTTTACAACAAGCCATTAATTTAGCAACAGAAAATGTGCAAGCTGGAGGCCGCCCTTTTGGTGCCGTGGTGGTGTGTGATGGTCATGTGGTTGCCACTGGAGTGAACCAGATGCTGGAATTGAATGACCCAACTGCACACGCGGAGCTGATGGCATTACGTCAAGCGGGCAAAACACTCAAACGAGTTAAGTTAGATGACTGTGTGGTGTATGCGAGTGGGCAGCCTTGCCCTATGTGCTTGGCGGCAATGCGAATGGCGGGGATTTCTCGAGTCATTTATGCATATTCAAACCAAGATGCGCAGCCATTTGGGTTATCAACAGAGACAATTGCTCAAGCACTGAGAGTTGTACCAGAGCATCAAGCAGGTTTGCATTTTGAGCAATTAAGGCCCGACAATCAACCACGCAGCACACTGTACCAACTGTGGTGGGAAAAGCAGTCTTGATGAATAAAACGGCCTCATCCTCTTTTGCTTTACTACTCACCATCGTCTTAGTTGGGTTGAATTTACGTCCCTTTATGACCGGCCCGGGGCCTGTTATTGATGATATTATTCAAACCACAGGAATGAGCTATCAAAGCATTTCATTGTTGACGTTATTACCAATGTTATTGATGGGAATAGGGGCGTTAATCGTCCCTATTATTAATCAACGGGTAGGGGATCGATTGGGGATCAGCGCAACAATGGTATTGTTGCTATTTGGCTCATTGGCGCGTTACTTCATTGTTGATGGTTCCTCGTTATTACTGACGGCGTTTTTATGTGGTATGGGAGCTGCTTATATCCAGTCGGTATTTCCTGGGCTTATTAAAGTGAATTTTCCACACAAAATGGCGATGATGACGGGTTTATACTCCGCAACCTTAATGGCGGGGGGGGCGGTGGGAGCACAGCTTACCCCAATACTGGCAGAACTAACGGGGCATTGGCAAAACGCTTTGGCATGGTTGGCATTGCCAGCCTTGCTGGCACTGATAGCAATTTTTACGAATATTAAGACAAGAAATACGTCAGAAATACAGAAAATTTCATTATGGACTTTTTAAATAAGCCGAGAACATGGTTGTTAATGGCGGGGTTTGGCTTCATTAATGCAGGTTATGGTACGGTGGTGACTTGGTTAGCCCCTTCCTTTCAAGAACAAGGGATGAGTGCGGCACAAAGTGGCTCTTTCGTTGCGATACTGACCGTATTTCAAGCGATGGCGGCATTGATGATCCCTGTGCTTGCTTCACATAATATCGATCGACGTTTTTGGTTGATAGTCACGCTTTGCTGCCAGCTGTTTGGTTTTTCAGGCTTAATGTTATTTGCCGGTTATTTGCCATTGTTATGGATTGCATTATTGGGTATTGGCTTGGGGGGGTGCTTTGCCTTAAGCATCATTACCGCTTTGGATCATATTTCACATCCGCTTTGGGCTGGTGCTTTAACGTCATTGATGCAAGCAGGGGGCTTTATTATCGCGGCATTTGGGCCACTAGCCGCAGCTTGGTTGCATCAGGTCAGTCTAAGTTTTACATGGGTGTGGGCGATGCATGTTGCACTGGTATTAGTGACATTGATGCTTTATTTGCGTTTAAACCCTAAAAGCTACAGTAAAATCTTTGCATTGAGATAGTAAATTTTCCTTTCATTTATTGCGAATGATAATTATTGTTATTATGGTGTTTTTTTGCCAAGATAATTGTTTATTTGTTTATTTTTGAAAGAGCCACTATGCAGCAGCCTATTGACGCAAAATTCACTCAAGCACATTCTACTCGCCAAGAGCAGTCCGTGGGGGAGTTTATCCGCATTTGCCGAGGTGAGTTTTTAATTAACCGCGATTTAGGGATTGAAGAGCAGCAAACTGCGGGGTTAAAAATTGTGGCTATCCATCAAGGGGCGATGGGCTGTCGTAGTAGTGCAGGCCAGAAGGTGGAAGTGAACTCCCCCTCGTTGATTTTATCGAGCGGTCAGCAAAGTTATCAGCTAAATAATCAGTTCTATGGTCAGCAAACCATGAAATACACCATGATTGATATTTCTCATGAATGGTTAGAGCAACAACAGCTAAGTTTGCCTGATGTCTGTTACCATCCAAAATCCCCGAAATTACTACAACTGACCATTCCGCCAAGTGTGTTAGCCATGACTCACCAGTTATTCAGCTGCCCAACACATGCTTCATTGCGTCAGCTATATTTAGGTGCGAAAGTGTCTGAAATTACTGCATTGTGTTTACATCATTCATTATCTCATCGGGATACCTCCCTCATAGGGACATTGCGTCAACGGGATATTGATAACTTGCATATGGCTAAAGACATCTTGATCCAAGAAATAGAATCCCCACCGAGTTTAGATGAGTTAGCAAAGCGGTTAGGGATGAATACCCGCAAGCTGACACAAGGTTTTCGCCAAGTATTTGGCAACAGTATTTATGGCTGGCTGCAAGAATACCGCTTAGAAACCGCTTTCCAGCTATTAAGTATGAATAATGCCAATATCTCGACGGTGGCTTATCAGGTTGGCTATACACCCGCACATTTTTCGGTGGCATTTCGTAAGCGCTTTGGCATTTCCCCCAATCAACTGAAAAAATAAAATCAGTTCAGCCGGATAACTATAAACAAATTCCGGCAGTCGAAAGTAACCCACCACATTAATTGCTAAATTGATAACAATTATCATTTAACTTTTTTAGGGTGGGAAATGCTGTCTGTCTATAACCTCAAATCATGCGGGATCTTCCGTTTTACGCCTTGTGCACTGCTATGTGCAACCGCGAGTTGGTCTGTTATGGCTAACGCTGAAATGGCACAACCTAAACAGGACGTACTACAGGTGACAGCTTCATCTGCAACCGATGATGACTATGTTGCACCGGGTGTCACCACATTGGGCAAAATGGCACTCAAGCCGCGGGAAGTGGCTCAATCGGTGAGTGTGATAGATAGAGAGCAAATCGAAAAACAAAACCTGCAAACCCTTGATGATGTTATGCAACGTGCAACAGGGGTAACGAGTGCCCCTTACGTTAAATTAACCACCGCTTATTATGTGCGTGGTTTCCAAATTGATTCCTTTGAAATTGACGGGGTTCCTGCTCTGCTTGGCAATATGGCCAGCTCTCCACAGGATATGGCTGTTTATGAACGAGTTGAAATTCTTCGGGGATCTAACGGGTTATTACACGGTATGGGTAATCCTGCTGCGACCGTGAATATGGTGCGCAAGCATGCCCCAAAAGAAAATATGGCGAAATTAAGCCTGAGTGCGGGAAGTTGGAATCGCTACCGTGGTGAAGCGGATGTTGGCGGGTTGTTGAATAAATCCGGTTCTGTTCGTGGGCGATTTGTGATGGCGTGGGAAGATAAAGATTACTTTTATAAGGTTTCCGACCAAAAAACGCGTTTGATGTATGGCACCGTTGATATTGATGTGACCCCTGAAACCTTGCTACGTCTGGGAGCCCAGTTCCAAACTATTGATTCGGTGACTAACATGGCGGGTGTGCCATTCGGTAAAGATGGCACGGATTTACATCTACCTCGTAAAACTTATTTAGATGTTGATTGGGATCGTTTTAAGTGGGATACATCGCGTTCATTCGCCGGTATTGAACACAAAATTAATGACCATTGGCAATATAAGCTGAATGCCGAATATCAGCATGTTAATGCGCGCTTATTGTATGCAGGGGCATGGGGAAATATTGACCCTGTCACCGGTGATGGTGCCATGCTGATGGGGGGGGCCTATAAGTTCCGTAATGAACAAACCAGTTTAGATACCAGTTTAAATGGCAAGGTTGACGGCTGGGGGCTAACCCATGATGTCATTGTGGGGGCAAGTTACTCCCATGCGAGTGAAAAGCAATATAGTGCCGATTTAGACCCCGCCTTGAATGTGCCTGTGAATGTGTATCGTTGGAACCCACACAGTGTTCCTAAGCCAAAAATTGGTGCTTATGGCTCAGCAGGGGCGACTAAGACAACACAAAAAGGCGTGTATGGCATGGGGAGAATTAAAGTCATTGAGCCTGTGACTGTGATTGTAGGGGCGCGTGATAGCTGGTGGGATGTGAAAACGCCATCGGCAAACTTTACCGAAAATGGTCGTATTACGCCCTATGGCGGTGTGATTTGGGATTTCTCACCACACTGGTCTTGGTATAACAGCTACTCTACGGTTTATCAGCCACAAACAGGTAAAACATGGAGTGGAAAAATGCTCAAACCTGTTGAAGGGCAGACCCTTGAAACTGGGATCAAAGGGGCGCTATTTAACGGTGGCTTAAATTTATCAGGGGCTATCTATCAAATCGATATTAAAAATAATCCACAAATCGACCCAGAACACCCGACGGGTGGGTTTAACAATTACTTCATCAGTGGCGGTAAAGTCCGTAGCCAAGGCTTTGAGTTGGAAGGTATTGGCTATCTCACCCCTTTTTGGGATTTGTCTGTAGGCTATACCTATACCGATACCAAATATCGTGATGATAACCAGAACAAGGGGGAGTCCTATAACACGTTAACCCCTCGACATATGCTACGTGTTTGGTCGAATTATGACTTACCTTGGGATGAGCGTAAGTGGAGCCTTGGTGGGGGGATGCAAGCGCAAAGTGCTTATAGCACCAGCAATGGCAACGTTACCTTACGCCAAGGAGGGTACGCGATTTTCAATGCGCGTTTAGGCTACCAAATAGATGAAACTTGGACGGCTGCGGTTAATGTGAATAACCTATTTGACCGCCGTTACTACTCGGGGCTGTTCTCCCCTCAATGGAATAACCGGTATGGTGATCCTCGCAATGTGATGTTTACTTTGAAGGCTGATTTCTAATGAAATTAGTGAGTTGCCTTGCGGTCATTGGTACGTTGGTCGGCGGTATCGTGCTATCGATGTTGATAGCACGTTTTTATCCGTCAAATTCCCCTCTTGACCGCTTATATGGCGCTATATTTCTGAGCGTTATGATCACCATGGGGTTATTGGTTTATAACTTAAGTGCGGTGAATGGGCGTCAAAAAATACTCCGTAGTTATGGCTGGTGGCCACTCCCGCTGCTTTTGATCGTTGGGGGATGGATATGAGCCGCCAACGAACGCCCTCATTAAACTCTCGGTTAGATAAATTACACCGTAGTGCAGGTGCCCTATTCGGTGTTTTTTTGTTTGTGATTTTATTTACGGGGTGTTGGAGTTTAGGCAGTGATGCACTAAGGCTATGGTGGGCGCATGCTCCTCTTTCAGGAGAACAATTACCGTTAGAAAAGCTTATTGAATTACAACCAGATGCAACGATGATTCAATTACCTCAGACACATAGTCCGGTGATCACTTTCTGTCGGGGGAGAGGGGAGTGTGGCCTCAGTTACAGCGCTATTTCAGGCAAGGCTATCGTATCAGAGTCCCCCGTGATGTGGTTAGTTACCTTACATAAAAACTTATTTCTTGATTTTCCGGGGCGTATTTTTATCAGCCTTTTTGGTTTTGCTTTGGCCGTTTTGCTGATAACGGGATTGTTTATCCAACGTCATCGGCTCCGTTCGATGATGCGTGTTCCTCGGCTCACTCACTTAACACTTTTTTTACGCGATGTGCATAGCTGGTTAGGACTGTGGAGCTCTCCGTGGTTAGTCTTATTTGCGGTGACAGGGACTTTATCTGGTTTAGGGGCGCTTGGAACCGTTTCATTAGCGCAAAGAGCCGCCCCTGATGATCCTCAAGTGATTATGAATACATTAATGGGGGAATTTACGTCCCTCGATGTCCCGTTAAGGGTTCCTGTTAAAACAGTGAGTGCCGCTCTCGCTACATTGCAGCAAACCGTCACGAATTTCATTCCCCAAACTATCATGTTTCAGAATGGGAAATGGGTGATTGGTGGGGTGCGAGAGGGGCAGTTATCGACATCAAACTTTGAGCAATACCTATTTAATAGTGAAACAAAACAGATTATCGCAACGCGTAACTCTGCCGAAAAAGGGGGATGGACACGTTCTTTTATTGCCATCCAACCGCTGCACTACGGTCAATATCAATGGTTACCTAAATTAGATACTGCATTGAGCACACTGCACTTTTTAGCGGGTGTTAGTGCATTGTTATTGGTTTCGTCGGGGCTTGGGATGTGGTGCTGGAGACGAATGAATAGCCTCTCATCAAGACTGATTGTCGGAAGTTGTGGAGGGTTATTATTTGCGACGAGCGTGCTACTAGCTTCCATGCCGTGGGCATTGTTACAAAAGGTAGAGCACTTTTTTATGCTCTGGGGAGTCGCCTGTATTTTGGGGGGAGCGGTGAAAAATGCACAGCATAGTTTAATGCTATTTACTTTGTTATCTGCACTTTTATTACTAGCGACATTCATAACCACTTATGGGTTTGGTTCCTTGCCATTCTCACGTATAGACCTCGCTTTGCTATGCAGCGGTTTGGGTTTGTTAGTCATTTTATTTAGCTGTCAAAAATTATCATATACGCCAAAACGTGTACGGAGTGAGAATGAAAGATCTATTACAAAATAAACAGTTAGCATTAACTTTAGGCTTACTTTATCTGGCTCAAGGGATTCCAATGGGGATTGCGATGGATGCATTACCGACATTTTTGCGTCATGACGGTGGTGAATTGAAAGTATTAGCTTTTTTGCCTTTGGTGGGATTACCTTGGGTGATTAAGTTTTTGTGGGCTTCATTTGTTGATAATCATTGGGGGAAAAAGCTCGGCCGTCGTAAAAGCTGGATTATTCCAATGCAGGTGATCGTCACTGTCACCATGTTTGCATTAAGTGGGATTGGGTTATCCGTGGAAAATGCCTTGGCTTGTGTGGTGCTGCTATTTGTTGCTTCGCTGGCTAGTGCCACCCAAGATATTGCAACAGATGGCATGGCTGCGGAGCAAGTCAGTGGCACAATGTTATCAAAAATTAATGCGGTACAAATTGCAGGGGTGATGGCTGGTTTTTTTATTGGTGGGGCAGGATTGATGATTATGAGCGAAAGCTTAGGTCAGCATATAGCGCTCGCCATATTAGCCTGTGTACCTTTGTTTAGCTTACTGTTTATCAGTATTTGCCCTTTGAAAAAAACGGAGATTGCTTCACAGGCTAATGATAAAGCGAGTTTATTAAAAACTTTTAAACGCCGTGGAGCCCCCCGCTTATTGCTACTCACTTTACTTTCCGCTGTTACTGCGGTGTCTGGTTTTGGTTTGGCAAAACTGTTTTTAAATGATGCAGGGTGGTCATTAGCGCAAATTGGTAAGATGGGGATGGCTGGGGGAATGGTGACCTTGATCCTCGGTTGTGGGGGTGGCGCGTGGCTTATTGGTAAAATCGGTGTGTGGCGTGCATTTTCATTTGGCTTATTGTTTGCATTAGTGTCCTCATTGCTATGGATGTTGCAATCATTCAATGGGGTTTCAATTGGGATGGTGGCACTTTGTATTACCTTTGGGTCATTATCTGCCGGGATCACATCTGTTGCCATTATGACCGCTGGGATGCAGTTTGCTTCTCGTTATCAGCAAGCGGGAACGGATATGACGGCCGTTCAAAGTACGCGGGATATTGGCGAGTTAGTGAGTTCCATGATGTTAGTGGGGTTAACTGCGGCTGTTGGCTATTCTGGCGGATTCATTCTAGGCGCTTCTATTGCATTCGTCGCATTGTTAGTCACGTTTTCTCACTATCGTTATGTGCAACGTTTAGAAACAGAGCAAGCTTAAGATGAAAAAGACAGTCACTATTTCTTGTTTTTACGTTTCGTTTTTTGTTTTTTGACTTCTTTATCCTCTTTAGTTTTTGTGGAATTGAAGTAAATATCTAAATAATGTCGGTTGCTTAAAAATGAAATTAGGCAACTGGCCACAATCACCATCCAGACAAGTTGTAGTTTGATCGAGTTTTCAATATTGAACAGCAGTAACAGCGGGATCATCACCATCATGCTAATGAAAATAGAGCACAATAAAGCACCAGCAATATAAGCCACATATTTCTTTAGCCCTAATGCACCGAGGATGGCGATTATTATGAAGGATAAAATTAGCGTGCCAAATGTGGCAAACATGATGATCAGCCCTGCCTCTTGTGTAATAAGCCAGTCAGTGAAACCAAACCAAGAAAAAGGAATGCTGATCATTGTGAATGCTCCTGTTTACCATATAGCAGGGGAATATCTTTAAAGCGGAATAACGCGGTAAAAATAAGATTAGGAAAAATATGAATATCGGTATTGTAGAGTGTGACAGTTTGGTTGAAAAATTCGCGTCTATCTGCAATTTGGTCTTCAACATTTTTTGCTTGAGTTTGTAGCTCTAACAATACTGCTTTACTGATCAGTGTTGGGTATTTTTCTGCGAGAGCAATTAACGGTTTTATCTTTGGAGCTAATTGGTTAGCCGTATCGACTTTTATTTCGATGTCAGTACTGGATAAATAGCGTTGACGACTTGCAACTAGCTCATTAAAAAGTTGTTTTTCATGAGCCATCGCTTTATCTGCAACCCGTGTCAGTACAGGAAGTAATTCAACTTGTTTCTTTAATAATACATCAATATTGGCAAATGCTTTGTAGCAATTATTTTTTAAAAAGATAATGTTGTTATAAATATTAATTAGATAGCGTATGAATATATAGCCAATGACAATAATAATAATGAAAAAAATGATGTTTTCCATGCTAGTTATTACCGAATAAGAATGTTTGATTGAAATACATATTCAATTGCCCATTTTGGTAATCCATTGGGGTGATCAAAATAAAACCTATCAGCAAAAGTGCAATGATTACAGTGATCGTTAAGTTTCGTCGCAACGGACTCGTTTTGTTCCAACGGTCGACATAGTCAGAAGGTGAAATACCCAATAGCATATGAGGCGCTTTGCGTATAATCATGGGCTCGCCTTTTTCATTGGCATCCGCAGTACCAATTAATAAATAACTGTTTTTTGCTTCAAGTAAATACTCGGTATAACGACGGTTACCACTTTCAATATCCATATGTGGCTTTAAGCCAGGGTAAACAAAATAATCAGGGTCACACTCGACTTTTACGGAGCCTGTATCATCCGTCAAGGTAAAACTATGCATACGGCTTTTACTATCTTGCAAGGTATAACTTTTCCTACCTTCTTTATCTTTTGATATGGAATATTCAAAATAAAATGAGCCATAGCAAGTTTTATTACCTAATTGGCTCTTAATTTCAGTCCCTGCTGTGATTTTCCCTTCAACTTCAACTAACCCCATAGCGATTGAGCGTATTTTGGAGGTGGCTAGGTTTTTCTGAAATTTTAAGAATCGTTTGGTTGGCGTATTTTCAATCGCGTTAAATACAAAGAGTAAGACAAAGGCGATAAAAAATATACGCATGTCGATAAAAAAGCCAGAAAGTAAGCAGATTGCTAGTAACATACCCACACATACTTTCAAAAAAGCACTAAACTTTGATGAGCCTTCATTTTGTAAGCGCTGATAACGTTGATAGGCAATTTTGCTGGCTTTGACAGCATTACGGCTAATAAAAAAGGTGATTGCCAATACCACAACGTAATAAATAATACTGCCATAATCGCCTTGTGAAGGTGATAGAGAATACCACATACCACAAGCAACGCTGATAAAAGGAACGATCCCCCAGTTCACTTTTTTATTTATCGAAAATGTGTTATCGATAAATAAAATTAAAGCTCCAATGGCTGCTCCGAGTAAAAAATACATATTCACGCACTAATACCTTTACACTGACATTATTTAAACTGGACGCCCTGATATTTTTTTTCATCCTCAGAAATATCAAGTAATGGCAGTGCCGTAAAATGAAAGGCATTCGCAATCAGGCTATCTGGAAACATTTGTATTGCAGTATTGTACTGTGTTGTTGCATCGTTAAAGCCTTCACGTCGTTGGGCAATTTTATTTTCAACCTCACTGAGGGCAAGTTGTAGTTGCGTGAATTGCTCACCAGAGATCAGCGTTGGATAGTTTTCTGCAATAGCAATAAGGTTATTGAGTGTACGATTCATGTCATTTGATGCCGCAATTTTATCATTCATATTATTGGCATTAAAATAGCGTTGGCGTGCATCGCTTAATGAGGTAAACAGTGTTTTTTCATGTTCCATCGCTTTTTCAGTGATGGTAACAAGTTGAGGGATCTGGTCTGCCCGTTGTTTTAAAATAACATCAATATTGGCAAATTGGTTGCTGACTTGATTACGGGTATTGATCAGACGGTTATAAATAGAGATCCCCCAACCGATGGCCAATAATAGTAAAACAAATACAACGATAAATGTGATGGTCATATTGGTGCCTTTTAATCCTGATAAATGATTTAGGTTAAACGTATAAGAGTCTTAGCCCTTATGCAATCAGAAAAGAATGAAAGGCCGTAGAGTCATATCGAGGAAAATAGTATTTGGTAGAAGAGAAATTACTTTGATGATATAATTAAAATTTTTTAAATTAAATAGCCTCATTATCAGAGGCTATTTAAAATTAGATAAGCGAACAGTTAAGCCGTTGGCTCAAGGAGTTGGTGCATAACAGGGTGAAATTTACGTTTAAAGTAAACTAGTCCATGCCCTGTATCATTAACAATGATTTGTTTCATTTCAACCAAGTACACTGAGTGTGTACCAATATCTTGCACTTGCGTGATTTCGCCTTCAAGGTTGGCTAGGGCATTTTTCAATAAAGGTTGTTGTAAAATACCATTATCCCACACATTCCAGCTAAAACGCTCTTCCATTGTGGAACCTTTCATCCCAGCAAAATGGCATGCTAACTCTTCTTGATCATGACTTAGAACGTTTACACACAGGCGGCCATTCTTTTGAAATACCGCATTCATTGCACTATTGCGGTTGACACATACCATCAAAGTTGGTGGCGTATCTGTAACTGAACAGACTGCAGTGGCTGTAATTCCACAGCGACCCTCAGTACCATCCGTGGTGACTATATTAACTGCAGCACCTAGACTTGCCATCGCATCTCTGAAACGCAGGCGATGTTCATTTTCTAAAGACATTTTGACCTCCTGCTGCCGATTATTTCAGCAGCGAATCTAACTGATTAATATCGTTGTTGTTATACAGGTGTGGACGCTTCCATCCGTGTTGATCGTAATCGGATAGACAGCGATCAACCATATCTGTCATGGCTTTCATGTTGCCAGAACCTTGTGCATGACGCAGACACTGCAGGCGAATTTCGTCTTGGCTTCCCGCGTAGTTAATTTCATACAGTTCATGGCGACCACCAAACTCACTACCGATCGCATCCCACATGAGTTTTAGGATCTTAATTCGTTCGACGTGATCCATCCCATTAGAACCGCGAACATATTTAGCTAAATACTTATCAATTTCTGGATTATTCATATCACGAACGCTTGATGGTAAGTAAATCAGGCCACTTGTCACGTTACTTTCAATGATATTTTTAATTTTAGTGTAGGCCATTGGTGCCATAACACGGTAAGTCTGGATAGCTTGAGTATCGGGTAGGAATGCGCCACCTTCCCAAGCTTTAGCTTCTGATGTCATTGCATCAGTCAATGACCAGAACAGATTACGCCACGCGACCACTTCACCCAGATCAGCCTGTACACCACGGAAATCAATAACACCTGTACATTCTAAACTTTTTTGTAACAATCCGGTAATGAAGTCTAATTTAACGGCTAAGCGGACACAAGCTTGTAATGGGAATAATCGTGCAAATCCACCTTGTACTGCCCAATTACGAGCACGGTCAAAGTCTCGGTAAATCAGAACGTTTTCCCACGGAATCAACACATGATCCATGACTAATATGGCATCATTTTCATCGAAACGGCTTGATAATGGGTAATCAAATGGTGCGCCTGTCGCGCCAGCGACTAATTCATAAGATGCACGAGAAATCAGTTTTACGCCATCTGCATCCATTGGTGCGACAAACATCAGTGCAAAATCAGGATTATCTCCCATCACTTGTGCTGAGCCGAAACCGATAAAGTTATAGTGTGTTAACGCTGAGTTGGTCGCAACGACTTTAGCACCGCTAACGATAATCCCTGCATCGGTTTCTTTTTCAAGCTTGATATAAACATCTTTCACTTCATCAGCAGGTTTATGGCGATCAATCGGTGGGTTAACGATTGCATGGTTAAAGTACAAGCCGCTTTCTTGAATGCGTTTGTACCAATTGCGCGCGTTATCTGCAAACTGGCCATAATATTCAGGGTTTGCGCCTAAACAACTGGCGAATGCCGCCTTATAGTCTGGAGTGCGTCCCATCCATCCGTAGCTCTGACGTGACCAATCTGCGATAGCATCACGTTGTTGGCGCAGTTCATCTGCACTTTTAGCGAAGCGGAAGAATTTGTGAGTATATCCTCCATTGCCGGTGTCGGTGCTCCAGCAAAGTTGGTCATGAGTCGTTTTATCATGAAGCGCATCATATAACTGTCCTATTGAAGCTGCGGAGTTACGAAAGGCTGGATGAGTGGTGACATCTTTCACACGCTCGCCATAGATATAGATTTCACGGCCATCTTGTAGGCTTTTTAAGTATTCTTGGCTATTAAAAGGGCGTTTAGCATCTGAACGAAAATCTTCTGGTTTCATGTCTACCTCGTTATCTCACAATGAGGGCTTGCTTTGATAGGAGTACAAAGGTGCAAGCGAAATTATGTTAATTTTATGTTTGTTTTGTGTTTCTTAATTGAATCGTTTTATGGGGGAGTTTGAAAGAGACTTTCTATAGGTTCTCTGGTACTTTTCGGTGAAAGAGGGTCTTTGTGAAAGAAATGTGATCATATCGATGTTTTAATATTAATGCCATAATGAATGAAATAAAAATATTATTTATTTACAGTGCGTTATATATTGTTAATATATTAATTGTATTTATTTTTAGTTTTCTTGTTGTTCTTTTTTTAATCGCGGTATTCACTTTTTGTTAAAACTATTTTGTATTTTTATAAAATTAAAACAAAATTAGTAATACCTCAAAATGTTTTTTAAATGTAAAATAAATTTAGGGTTAATGATCGATATGAAAGCATAATGATAGATTATGTATCGAGATGGTTGTTCTGTTTATAGGAATTATTGTTTCGAGATGCACTTAAGGAATATGGATAGTTTTAGTGAATATTTCGTTCGCGCCATAAGCTTGGCGAACATCCCACTAAACGGTTAAAGAAACGCGCAAAATAAGCTGGGTCTTTAAAGCCAAGTTGGTAGGCAATTTCAGAAACAGGACAATCGGAAAAAATTAACATACGTTTGGCTTCTCTCAGTATCCTATCAAAAATCAGCCGCTTAGGTGGCCTGTTAGCAAAGCGGCGGCACATATCTTTTAACCGGGACTCGGTGACTCCAAGTTTTTGAGCGTACTCAGGTACTGCGAGATGTTCACGATAATGCAAGTCTATGAGTCGGTTAAATCGCTGGAACAAGCGGTGTTCCCCTCGGACTCCCGTCGTTGGGTGCTCATCTAGGGGAATTGACCTTAGCAGAAATGCAAAAAAAGCCTGTGCCAGAGAAGATAAAACCTGATCTTTTCCCACGTAGCTATTAGCGGATTCACGCGCCATTAATGCCCAGTAATGGTTAAAAGTTTCAATATCTTCGGGTTTATCAGCAACAGACAGGCAAATCGCGGGAATATCAACTAAATCAGGATTCGCTGGGTATAACGACCCCAGCAATGGCGTTATTAAATCCTGCCGTACCGTTAATACGTGGCCATCAGTATCTTCTTGGGTAAAAAACGCATGAGCAACAGACGGTGGCGTAAGAATAAATAACGGGGCTTGAACAGAATAACGCGACTCGTCAAGCTGCAAGGTAATATGGCCCGTCACCAAATAGTGCAATTGGAAGAAACCGTCATGGCGATGAGCTTGCATATCGCGACCAAAAAAGGCCGCCATATTACCAAAGGTTTGGTAGTGGACATCATCATTACCTTGTGTTTCGTCGTAGTCTGTACTGATGTCGATATTCGTGATTATGCCTGTCATAATTGCTCTTCATACTTCAAGCTGTAGCGTTGTTGGCTATACAAGCCAACCCTAGTCATATACTTATGTATGCTCCTAGGGATTAGCTTGCTTGCCGCCTAGCTGCAACTTGAATTATTTTGAGCAATGCTCAAGGTTATTGGGGTGCAGCACTCATTTTTAGCTAACAAAACTATATAATTCGACCGGTTACGGTGTCGCTCTTGGGCGTGAGTTTTTCATTGGTATGGCGATGACTAGAAGGGCGCCGACGACCAACAAACCTGCCACAAAGTAGAGACCTGAGTTAAAGCTGCCTGTTTGGTCTTTTAGCCAACCGATGAGGAGGGGGCTGACCGCAGATCCTATATTACCAGTTGCGTTGATAACCGCAATACCGATAGCGCGAGCCCGTAAACTGATTGATTGATCAGGGGTTGTCCAGAACAACGCCATTGCAGTGAAAGAACCTGTTGATGCCAGAATAATACCAATCAATTGGATGACCGGATGGTTCGTCATTGCCGCAAGAACCCATCCTGCTGCCGCAAATAAATATGGCAAGGCCGTGTGCATCTTCCGTTCTTGTAACCGGTCAGAGCGACGGCTCCAATAGATCATCCCTAAGATAGTACAGAATTGTGGAATGGCCGTTAATAGCCCAATCATGGCATTACTGCTGCTTTGATTGAAGCTTTGCATAATTTGTGGTGTCCAGATATTAATCGCACTTAACGTATTGGTTAAACAGAAATAAGCAACGGTGTACATCAAGACCACTGGGGTGAAAATTTCTTTCCACAGACTGGTATTTTGTAGGGCGCTATGGCTTTTCGAACCATGAGGCTGTACTAATTCCAGTTGGTCGTTGTCCATCATTTCTTGCAGAGTGTCTTTGTCTTCTTGGGTCAGCCATTTGGCTTTTTTCGGTGAATCATCAAGGTAGAACCAAACAAGTACACCGAGGATCACTGAAGGGAAACCTTCTAATAAAAACAACCATTGCCAGCCTTTGAGATTTAAAATGCCATCCAATCCAAGAATGTAGCCAGATGCCAGCGAGCCGAATGCCATAGTGACAGGCATAGCAATCATAAATAAGGCATTAGCACGAGCGCGGAAATAGGCAGGGAACCAGTAAGTTAAATATACCAAAATCCCCGGTAAAAAGCCCGCTTCAGCGATACCGACCAGCATTCGTAGGACATATAAACTTGTAGGTCCTGTCGCAAACATGGTCGCCGTAGAAGCAATCCCCCAAAGTACCATGATGGTGGCTATCCAACGGCGCGCGCCAACAATCCCTAACATGATGTTACTTGGAATACCAAAAATCACGTAAGTGACATATAGCAAGGTCGCGGCTAAACCGAACATCGTTGAGGTTAGGCCGATATCTTTCCCCATAGAGAGGCCCGCAAAGCCAATATTAATACGGTCTAAGAATGAGAAAACGAATAATACAAATAAAAATACGATAAGGCGCTTGAATAATTTATTAATAACTCGCTGCTGGGGTTCAGTTAAGTTTTTATGTTGCTCTGCTGGGTTACTGTTTGCAAGCTGTTGATTACTCATATTGTAGGGCCCTCTATTCTTTCTTTTGAAAATTATTATAGGTACAAGGGACTCGTAGGCAGTCATGGTGCATTCTGCCTTTTATTACGATATTGATTTTTATTTATCTAAATAGGCCTTTTATCTGTAGGGTTAAAATTGGCCTATTTAGCGATCTGTTAGTTAATAAACACTAGGCGTACTCGAGGTGACCTCTGAGACGGTTTTGCCAAATTTGGCTGCGAGTGCTTCTGCAGTACGCGCCAGTAATGTGGTATCCACACCAACGGCGACAAACAAAGCGCCCAGTTTCAAATAATGTTCAGCAACATCTGGTGCCGCCATTAAAATACCCGGTGCGATACCCGCTTCGCGAATTTGGACAATCGCTTTTTCTATCGCAGATTTCACCTTTGGATGGTTTGGATTACCTGAGAAGCCCATATCTGCACTGAGATCTGCGGGGCCGATAAATACACCATCGACGCCTTCGACCTTTAAGATCTCCGGTAGATTGTTCATAGCTTCACGTGTTTCCACTTGCACGATCACACACATTTCATCATTAGCACGTGTTAGATAATCGGGTATACGATTCCAGCGAGAGGCACGGGCTAAAGCGCTGCCAACACCGCGGATGCCTGCTGGTGGATAACGCGTTGCGCGCACGGCTTGCTTGGCTTGTTCCGCATTTTGTACCATCGGGAGTAAAAGAGTTTGCGCACCGATATCCAACAGTTGTTTAATGATCACAGGGTCATTCCACGGTGGACGAACGACTGGCTGTGAAGGATATGGGGCGATCGCTTGTAACTGAGATAAGGTCGTTTGCACATTATTCGGTGCATGTTCGCCGTCGATCAATAACCAGTCAAAACCAGCACCTGCAAGTAACTCTGCACTATATGGACTGCACAAACCAAGCCATAGGCCGATTTGTGGTTGACCGCTTTTTATGGCTTTTTTGAATTTATTTTCTAACAGATCCATGAGGTTTCCTTATACAAATCGGCAGCTAATAGAACCCATATTTCCATAGTCAACATGGAACACATCGCCTTTACGTGCGGGCACAGGGCGAGTAAATGAACCGCCAAGAATGATTTGCCCAGGTTCGAGTTGGACATTATGTGGGGCTAATTTATTGGCTAACCATGCCACACCGTTTGCAGGGTGGTTAAGAACAGCAGCCGCGACACCGGATTCTTCAATGACACCATTACGATAGAGTAGGGCGCTAATCCAACGCATGTCTAAATCACGAGGTTTAATGGGTCGGCCACCTAAAATAACCGCACCATTGGCTGCGTTATCTGAAATGGTGTCGAACACTTTACGTGGACGATTAGTTTCTGGATCGACGTTATGACAGCGTGCATCAATCAGCTCAAGAGCTGGGATCACATAGTCAGTGGCGTTATACACATCAAAGATGGTGCAGTTTGGCCCGCGCAAGGGTTTGGCAAGAACAAAAGCTAATTCGACTTCAATGCGAGGAACAATAAAGCGGTCTGTTGGGATATCACAGCCGTCATCAAAAAACATATCGTCAAGTAGCGCACCGTAATCAGGCTCATCAATTTGTGAACTTGCCTGCATGGCTTTGGATGTTAACCCAATCTTGTGGCCTTTCAACACACGCCCTTCAGCAATTTTTAAGCCAACCCATTCTTTTTGGACGGCATAAGCATCGTCGATCGTCATCTCTGGGTGATCGAGTGATATTTGGCGAATTTGCTCACGTGATTTTTCAGCCTGATTTAAGCGCTGGGCTATTTGCGATATGACATCTTTTTGTAACATCTTATTTTCCTTTTGCACCTCAGCTCGTTATACTTCGAGCTATAACTGCGTTAGCTTCACGATAGGCTTGTGCCTATCCCCTAGTCACATGGGTATGCTCCTAAGGGATTAGTCTCATTTACTGCTTTGTTCTAACTCGAATTATTTAGAGCTAAGATTTTAAAAGCGAAGACCACTAGCTAATGTTTCTTTCTAATTAGAAAGCCCACCAAAACAGAGGTATTTCACTTCCAAATAATCTTCAATTCCATAGCGTGATCCCTCACGCCCCAGACCAGACTGCTTAATGCCTCCAAATGGGGCCACTTCGTTCGAAATAATGCCTTCATTGATACCCACCATGCCGCTTTCTAATGCTTCTGCAACACGGTAGATACGGCCGATATCTTTTGAATAGAAATAAGACGCCAAGCCGAACTCTGTATCATTTGCAAGATCAATGGCTTCTTGCTCATCGCGGAATTTAAATAAAGGTGCTAGTGGGCCAAACGTTTCTTCTTTAGCGACTTTCATGGACTCTGTTACACCCGTAATAACGGTAGGCTCAAAGAACAAACCACCTAAACTTGCAGGTTTACCGCCCACAATCACTTTTGCGCCGTGGGAAACGGCGTCAGCAATATGTTCAGTGACTTTATCCACCGCGGCTTGATTAATCAGAGGGCCTTGTTGTGAGTCAGCTTGTGTCGCAGGGCCAATTTTCAGCGCACTGACGGCTTTAGCGAGGCGAGCAGCAAACTCATCGTAAACACCTTCTTGCACTAAAATGCGGTTAGCGCACACGCAAGTTTGCCCACTGTTACGGAATTTAGCGGCTAAAGCGCCTTGTACAGCAGCATCTAAATCAGCATCATCAAATACGATAAACGGTGCGTTACCGCCTAGTTCAAGGGACATTTTCTTCACGGTATTAGCACATTGCTCCATCAGCAATTTACCAACGCGAGTGGAACCGGTGAATGTCAGTTTGCGTACTACAGGGCTTGATGTCATGACGCCACCAATGGCTTTTGCATCTGTGCCTGGAACGATATTGAATACGCCAGCAGGAATACCCGCTTCTTCACCTAATGCGGCCAGCGCTAAGGCGGATAATGGCGTTTCTGCCGCGGGTTTTAATACCATCGTGCAGCCGGCAGCAAGTGCAGGGCCCACTTTACGAGTGATCATCGCATTCGGGAAATTCCACGGTGTGATAGCTGCAACAACCCCAACGGGTTGCTTAATCGTCACAAGGCGGCGCCCTGGCAATGGGGATGGGATGGTTTCCCCGTAGACTCGTTTGCCTTCTTCCGCAAACCACTCAATAAAGCTAGCGCCGTAGGCAATTTCGCCCATCGATTCGTTGAGAGATTTGCCTTGCTCGGCACTCAGTAGCTGAGCTAACTCTTTTTGGTTATCCATCATTAAACGGAACCATTTGTTTAAAATTTGACTACGCTCTTTAGCGGTTTTCGCTCGCCATGCAGGGAGGGCTTTTTCAGCCGCTTCAATCGCAAGTTGGGTTTCCGATGCCCCGACATTGCTGACTTTGGCGATAACTTGGTTATTTGCAGGGTTCGTCACTTCAAAGATGCTGTTATTTTGGGCATTAACCCACTGACCGTTGATATAAGCCTGCTGGCGGAATAATGTAGAATTGATATTGATACTCATTTTTCGTTGTTCTCCGAAGACACTGATTGCACCTGTGGGTGAATATTCTTAGCCGAGAAACGTTGACTGGTGAAACTCAAACCCGCACAGAGCGCCATAACAAGTGCCATAGCAAATGGGGATTCATCCTGTAATACAGATACTGCAACACTGGCGAGTGCAGCTAAGGCAAATTGAATTGAAATTGCCAGTGCGCTGGCACTACCCGCAATTTTTCCTCGTTGTTGCAGTAACAGTGACAAACTGTTGGTACCGATAGCATTGACCATCGATAGGAACAGCACTACCAGAATAACAATAATAGGCAGACTTTGTTGGTAAAATAGGAGTAACAGCAGGCCAAATACTAATTGAAATCCACTTTGTATAGTGAGAATGCGCGTTAAACTGTAATTTTTTAGCAGCTTAACGTTCAATAACAACATCACAATCATTCCCAGAATGTTACAACCAAATAGCAGGCCATAATGTTGCTCAGAAACCCCAAAGTAATTGATATACACAAACGGTGAACCACTGATAAAAGCAAACATGCCAGCAAAAGAGAATGCCATCGTACCGATGATACTCAGTGCTTCTCGGTCTGTGAGTATCTGTGCATAATTTTTAAAGGCGACATAAATCATATTTTCACTGCTGCGTTGGTGTTGTAATGTTTCTGGCAGCAAGAAGAAAATCACGCTTATAGAGAGCAGACCAAGCAGTGCTAATAAATAAAAAATCACTTGCCATTCAAAGTGAATAAGTAAGAACCCCCCTAACAATGGGGCGAGTAACGGTGCAATCATGGTGACAAGGGTCATTAATGACAGCACTTTAGGTAATTCATAGGCTGGATAAACATCTCTAGCAATTGCCCTTGCCATAACAATGGCTGCACCACTACCAAAGGCTTGCAATGCCCTAAAAACAATTAAGGTGTTTGCATCAGTGGATTGAGCGCACAACAAACTGGCTACCGTAAAAATGGCGAGGCCACTTAACAACATTTTACGGCGGCCCAGTAAATCGCTTAATGGCCCGTAAAACAGCATTCCCACACAGAAACCTGCAAAAAAAGCCCCAAGGGTGTACTGCATTTGCCCTTGGGTTGCTCGTAAAGCGGTTCCCATCTGAGGCAGGGCAGGAAGGTACATATCGATAGACAATGGCCCAAAAGCAACTAACGACCCTAATAGTGGGATCAGCCAACGTGGGATATGCGTATCGAAACTTTTGACCATCTTGCCCTCTCAATCAACGGTGAATGACGTTATAAACTGTTAACCCTTAAACAAAGCATGAACATTGTTTTGTTTATAATTTAATACGGGATCAAGCTCTTCTATGGTAAAAGACAGCGCCAAGTAGCGTTTTGCCATTAAATCGGCAAAATGGGCTTTGATCAGAGTGAAAATCATCTCCCCCGTTTTTTGCTTATCTTCAAGAGAGCGCCCCGCACCAATCTTCAACGTCATATGCACAAACGCATAATCGTGCTTACCATCGGCCATTTGCCAAGTGTCTAACCATATAGCGCGGCTGCGAATGCCACCTAATGGGAAAATCCCCGTTCCTGCAAGGGCTTCATTTACTTTGGCAAACAGTTCGGGAAGCTGAGCATCATCACGAATATTTTCGGTACATTCTGCATAAAAATGAGGCATAACAGTTCCTTATGCGGTTGTCGCTTGTTTTTCAATGATGTAGCTTGGCAGTGGGAAGACAGCATTGATTTGCCCTGTGCCTGAACTTGCAAATAAGTCGGTTAAAACTTCTACTTTCTCTGTGTATTTATCCCAACCTAGCATGCCTAACAACATCACGG
The DNA here is from genome assembly GCF_050487165.1 of Providencia sp. Me31A. Lineage (NCBI taxonomy): Bacteria > Pseudomonadati > Pseudomonadota > Gammaproteobacteria > Enterobacterales > Morganellaceae > Providencia > Providencia sp. Me31A. Next base: position 184,982 of record NZ_JBKQGZ010000008.1, read on the forward strand.
TATCGTGCATATGACCTTCACCAAAGCAATAATCGGCATATTCAGGCAGCATTTTGCAGAACTCTTCAAAACGGCCTTCACGCCATAATTTGACGACGCGTTTATCCATTTGCTCATCAAACTCGCGAGTGTAGCTGTTCATACCGTCTTCAGCTTTTTGGTCATCAATAAAGCGGTGTGACAATGAACCACTGGCGAGTACCGCCACCGTGCCATCATATTTTTCGATAGCGGTCAGTACGGCTTCACCTAATTTGCGGCTGTCTTCAAAGCTGTGAGAAGTACAGAATGCAGAGATAGAAATCACTTTGAAGTGACGGTCGCTATTCATATAACGCATTGGAACTAAGGTGGCATATTCAAGTGTTAAGCTTGGGATTTCATGGGCTTGAGCTCGAACGCCTAATTTACGAGCTTCTTCACCAATCATCTGACCTAATACTGAGTTCCCATCGTATTCATACTCCATGTCGCGAATAAAATGAGGAAGCTCATTACTGGTATAAATACCTTTGAAATGATCAGCGCAATTGATGTGGTAAGCACTATTGACTAACCAGTGAGTATCAAAAACGATAATGGTATCAACGCCTAATTCACGGCAGCGACGGCTGATTTCTTTATGCCCATCGATAGCTGATTGGCGACATCCAAAATTTTTACCCGGTAGTTCTGATAAGTACATGGATGGGACGTGTGTTATTTTTGCGGCGAGTGCTAGTTTACCCATTTCATCCTCTCTTACCCGTTATATTTTGAGCTGTAGCGGTGTTGGCTGCACAAAACCACCCTAATCACATACTTATGTATGCTCATAGGGGGGATTTCACCTGCCGCCTAGCTACAACTCAAACTATTTAAGGTAAGGAATGAGTTTACCCATAATTTGTTGTAGCTATTATTTATCTTGAATCATTTACAGTTCAAATTTTTATAGGTATCTAATTGATAAATATTATAAAAATAATTTTATAAATCATACACCCCAGCGTGGGATGTTGTGGTCGCCGTAGGAGATACAAACGTTCTTCATCTCTGCAAAGACTTCGAAGCTGTATTCGCCACCTTCACGGCCAACACCGGAGGCTTTGACACCGCCAAATGGTTGACGTAGGTCACGCACATTTTGTGTGTTAACAAACACCATTCCGGCTTCGATATTGCGAGAAAGACGAAGGATTTTGCTGACATCTTGCGTCCAAATATAGGAAGCTAGGCCGTATTCAACATCGTTCGCCATACGTAGACCATCTTCTTCTGATTTGAATGGGATCAGACAAGCGACGGGACCAAAGATTTCTTCTTGTGCAACGCGCATACGGTTATCGACATCAGCCAGAACGGTCGGACGCAAGAAATGACCATTTTTCAGGTGATCAGGCAGATCCGTTGGTTTTTCAGGGCCACCCGCTAACAGGGTAGCGCCTTCTTCCATACCAATACGAATATAACCGGACACTTTGTTCCAGTGCTGTTGGCTTATTAATGCACCGACTTGTGTTTTCGGATCGTTCGGGTCACCGACGATCAGACGGTTTGCTCGTTCAGCAAAACGTTTTACAAACTCAGGATAAATGCTTTCTTGAATGAAAATACGTGAGCCCGCGGTACAACGTTCCCCATTGATAGAGAAAATAGTAAACAGTGCCGCATCCATTGCGCGTTCAATATCCGCATCTTCAAAAATTAGAACTGGGGATTTCCCCCCTAGCTCCATTGAATATTTTTTCAATCCTGCGTTTTGCATAATGGCACGGCCTGTTGCTGTACCACCGGTGAACGATACTGCTCGAACATCGTGATGTTTCACCAGTGCATCACCTGCCGTTGCACCATAACCTTGGACGACGTTCAAGACGCCAGCAGGAATGCCAGCCTCAAGTGCTAATTCCCCTAAACGGTTTGCTGATAGCGGAGACAGTTCAGACATTTTCAGCACGGCAGTGTTGCCCAGAGCTAAACATGGGGCGGTTTTCCATGTTGCCGTCATAAACGGTACGTTCCACGGGGAGATTAACCCACACACACCAACAGGTTGTATCAGGGTGTAGTTCATCATTTTGTCGTCAACCGGATAGGTACGACCATTCATTTGTTGGCAAATTTCAGCAAAGAATTCAAAGTTGTGTGAAGCACGAGGGATCAGTACATTTTTGGTCTGATGAATAGGCAGACCTGTGTCTTTGGTTTCTATTTCCGCAATTTGAGGGACGTTTTCATCGATTAATTCACCAAGGCGGCGCATTAAGCGAGCACGTTCTTTCATTGGGGTATTTGCCCACTTTGGAAATGCCTCTTTTGCTGCGGCGACCGCTTGGTTGATTTCATCTTGCCCACCGGAAGCGACTTCAGCGAGAACTTCACCTGTTGCTGGGTTGGTGGTTTGAAAATAGTCTTTGCTAGCAACGTTTCTACCGTTGATCCAATGATTAATCTTAGTCATTATACTCGTTCCTCATAGTCTTTTTCGCTGATAATGGTATTGACTAGTCGGCCAACACCCTCAACTTCAACAATGACTTCATCACCCGGTACGACATCAGACAGCCCTTTTGGTGTCCCTGTCGCAATCATGTCTCCCGGTTGCAGTGTCATAAAGTCACTGAGGTAAGCAATTAAAAATGGAATATCGAAAATCAGATCAGCAGTGGTTCCTTTTTGGCGCAATTCACCATTGACATAGGTGTATAAAGCGAGGTTATGAGGATCTTTCACGGCATCTTTATCGACAATCCAAGGGCCAATAGGCGTTAATGTATCGCGGCTTTTCACACGCAAATTGGGACGATAATAATTTTCGAGGTAGTCACGGATAGCATAGTCGTTACACACGGTATAACCTGCGACATAATCCATGGCATCTTCTTTTGAAACCTTATGAGCGATTTTGCCAATCACGACCACTAACTCAGACTCGTAGTGCATATATTCAACATTATCAGGGCGCACAGAGACTTGACGGTGACCTGTTAGGCTGCTTTCTGCTTTTAAGAAAATCAGTGGCTCTTCAGGTGGTTTAAATTCTAACTCTGCGGCATGGTCGGCATAGTTCAAGCCAAGAGCAAATAAAGTCCCTTGCGCAGGTGGCAACCACTCAACATCCGGGGAATCTCCTGCAATCACATCGCCATTAGGTAACGTAATGGCTTCGTTATCACCGACAGTGACGGAATACTCAGTGCCTTTAAACAGAATTTTTGCGCGTTTAGTGATAGTAGACATTATTTTTCTCCTGCTGCCACAACGGTATTTTTCAGGCTAGGGAAGCCTTCCGCTTGGATAATCACTTCATCACCGGGGTTGATGGTGACACGTTGTTGCGGCGTGCCTATCAGGATCACATCCCCTTGTTTTAGGGTGGCAAAGTCACTTAATGCGGCCACTAACTCGCTGGCATCGCGGATCAGATCTTTGGTTGACCAACGATCCACTTCCTTACCATTTACTTGTGTGATGATATCGACAGGCGTATCCAGCGAAGCCGTTACCATCTCACCAATTGGGCAGAAAGTATCACGGCATTTTGCTTTAATGGCAGGGCGATAGAAGGTGTCTTCTGGCAGGCTAACCTCATTTGCAAGGGCAAATCCAGCAATAAACTGATGTGCATCTGCTTTACTGACTTTGCGTGCGTTTTTACCGATCACTAAAGCGAGGGTGGCACCACTTTGTACTTCTTCACCGACTGGATGCAAAATCTGCTCGCCTGAATTGATGCGTGTATTACGCGGCTTAATAAACCACACTGGGGTTTTCGGTGGGGTTTTATAAGGGGCTTGCTGGAATGCCTCAAGCCAATGGCTAAGCTGGCTTTGATGATTGAGGGCAACGGCAAATACAGTGCCTTTCATTGACAACTCCTTAATGAAAAGAATTCAACTTTCGAGTAATTATTAATATATTAATAAAGTATAACTTTTAATTTAGCAATAGGTTTATGGAAATGTTAATTTTAATTGTGATCTCATTAACATAATTTAAGTTGGTTTTTGTAATTCATTGTTATAAATGAATTTATTATTTTTTAATTTTTTTTTAATTCACAAGAAATTAACTTTATGACAGAGTTTTAAATTATTTACTCATTAATATTTTAGGGTTTTTCTTTGAGATTGTTATTTTACCGTGCTACTCTTTAATAGGGAAAATTGGTTATGTGGAAATCCTCGGTGATAACCTAGGGTTTAACGAGTTTAACTAAAGTATAGAGCCAATAAAGCCATGTGGCGGTTGCCATAAAATACCTAAATTGGGCTAAATAACGTTAATTAAGTGGTGAGTTTTAAGCTTATGCATGAATCATTGACAATTGCATTATTGCAGGCGAGAGAAACGGCAATGGGGTTCTTTCGACCAATATTGAAGTCGTATAATCTGACTGAACAGCAATGGCGTATCATTCGCGTTTTAGCTGATAAGCGTTCAATTGACTTTCATGAATTATCAGTCCAAACCTGTATTCTTCGCCCAAGTTTAACGGGGATTTTGACCCGAATGGAGCGCGAAGGTTTAATTTTCCGCTTAAAACCGTTGAATGATCAGCGTAAATTATACGTCTCTTTGACACCCGCTGGGCAAGATCTGTATGACAAAGCGCGTCAGGAAGTGGAAGAAGGTTATCAAAAAATTGAGCAGGCTTTTTCGTCAGAGAAAATGCAGCAATTGACCGCATTGTTGGATGAGCTAATCGCTTTAGAGAGCCCAGATTATAGTAATATCGCTGCTGATAAGAAAAAGAGCGCCTAATTTTCGTCATATTTCGAGCTCTAGCGGTGTGTCACTCAGAACCTCGGCTGACGTTTAGTCTTAAAGACCAAGCTTATTTTTTAACACTTCATACGGTGTTTTACCAGCATGAGCTGAGTGGGGGCGATGACAATTATAAAATGCCTCCCATTCA